>JANMBN010000214.1:0-3180 GCA_031360485.1 Betaproteobacteria bacterium | reverse complement strand
CGCGGTAGGAATACGGCATGCCCTGAGCAACGCCCTTGATGTTGTATTTAGGGTCGCCCGTGAGCCCTTGTGCGTCGAGCGTCGCACTGCCGTCAGGCTTGTATTATGCCCTGGAGCCTCAGCCAGCCGGGTTTGCCCTCGACACCTTGCTCGCCCCGAAGAAAGTTGTCCTTAACTTGCGCGTTGATATCTATCTTGTAGCCCGAGGCCCCTTCGGATGGCGCGCAAACGACGGTAGCGCTCCATGAACCATCATAGGGGGCGCCGCCGGGCGCCGCGCTCCCGGCAGTGCGCGCGGTCTTGTCCGCCGCCGCCGCAGCAACCGGAGCGATATCGCCCGGCTTGTTGTCCGTGCTGCGCGGCGCGTTCGCAGCTTTGGCCGCCCGGGCCTCCGCATCGCGCGTTGCGGCCTGAGTGTCGCTCATTGCGCGCGCCGCAGCGGCCTCGACTTGCGCGCGCGCCCGGCTTGCTTCCGCTTCGACGTCCGCTTTCGTCCGGGCGGCGCGCAGAGCTTCGGCGTCGGACCGAGCGCGAGCGAGTTCCAATGCGGCTTGCTTCTTGAGTGCCTCGGCATCAGCACGCAGGCGCAGCGTGTCGGCGTCGGACTGGGGGAGCGGCGCACCGGGAGCAGCGGGAGTGCCTGCCGTCGCACCGCTCGGCGCTGCTGCGCTCGGTGCCGGCACCACGACAGGCGCCGCGGCGTTCGTCGGACTTACATGGTCGGTCGCACCGAAGCGCAGCCACCCCGCTTGCCACGCGGCGATTCCGGCAATCCCCACGACCGCCGCCACGCCGATACCCAAGGCAAAGGGTTTGCCCGCACGCGGCGCCGGTGGCGCCGGTCGTTGCGGCACTCCCGTGCCCGACACACGATAAACGCGTATGGGCCGAGAGATGTTCTTGAGGGTCTGCTCGCCGATGTCCTGAAAGCCCAAATCCAGCTTGCCGGTGATCTGGTCGTACACGCTCGAGGAGATGCAGATGCCGCCGGGCTCGGCGATCGTCTCGAGCCGCGCCGCGACGTTGACGCCGTCGCCGAGCAGGTCATCGTTCTTTACGACGACATCGCCGAGATTGACCCCGACTCGAAAATGCATCCGACTCTTTTCGGGCAGCGCATCGTTGCGCGTCTTGAGCGCTTCCTGGATTTCCACTGCGCAGCGCACGGCTTCCACGACGCTCGAAAATTCGGCAAGCACCGAATCGCCGGCAGTGCTGATGATGCGGCCGCCGTGGAACGTGATGATCCCATCGATGACGGCGCGGTGCGCGGTCAGCACGCGTATCGTGCCCTCCTCGTCCTGCCCCATCTGCCGGCTACACCCTACGGCATCGGCAGCAAGAATGCAGGTCAGGCGACGCTTGACGCTCAGCGGGTCCACGATTGGCTCCTGGATTCCGGCTTCGGTACGGCCCGGCCGGCGCGATGCCATGATGCACGGATCAACAGGAAGCGGCAACGTTGCGTACGCGCACCAGAGGCGCCGCCTGCATGCGTTCCTTGACCTACTTCGCCGCGACCATCGCCTTCAGCTGCCTCAGCCGTTCGGTGCCGGCCGATTTCTCGCGCGCGGCCTCGTCGGCGGAAACCGGCGCACCGGCCCAGCGCAGATCCTCCGCCGCGAGCTCGCCGAGAAAGCGCGACGGCTGGCATTCGACCGGTTCCCCGGCGCGCCGCCGGCGGCGGCAATAGGACAGGTGCAAGCTGCGCTGCGCGCGGGTGATGCCGACATACATCAGCCGCCGTTCCTCGTCGACGTTGCCGTTGGCTACCGACTCCCGGTGAGGCAGGAGTCCCTCCTCCAGCCCGACCAGAAACACGTGCGGAAACTCGAGCCCTTTCGCCGCGTGCAACGTTGAAAGCCGCACGGCGTCGCCGGAGCGCTCGTCCTGTCCCTCGAGCAGCGTGATCAGCGCGATCGTCTGGGTGAGCTCGAGCAGGTTCTTGCGATCGGCCTCGCCCTTGGTCGAGAGCCAGCCGATGAAGTCGCGAATGCTGCGCCAACGGCTTTCCGCCTGCTTCCGATCGCAGCTCGCACGCAGGAAGTCCTCGTAGCCGATGGTCGCGACGAGTTCTTCGAGCAGGCGCGCCGCGGGCTCGCGCGGAGCGCGGTGGCGCAAGGAATTGACCGTCGCGCAGAACCCGTCGAGGATCTCGCGTTGCCGCGCAGGAATGGCGGCGGCGGACTCGGGCGCGAACACCGCGGCGAAGAGGCTCTCGTGCCGCACGCCGCCAATTGCGCCCAGCTTCTCGAGCGTCGTCGCGCCGATGCCGCGCCTGGGGGTGGTCACCGCGCGGATGAACGCCGGATCGTCGTCGTCGTTGGCGATCAGGCGCAGATAGGCGACGATGTCCTTGATCTCGGCGCGCTCGAAGTACGACTGGCCGCCGGAGATTTCGTAGGGGATGTTGTGCGCGCGAAGCTGCTGCTCGAAGACCTTCGCCTGGTGGTTGCCGCGATAGAGGATCGCGTAGTCACCGTTGCGGCCGCGATGCTCGAACCGGTGCGCGAGCAGGCGCAGGACGACGCCTTCGGCCTCGGCCTCGTCGTCCGCCGCCGGCGTCACCCGGATCGGGTCGCCGTGTCCGTGCTCGCTCCAGAGTCTTTTTTCGAAGAGCTTGGGGTTATTCGCGATCAGCGCATTCGCCGAGCGCAGGATCCGCACCGTCGACCGGTAATTCTGCTCGAGCTTCACGACCTACAAGGCCGGATAATCCTTGGGCAATTCACCGAGGTTGTCGAGCGAGGCGCCGCGCCAGCCGTAGATCGCCTGGTCGTCGTCGCCGACGACCGTGAACGCCGCGCGTTCTCCGGCGAGCAGTTTGAAGAGGCGGTACTGCGCCGGGTTGGTGTCCTGGTATTCGTCTACGAGCAGGTGCGCGCAGCGCTCGCGCCACTTCGCCGCCGCCGCCGCGTTCGCGTCGAGAAGTCCGATCGGCAACGAGATCAGGTCGTCGAAATCGACGGCCTGATACGCGCGCAGCGTGTCGTCGTAGCGCCGATAGGCGTCTCCCGCCGTCGCGTCGTCGTCGCTTTCCGCAGCCTTCGCGGCCGCGGCCGGCGACACCAGTGCGTTCTTCCACGCGCTGATCCGCCATTGCACCGCCCGGGCGCGGGCGCGATCCGTCGTCCGGATCAGCTCGGCGACGATCGGCTCGATGTCGTCGGGTGCCAGGAT
>JANMBN010000197.1:0-4102 GCA_031360485.1 Betaproteobacteria bacterium | reverse complement strand
CAGGTTCAGCATGTTGACGCCGGTTGCCATGATCCCTCCGCTGCGCAGGGTGCCGATGCGGCCGACCTGCCCGATTACCATGTGGGGGCAATGACCGCGGGCTTCAAGTCGGGCCGTTCGGCAACGGCACGGCTTCGCTCCCCCAACGCGGCAACGGCGGCCCAGGTTGACTGGAGGCCCCTCGATCGGTCGATACGCCGTCGGGCGGGGCGCGACGAGGAGCTCCAACGCGGAGGTTTTTTCGCCGATTGCGCCGCTCGCGGCCCGGCCGCGGTGCTCAGCCGACGAGTTCGCGGACGAAATTCGGGAGAGCGAGCGCGGCGCGGTGCATGTCCCCGTTGTAGTACTGGAGCTTGCCGAGGCCGCGCGCTCCGATGCGGCGGTCGATCTCCTCTGCCGACAGACCCGCGGGGTCGAGGGTTGCCGACGCGCATGCCATCATCCACATGCCGCCATAGAGCGGAACCGACGTCAGATACGGCGTGACGCGCGCAAAGGCCGCGCGGAGGCTCCGAAGCGTTGCCCGAATCACCTCCGGATGCGCGATCGGGCTCGCGATATGCAGCGACAGCGCGCCGCCCGGGTTGAGGCGTGCCGCGCATGCGCGGTAGAAATCCTGCGTATAGAGTTTCTCCGACGGACCCCCGGGGTCGGTCAGGTCGAGCACGATCAGGTCGAATCGCTCCGGCGCTGTACGCACATACTCGAAGCCGTCCCCGATCTCGAGCGTGACCCGCGGGTTGTCCAGCGCTCCGCCGTGGACCGCGGACAGATACTTGCGCGCGATGTCGACGACCGCGGCATCGATCTCGACGAGCGTCACCGACGCGAGCGACGGGTGCTTCAGAAGTTCCTCCGCCGACCCGCCATCACCGCCCCCGACGATCAGCGCACGCTCCGGCCGCGGGTGCGTGAGCGCCGGCAGGTGCACGAGATTTTCGTGATAGAAGAACTCGTCCCTTTCGGACGTCATGAAGTGGCCGTCGAGGCGGAACAGCCTGCCGAACGGTACGCTGTCGTGCACTTCGATCGACTGGTACGCGGACTTGAAATGCTCGAACCGGCGCGCCGAGCGAATGTAGAAGCCCCACTCGGCGGTGAGCGCTTCGGTCATCACTCCGGGGGCGAGATCATGGGGCGCGGCGGTCGCGCCTTCGACCGGCCCGTCAGTCATCCACGCTCCCGCGATGGATCACCTGGAATTTCGTGCGCTTCGGCTTCAGCGCCGCTTCGAGCGCGTGGAAAAGCCGTTCGGCCTTGTCGCTGTTGTCGGTCGCGAGATTGCAGACGTAGACATCGACGGTCACGAAACCGCACTCCGGCCAAGTGTGAATCGCGAGATGGGATTCCGCGAGCAGCACCGTCCCCGTCACACCCTGCGGCGCGAACTGGTGGAACGCGTCGCCGACGATGGTCAGCCCCGCGGCGCGCACCGCGTCGAGACAGGTCGCACGCAGGGCTTCGGCGCGGGTGAACTCCGGCGTGTCGGCAGGGCATTCGTACCATTCGCCTAACAGATGGATTCCGTCCATTAGTCGTCCCCTTGGAGCCCCCGACAAAGTTAGGCCAGTGTGCCCGGTGGCGCTGAAGAAAAAGCCCCGCCGCCCGCGCATCGCGGGAAGAAGGGCGCCCACCCAACTCGGCATCGCTGCCGTGCTCTGTGTCGTAAACATTCAATTATTGCACAAAACGTCCTCGGGCGCGATAATTTCGGGTTACGCACAAGAGAAAATGCGTACGCGCCGCCGGGAAGCCGGCGGTATCTTGATGAAATGCCCCGCCCGCGGCCGCAGCTCCTCCGGCCCGTTTCCGCGAAGGTTCGAACGACCGCCATGACTGCCGCACCCCGCGCTTCCGATTCCACGCTCGCCAATGCGATACGCGCACTCGCGATGGACGCCGTCGAGGCCGCGAAAAGCGGCCACCCGGGCATGCCGATGGGCATGGCCGACATCGCGGTCGCGCTCTGGAATCGTCATCTTTCGCACAACCCGGCGAATCCGAAATGGCCGAATCGCGATCGCTTCGTCGTCTCGAACGGCCACGGCTCGATGCTGCTCTACGCGCTGCTGCATCTCACCGGGTACGACCTGCCGATGGACGAACTCAAACGCTTTCGGCAGTTGCATTCGAAGACACCGGGCCACCCGGAAGTGGGCGTGACGCCGGGCGTCGAAACGACGACCGGCCCGCTCGGCCAGGGCTTGAGCAACGCCATCGGCATGGCGCTTGCCGAGAAGCTGCTCGCCGCGGAGTTCAATCGTCCGGGCCACGCGATCGTCGACCACCGCACCTACGTGTTCGTCGGCGACGGCGACCTGATGGAGGGCATCTCGCACGAGGCGTGCTCGCTCGCAGGCACGCTGGGCCTGTCCAAGCTGATGGTGTTCTACGACGACAATGGGATCTCGATCGACGGCGAGACCAGGGGCTGGTTTACCGACGACACCGGCATGCGCTTCGAAGCTTACGGGTGGAACGTCGTGCGAAGCGTCGACGGCCATGACGTCGAAGCGGTCGACGCGGCCATCGGCGCCGCGCTGAAGGTCACCGATCGCCCGACGCTGATCTGCTGCAGGACGGTGATCGGCAAAGGCGCGCCGACCAAGGCCGGCACGGCCGAGGCGCACGGCGCGGCGCTCGGCGAGAAGGAAGTCGCCGCGACACGCATCGCGCTCGGATGGACGCATGCGCCGTTCGAGATTCCGGCCGAGGTCTACGCGGGCTGGAATGCGCGCGAGCGCGGCGCGAGCGCCGAGAAGGCGTGGGACGAGCGCTGCGCGCGATATCGCGCCGCGTATCCGGAACTCGCCGCCGACTTCACTCGGCGGGGGCACGGCGAGCTTCCCGCCGCGTGGCGCGCGACGGCGAACGCGTTTGTCGAGGCGCAGGGAGCCAGGGGGGAGACCGTCGCCACCCGCAAGGCATCGCAGCAGGCGATCGAGAGCTACGCGAAGGCGCTGCCGGAAATGATCGGCGGCGCGGCGGACCTGACCGGATCCGTCTTCACCAACTGGTCCGGCAGCAAGACGGTCACGCGCGACACCGCGGGCAACTACGTCAACTTCGGTGTCCGCGAGTTCGGCATGTGCGCGATCGCGAACGGCCTGGCGCTGCACGGCGGGTTCATCCCCTACGTGGGCACGTTTCTCACGTTCTCCGATTACGCGCGAAACGCGCTGCGGATGGCGGCGATCATGAAATTGCGGTCGATTTTCGTGTTCACGCACGATTCGATCGGCCTGGGCGAGGACGGACCGACACACCAATCGGTCGAGCACGCCGCGAGCCTTCGCCTCATTCCGAACATGACGGTGTGGCGGCCCTGCGACACGGTAGAAACCGCCGTCGCGTGGGACGCGGCGATCGAGCACGACGACGGCCCGTCGTGCCTGCTGTTCACGCGGCAGAACGTGCCGTTCCAGAAGCGCGAACCGGGTCAGATCGCGTCGATCCGGCGCGGAGCCTACGTGCTCGCCGACTGGAATGGCACGGGGGCGAAGCGGGCCGTGATCATCGCCACGGGATCGGAGGTGGCGCTGGCGATGGGCGCGCGCGACGCGCTCGCCGCGGATGGCATTGCCGCGCGCGTCGTATCGATGCCGTGCACCAGTGTCTTCGACCGGCAGGACGCAGCGTATCGAGCGAGCGTGCTGCCGCCGGACGTGCCGCGCGTCGCCGTCGAGGCGGGTTCGACGGACGGCTGGCGCAAATACGTCGGCGCCGCCGACGATCCGCGGGGCGCGGTCGTCGGCCTCGACCGCTTCGGCGAGTCGGCGCCGGCGGGCGTGCTGTTCAAGCATTTCGGGTTCACCGTCGAGAACGTCGCCGCGGCCGTGAAACGTGTGGTCGCATGAGAAGTCCTGTGTCCACCCACGGAGTCGGACGATCGCGATCGGCGAGCGCCGTGGGTCCGGCTTCAGCCGGACGCGGCGCGACGAGCGGACGCATGCCGACTGAAGGCGGCCCCACGGCAGAGTGGTCGCGATCGGCGAGCGTCATGGGTCCGGCTTCAGCGGGACGCGGCGCGACGCGCGGATGCACGCCGACTGAAGGCGGCCCAATGGCAGAGTGGTCGCAATCGGCGAGCGCCGTGGGTCCG
>JANMBN010000156.1:0-1575 GCA_031360485.1 Betaproteobacteria bacterium | reverse complement strand
ACGGGTCAAGGGATTCTTTTGGCTTTTTCTGCTTGCGGTCGGGTGCAAGTCATGTGTCCGGCCTGTTCGTGCGGCGCTCATAGCCGCTGGCCCTGATGTAATCCGCAGATCGAGTCCCTATCAATCGCTCGCGCTCGACAGCGCTTGACCCATTCACGGGTTCTCTCGATCCCCGGTCCAACCGGTTCGCATCAAACCATCATCACCCTCGACTTTCCTATACGTCTTCGACGTAACTCCGCTGTTCCAATGCCAGGCCCTTCAAGCCGCCGCTGCGATGGTGGCATCGCTTGATCGGACCGGCGCCCGATAGGTCTCGCCCTTGGCCAGCACCGCCCAGGCGATCCGCGCCATCTTGTTGGCCAGTGCTACCGCGACCACCTTGGCCGGCCGACGAGCCAGCAGTTCGATCACCCAGGGATACTTGTCGGGCCGCGTCCGGGCGGTCCTGACAATGGATATTGCGCCGACGACCAATAGTCGTCGTAGGTAGCGATCACCCTGCTTGGAAATCGAGCCGAGGCGTTCCTTTCCACCGGTGGAGTTCTGCCGCGGCACCAATCCAATCCAGGCTGCAAACTCGCGTCCGGTCTTGAATGCCTTTGGATCGGTCATCGTCGCCACAACCGCCGTGGATAGGATCACACCGAACCCTGGAATAGCATCGAGTCGTTTGCTGTCCGCGTTGGCGCGATGGGCTTGAGTGATGCGCTTGTCGAGCCCGTTGACCTGGGTCTGCACCGCGTGCAGTTGCGCGACAATCGTTTGACAAGCAAAGCCTGCGTCACTTGGCAGCCGCTCATCGCCGCTCTCCGTCACGGCCGTAACCAGTTGCTGCAATCCTTCATGCCCCTTCGCTGCCACCAGCCCGAGCTCGGCCAGGTGGGCACGAAGTGCATTGATCAATTGTGTCCGCTGGCGGATCAGGAGATCCCGTGTCCGATGCAGCATCAGCGCACTCTGCTGCTCGACGCTCTTGATCGGAACAAACCGCATCGATGGCCGCGTGACGGCCTCGCAGATTGCCGCCGCATCGTTTGCATCGTTCTTGCCGCGCTTCACGTAGGCTTTGACATAGGTCGGCGGCATGAGACGGGCGTCGTGCCCGAGCTTCTTGAGCTCGCGCGCCCACTGGTGCGCCGTTGCACACGCTTCCATGCCAACGAGGCAAGGTGGCAACTTTTCAAAGAACTCAAGAAACTTGGCTCGACCAACACGCTTGCGGATCACCACCGTGCCTTCCGCATCGACGCCGTGAATCTGAAACACCGACTTCGCAATATCGATCCCGATTGTGATAACCTCGCCCATGGACGGCTCCCCTCAATGTGGTTGCGTTTCGACGCAACTACCCTATGGCACTTCGATGCCGCAGAGTGGGCGCCGTCCACCACATCATTCAGGGCCTAGCAATTCAGCCCCAGCGCTGCCCGTTGTCCGCTGTACACCCAATAGCGTCACTGGCGCTGCAATGCAGCGATTGTCTGAAAAGTGCCATGAGCGACATTGCGCTTTCGGTCTACAACAAATGAAAGAGGCCGCCTACGTTGGCGGCCTCGTAGGCTGAGTTGTCGC
>JANMBN010000141.1:0-2281 GCA_031360485.1 Betaproteobacteria bacterium | reverse complement strand
CGACTGCCCTGCAGCGATGCCGCCGCCCACGAGGTTGTCGAGCATCCCCGGGTCGATTGCCTTGGTCGCGCTGCGCCGCGCAAACCAGATCCGGATTTCATCGTCGCCGCGGACGACCCCATTCACGTGCGCGGCGAACGTGCGGATGCCGAAAAACCGGGCGGCTGCACGCTCGAGCAGGAACCATGGCGGCGCGCCGATTTCCGGCGCCACGGCGTAGCGCTCGTCGCGCCACGCGGTCAGCAGGCCGTCGGCTGCCAGCGCGCGCGCCACGCGGTCGAGCGCCGCGGTTCGCGCCGCCGCGGTGTCGATCCCGCCGACGAACGTGACGCCGTCGTCCCGCACGTCGAAGACATCGGCAAACGCCGCGAGGCGCGCGGCGCGCGCATCGTCGAGCCAGCCCGTCTCGTGGCGCTCGACCCACAGCGGACGGTACGCCTGCCGGGGCGGAGCGAGCGCCGCCCCGAGCCGATCACGAATCGCCGCCAGCGTCGTGCCATCGATCACGCGGGGATTGTAGCGCCGCTGGCGGGCGCTGCAGTGAATCGGGGAGGCCGAGCAGCCGCCTTGGCTTGCCCCGGCGCTTGCGCCATGGCAGCGCGTTTTGCGGGCAGGTTGACATGCCGTCGGCTTCAGCCGAAAATGTATTCATTGTATACACGGAGGCAGCATGAACGAGCCCGTGACGCTGCGGCTGGATCCTGATGTCCGGAAGCGCCTCGACAAGCTGGCAAAGGCCACGGATCGGAGCCGCGCTGCGCTCGCCGCGGAAGCCGTACGACAGTTCGTCGAGTTGAACGAATGGCAGATCGCGGCGATACAGGAAGGCATCCGCGACGCCGAAAAGGGCCGCTTCATCGACCATGCGCGCCTGAAGTCCAAGTGGGAGAAAAAGCTTGCGCTTGCGCTGGACAAAGCACGCTGAGCGCGATCTCGACGACATAGCGAGCTATTTCGGGCACGACAGCCCCGCCGCCGCCGCGCGCGTTGTGCTGGAACTGATCGATCACATCGAAGCCACTCTGCCCAATCGTCCCGCCGTCGGCCGCCCGGGGCGTGTGCTCGGTACGCGCGAGTTGGTGATCGGCGGACTGCCCTACATCGTGCCGTATCGGGTGCGCGAGAAGGACGTCGAAATACTGCGGGTGCTGCACACTTCCCGGCGTTGGCCCTACGAGTTGTAGTGCGGTGATGCATGCGGTGACTTGAATCGAAGGCGAAGCTCGCAAACTCCATGACCGCCCAAATCATCGACGGCAAGGCGCGCGCCGCGCGTCTGACGGACGAAATCAAGGCGCAGGTCGCCGCCCGCGTCGTTGCCGGGAAGGCGCCGCCGGGCCTTGCGGTCGTGCTCGTCGGCGACAGCGCGGCGTCGCAGGTCTATGTACGCAACAAGCGGCGGACGACCGAGGCCGTCGGCATGCGTTCGTTCGCCCACGACCTTCCCGCGACGACGTCGCAGGCCGATCTGCTGTCGCTGATCGACGCCATGAACCGCGACGCGGCCGTCAGCGGCATCCTCGTGCAATTGCCGCTGCCGCACCACATCGACAGCGAACTCGTGACCGAGCGCATCGATCCGCTGAAGGACGTCGACGGCTTTCACCCGTACAACATCGGCCGCCTGGTGCTGAAGCGCCCGCTGCTGCGGCCCTGCACGCCATTTGGCTGCATGACACTGTTGAAGGATACCGGTGAGGATCTCGTCGGCAAGCACGCCGTGGTGATCGGGCAGTCGAACATCGTCGGCCGGCCGATGGCACTGGAACTTCTGATGGAACGTTGCACCGTCACGATATGCCACTCGAAGACGCGCGACCTTCCCGGGCTGGTCCGCCAAGCGGACATCGTCGTCGCCGGCGTCGGCAAGGCCAACTTCGTCCAGGGCGACTGGGTGCGGGAAGGCGCGATCGTGCTCGACGTCGGCATCAACCGAGGCGCGGACGGCAAGCTCTGCGGTGACGTGGACTTTGCGGCGGCGGTGCAGCGCGCGTCGTGGATCACGCCGGTGCCGGGCGGCGTCGGACCGATGACGATCGCGACGCTGCTCGCGAATACATTGCGCGCGGCCGAACTGCAGGACGCTGCCGCAAATCCGTAAAAATGACTACCCGACGTTGACCGGCACCAGCGACATCGTGTCGTTGCCGAAGATGTCGATGACCTTGACCGCGACCGTGTAGCGTCCGGGCCGCTGATAGAGGTGCTCGGAAGATGTCAGCTCCAGCTTCCTATTTTGGCGCGTGCGAAAGCTCTGCCATTCGTTTTCGAAGATGTAGCC
>JANMBN010000103.1:0-6666 GCA_031360485.1 Betaproteobacteria bacterium | reverse complement strand
GGGACCTCGGCGCTGCATGCGAGCCCGATGCCTTCCGTCATCAGCGCGAGTCCGGGGCCGGCGGTGGCCGTGAGCGAGGGCACGCCGCCGTACGACGCGCCGATGATCATGTTGACCGACGCGAGTTCGTCCTCCGCCTGCAGCAGCGTGCCGCCGACCTTGGCCAGCGCCGGCGCCATCCATTCGAGGAGCTCGGTCGCCGGCGTGATCGGATACGCGGCGACAAAGCGGACGCCGCCACGGATGGCGCCGTAGCCGGCGGCTTCGTTGCCGCTGATCAGCCAGCGCCGGCCCGCCCCGGCACGTTGACTGGGCAGCTTCGGTACGCCGTCGATGCCCGTCGCGGCGTCCATTCCGGCCCGCAGCGCGGCGAGGTTCGCCTTGAGCGCGTCAGCCGTGCGTTTCCAGGATTCGCGCACCGCGGCTTCGAGCGCGGCGGCCGGCAGGCCGGCCAGCGCTCCGGCGAGACCCAGCGCGACCATGTTGGTCCAGCTCCCGGGAATCGCCTTCGCCATCTTCTTGAGGGGCCGCGGCACGAAGCTCGCGCCGGTCGCCGTGAAGACGTCGGGCGTCTCGCCCTCGTCCGGGTCGCCGATCAGGACGCTGGACGCGGCCAGCGGAATCTCGTCGGCGAAGCGGCCCACGTTCTGCCAGTCGATCGCAAGCAGCAGGTCGAAGCGGTCGTCGAGCGTTTCGACCGGCGCGCAGGCGAGCCGCACCAGCGCGGCGGCCTCGCCGCCGCGGATCTGGGGCCCGCTGGTGCGCACCATCAGGCCGTAGAGGCCCGCCTTCGCGGCGGCGTCGAGCAGCAGCGTGCCCGCGGTCATCACGCCGCTGCCGCCGCTGCCGGCGAGCGCGATCGAGATGCCGGCGACCGTGTCGCGCGCCGGGCCCGGCGTCCTCCTGGCGCGGCGCGCTGTCGTGCTGGAATTCACCGAGGCTTCCAAGTCGCTTCTCCCGTGCACCGCATCCGCGCAGTACACCGGCTGCGCGGCGGCTTGGGATTGACACAGATCAAGGCGATCGCAATCGCGTGGCCGCACGATGCAAACTGTATTTCCGCATTACGGTACTGCAATGCCACAATAGGCGCTGGCGGCGACCCGGCCGGCACTGCCG
Source organism: Betaproteobacteria bacterium (assembly GCA_031360485.1). Classification (GTDB taxonomy): domain Bacteria; phylum Pseudomonadota; class Gammaproteobacteria; order Burkholderiales; family Casimicrobiaceae; genus CAIWHR01. Next base: position 5,547 of record JANMBN010000103.1, on the reverse strand, counting down.
CCACGAACACGGACCGCCCGGTTGCGGGCAGCCGCACCGGTCGACAGGAGGTAGCGGACCGATGAGCATAAAGGCCCACCGCTGGCTGATGAACGCGGTCGACACGCCGCTCGAACGCGTTGCCTTCAGCGCAGAACCGGGCGCCGGGGAAGTCGTCGTCGCGATCGCCGGGTGCGGTGTCTGCCACACCGATCTTGGCTACTTCTACGACGGCGTGCGGACCAATCAGCCGCTGCCCCTTGCGCTGGGTCACGAAATCAGCGGTCGCGTCGTGGCGGCCGGCGCCGGCGCCGAAGCCTGGCTGGGCAAGGCGGTGATCGTTCCCGCGGTCCTCCCCTGCGGCGATTGCGATCTCTGCCGGCGCGGGCTCGCGCCGATCTGCCGCAAACAGAAAATGCCGGGCAACGACGTCCACGGCGGCTTCGCCACGCACATCGTCGTCCCCGGTCGCGGACTGTGCGCGGTCGACGAGGCGCGCCTCGCTCTTGCCGGGCTGACGCTCGCCGACGTGTCGATCGTCGCCGACGCGCTGACCACGCCGTACCAGGCCGTGCGCCGCGCCGGCGTCGGTCCCGGGTCACTCGCCGTGGTCGTGGGCGCCGGCGGCGTCGGCGGTTACTGCGTCCAGATCGCGCGGGCCTTCGGCGCCAGGGTCGTCGCGGTCGACGTCGACTCCGCCAAGCTCGACGCGATCTCGCATCATGGCGCCGCGCTGACGCTCGACGCGCGCGCTCACGACGGCCGGGCGTTGAAAGCCGCGATCGGCGCGTTCGCCAAAGACAACGGGCTCCGCCCGACCGAATGGTTCATTTTCGAGTGCTCGGGCACCGCGGCCGGACAGCTCACCGCGTACGGCCTGCTCGTCCACGGCGCGACGCTTTCCGTCGTCGGCTTCACGATGGACAAGGTCGAGATCCGCCTGTCCAACCTGATGGCCTTCGACGCGCGCGCGATCGGCAACTGGGGGTGCCCGCCCGAGTCCTACCCCGCGGCGCTCGACCTCGTCCTCGACGGCAAGGTCGCGATCAAGCCGTTCGTCGAGGCGCATCCGCTCGAAGACATCAACCGCGTGTTCGCCGCCGTCCACCACCGCGAGATCAAGAAGCGCGCGGTGCTCGTCCCGACCCACTGAGGAAACTGCAAATGAACGCCCCCGACGCGATGCCCCCCGCGCACGAATTCAAGGACCACGATCTCACCGACGGTTTCTCGAACCCGGGAGTCCGCTTCGAGAAGCGGCCGGCGTCGAAGCCGGACGGCGCGACGGTGCCGGGGCTCTTCAACGCATGGATCACGCTCGACAATCCGTCGCAGTTCAACTCGTACACGACCGAAATGGTGAAGGGCGTGATCCTCGCCTTCCGAGCCGCGTCGAGCGCGCGCGACGTCAATTGCGTCGTGTTCACCGGCGCCGGCGACCGTGCATTCTGCACCGGCGGCAACACGAAGGAATACGCCGAGTACTATGCCGGCCGTCCGCAGGAGTACCGGCAGTACATGCGGCTCTTCAACGACATGGTCTCGGCGATCCTGGCCTGCGACAAGCCGGTGATCTGCCGCGTCAACGGGATGCGCATCGGCGGCGGCCAGGAAATCGGGATGGCCTGCGACTTCTCGGTGGCGCAGGACCTCGCGCGCTTCGGCCAGGCGGGTCCCAAGCACGGGTCGGCGCCGATCGGCGGCGCGACCGATTTCCTGCCGCCGATCATGGGGACCGAGCGGGCGATGGTCGCCGGCGTGCTGTGCGAGCCGTTCTCGGCACACAAGGCGTATTACATGGGGATGCTCGCCGACATCGCCCCGGCGCTCAAGGTCGACGGCCGGTTCGTCGCGAACCCGCTGGTCGAGACGCAGCGCATCGTCGACGACTACGGCCGCATCGTGTTCGGCGAACCGAAAACCGGCGACGCCGCGAAGGCCGCCAAGTCGCTGCTGGCGAGCGGAAGCGTGGACCTGTCGATGCTCGACCGGAAGGTCCACGACCTCTGCGCGAAGCTGCTGCTGACGTTCCCGGACTGCACGACCAAGACGATCGAGGAGCTGCGCAAGCCGAAACTCGACGCATGGAACCGCAACAAGGAGAACTCGCGCGCCTGGCTCGCGCTCAACATGATGACCGAGGGGCGCGCCGGTTTCACCGCGTTCAACGACGGCACGAAGGACGACCGCGAGGTGGATTTCGTGCTGTTGCGGCAGAAGCTCGCCGCCGGCGAATCCTGGGTGGGCCCGCTGCACGAATCGATCCAGCCGAAGAACAAGGGCAAGGGGTAACGCATGGACGCCGGGTCTCCGCTGAAAGACGCGCTCGAGCAGGACGGCGGACTCCTGCGCCTGACGCTCGCGCGGCCCAAGGCGAATCTCATCGACGGTGCAATGATCGCGGCGCTGCACGGCGCGTTCGTCGCCTACCGCGGGCATCCGGGGCTGCGCGGCGTTCTGCTCGACGCCGAGGGCCCGCATTTCAGCTTCGGCGCGAGCGTCGAGGAGCATCTGCCCGACCAGTGTTCGGCAATGCTCGCGTCGCTGCACGCGCTGGTGCTGGCGATGGTCGAGTACCCGGTGCCGATCCTGGTCGTGGTGCGCGGCCAGTGCCTCGGCGGCGGGCTCGAGGTCGCGCTCGCGGGCGGTCCGATCTTTGCCGAACCCGACGCACAGCTCGGTCAGCCGGAGATGAAGCTCGGCGTCTTCGCACCGGCGGCCTCGTGCCTTCTGCCGTACCGCGTCAATCAGCCCGACGCGGAGGATCTGCTGTTTTCCGGACGTTCCGTGAGCGGCGGCGAAGCCAAGGCGATGGGCATCGTGCAGTTCGTCGCCGACGATCCGCAAGCGGCCGCGCTCACGTATTTCGCCGACCATCTCGCGGGCAAGAGCGCCGCCTCGCTCGCCTGCGCGCTCGCTGCCGCGCGCGGCACGATGATCCACGATCTGCGGCGTCGCCTGGCCGAGGTGGAGCGGCTCTACCTCGACCGGCTGATGGCGACGCGCGACGCCAACGAGGGCCTGGTCGCATTCCTCGCGAAGCGAAAACCGCATTGGGAGCATCGCTGATGGCAACACTTTCGCCGGTTGTGCCGATCGTCGAGCGCTGCCAGGCGCTGTTCGACGATCTCGATCTATCCGCCGTCAAGGCATGGAAGGCGGATGTGCCCGGACGCAAGGCGATCGGCTACCTCCCGGTCTACGTGCCGCGCGAGCTGATTCATGCGGCCGGCATGCTGTCGGTCGGAATCCTCGGCGGCGGCGACCAGCTCGAGGTGATCCAGGGCGACGCCTATTACCAGAGCTACATCTGCCGCATCCCGCGCTCGACGAACGAGCTGGGACTGACCGGCCGCCTCGATTGCCTCGACGGCGTGCTGTTTCCTTCGATCTGCGACGTGATCCGCAACCTGTCGGTGATGTGGCAGATTTTGTTCAAGGACAAATATGTGAAGTACTTCGACGTGCCGCAGAACTATGTCGACTCGATCGGCGGGACCTTCTACATCCACGAGCTCGGCGTCCTGCGCGACGACCTCGGGAAGCTGCGCGGCACGCCGATTACCGACGCCGAGCTCAATGCGTCGATCCGCGTCTTCAACGACAACCGCGCCGCGGTCCGCGACCTGTACGCGTACCGGTCCGCGAAGCCCTGGCAAGCGCCGACCTCGGAGGTCTACCTCGTGCTGCGCGCCGGCATGGTGCTGCCACCCGAGGAGCACACGCAGCTCGTCCGCGACTACATCGCCGCCGCTGACGCGGTCCCGCGGCCGAAACGCGACAACGCCCGCGTCGTGCTGACCGGCGCGTTCTGCGAGCAGCCACCGCTAGCGCTGATCAAGTCGATCGAGATGTCGGGCTGCTACATCGTCGACGACGACTTCATGCTGGTGACGCGCTGGCTGCTCGACGACGTTCCCGCGGATTCCGATCCGCTGGACGAGCTGTCGAAGGCGTTCCTGCACCGGTCGGCGACCACCGCGGCGAAATACGAAACCACGCGCGAGGAAAAAGGCGTGTTCCTGCTGAAACAGGTCAAGACCCGCGCAGCCGAGGGCGTGATCTTCGCCGCGCCGTCGTTCTGCGACCCGGCGCTGCTCGAGCGGCCGATGCTGCAGGACGTCCTGGGCAAGCACAAGGTGCCCCATACCGCGTTCAAGTACGCCGAGAACACCGGGCAGATGGCGCCGATCCGCGAGCAGGCCGGAACGTTCGCCGATTCGATCAAGCTCTGGAGCGCCGCGTGAGCCTGCCCTTGCCCTCGTGGGTCCGGCTTCAGCCGGACAGGCCGAGGCCGCCTGAAGGCAGCCCCACGGACCGACGCCGATTCCCCGCCTGAGCCCAGGTCCAGACCGAGAGGCCGCAATATGACGACCACCGCCGCAATGCCCGCGAGCAGCAAGAAGCCGCAGACCGTCCAGAAAGAGGACGCGATGTGGCTGCAGAAGGAGATGATCAACAGCAACTACCACGAGCTCGCGACGGCGCGCCAGACGGGACGCAAGGTCGCGGCGACGTTCGTGCCGGGCAACCTCAACGAGCTTCTGATGTGCTTCGACTTCGCGCGGAGCCTGCCGGAGACCAACGCGCTGCAGAACGGCCTGCGCAAGAAGTCCGGCAAGATGATCATGGACGCCGAGCGCGACGGCCAGTCCGAGGATGTCTGCACGTACGTGAAGGCCGACCTCGGGATGATGATGGGCGGGGAGATCGGCCCGACCGGCGAAGTCCTGCCGAAGCCCGACATCCTGCTGCTGTCGTATACCGGCTGCTTCACGTTCATGAAGTGGTTCGAGCTGATCCGCCACAAGTACGGCTGCGAGACCGTGATGCTGCACGTGCCCTACCAGGGCGAAGGCCGGGTCGCACCCAACATGCGCGAATACGTGGTGAAGCAGCTGAAGGAGACCGTCATCCCGACGCTCGAACGCATCTCCGGCGTCAAGTTCGACATCGACCGGCTGCGCGAATACATGAAGGAGTCGGCGAAGGCGGAGGACGACCTCGTCGCCGTGCTGCAGTCGGCGAAGAATCGCCCGTCGCCGATCGACGGATACTTCGGCGCGGTCTACTACATCGGGCCGATCTTCACCGCCTTCCGCGGCATGCCCGAGGCGACCGAGTACTACCGCGTGCTGCGCCAGGAGATCGAACAGCGCGTGCGCGAGGGCAAGGGACCGATCACGCCGGACGGCGAGATGGGCGAGGAGAAGTACCGTCTGGTCGTCGAGGGTCCGCCGAACTGGACCAGCTTCCGCGACTTCTGGAAGATGTTCTACGACGAGGGCGCGGTCGTGGTCGCCTCGACGTACTCGAAGGTCGGCGGCGTCTACGACTTCGGCTTCCGCCACGATCCGGACCACCCGCTGGAATCGCTCGCCGACTACTGTCTCGGCTGCTACACCAACCTCAACCTGCCGTCGCGCGTCGACATGATCTGCAAGTACATCGACGAGTACCAGGCGGACGGCCTCCTGATCAATTCGATCAAGAGCTGCAACAGCTTCTCCGCGGGGCAGCTCCTCATCCTGCGCGAAGTGGAGAAGCGCACCGGCAAGCCGGCCGCGT
>JANMBN010000088.1:0-15904 GCA_031360485.1 Betaproteobacteria bacterium | reverse complement strand
CTGCTCTTCTACTTCGCTGCCGCCACGCTCGCCGGCGGCGTTGCGTACAAGTGCTGGGTGTACGCGCGCACGCCGCAGCCGCTGAAGATCCCGATCCCTCCGGCGCCGACCACGCGCCGGGGCGTTGCGCTGCGCATGCTCGTCGAGGTCACGCTCTTCCGGAGCCTGTTCCGGTCCAGCAAGTGGACCTGGCTATTCGGCTGGATCTTTCACGTCGCGCTCTTCGCGGTGCTCCTGCGGCACCTCCGCTATTTCACGGAGCCGGTCTGGACCTGGGTGACCGTCATCCAGCCCATGGGCCTCTACGCGGGATTCGCCGTGCTCGCCGGCCTCGCGGGGCTCTGGGCGCGGCGCTTCCTGGTCGATCGCGTGCGCTACATCAGCGCTCCCTCCGATCACCTGATGCTGGCGCTCATCGCCGCGATCGTCGCGAGCGGACTCGCCATCAAGTATCTCGCGCACACCGACATCGTCGCCCTCAAGGCGTTCTTCCTCGGCCTGATGGCGCTCGACTGGCACGCGCTTCCCGCCGATCCGGTGCTGCTCGTTCATCTCGCGCTCGTGGCGATGCTGATGATCGTTTTCCCGATGAGCAAGCTGCTGCACGCGCCGGGGGTGTTCTTCAGCCCGAGCTTGAACCAGGTGGATGACGCGCGCGAGCGGCGCCACACGGCAGGCTGGTCGGCGCAGATCAGCCACGCCAGCCGCACGCGGGTCGGGTGAATGGCCCAATTCGAGACGCCGGCGCTGGGCGAATACCCGGTGATACCGCTGGTGCGCGAAGGCGCCATGGCGCACAGCAAGCCGTTCGTCGCCAAGGCCGAGCATCAGCGACCGCTGGGTTTCCCCGGCGAGCTGGTGCCGGGCTGGGAAAAGGTCGCGGTGACGAAGCTCGGCGAGCTCGTCTCGCAGTCGCGCGCGCTGCGGGTGTTTCTCGACTCCTGCGTCAAATGCGGCGCCTGCACCGACAAGTGCCATTACTACCTCGGCACCGCGGATCCGAAGAACATGCCGGTCGCGCGCCAGGACCTGCTGCGCTCGGTCTACCGGCGCTATTACACGCTGGCGGGCAAGGTATTCCCGAAACTGGTCGGCGCGCGCGACATGACGAAGGAGGTGCTGGACGACTGGTACAGCTACTTCCACCAGTGCTCGCAATGCCGGCGCTGCTCGGTGTTCTGCCCCTACGGCATCGACACCGCCGAGATCTCGATGGCGGCGCGCGACATCATGGATAGCGTAGGCCTGGGCCAGAAGTATTCCAACGAGATCGTCGGCAAGGTGCACAAGATCGGCAACAACCTCGGCCTGCCCGAGCCGGCGCTGCGCAACACGCTCGAGGGCCTGGAAGAGGACGTGAAGGAAGCGACGGGCGTCGACGTCAGGTTCCCCGTCGACGAGAAGGGCGCCGAGGTGCTGCTCGTCACGCCGAGCGCCGACTTCTTCGCCGAGCCGCATATCGACGGGCTGATCGGCTACGCCAAGGTGTTCCACGCCGCCGGCATCTCCTGGACGCTCTCTTCGCACGCCTCCGAAGCGGCGAACTTTTCGCTATTCATCGGCAGCCACGACAACCTGCAGAAGGTCGCCGAGCGCATCCGCGAGGCCGCGCTCGACCTGGGCGTGAAGCGCATCGTCGTGGGCGAGTGCGGCCATGCGTGGCGCGTCGCCTACAGTTTCTGGAACACGCTCATCGGGCCGTTCGATTTTCTCGATCCGCGCTATCCGGCGCCGCAGCACATCTGCGAGCTGACCTACGATCTCATCCGCCGCGGCGCCATCACGCTCGACAAGAGCGCCAACGACGACAAGGTGGTGACGTTCCACGACTCGTGCAACGTGTCGCGCGGCTCGCGCATGGGCGATGCGCCGGGAGGGCAGTTCCTGATCCCGCGCGAGATCATCCGCGCCTGCGTCAACAGGTTCGTCGACATGGCGCCCGAGTCCATCGGCGAGTCCACCTTCTGCTGCGGCGGCGGCGGCGGCCTGCTCACCGATGACCTCACCGAGCTTCGCGTCAAGGGCGCGCTGCCGCGGATGCAGGCGCTGCAGCAGGTCGTGGAAGAACACGGCGTCAACTACATGGCGGCGATCTGCGCCATCTGCAAGAGCCAGTTCACGAAGGTGCTGCCCTACTACAAGCACCCGATGGACATGATCGGCAGCGTGCACGGACTGGTGAGCAACGCAATCGTGCTGGCGCCGAAGCCATGAGGCGCTTCAAACGGAGATAGAGGCGGACATGTCAGCACCAGCGGAAAAACCCGACGCAAAGGCCACGCACACGTTTCGCCGGTTCAAGGACGGCGACCACGAATGGGGTTCGGCGCGGGAGCAGATCTTCAGCGCCGACGAAACCGACAAGTGCCCGACCTACGTGCACAAGACGCCGCCGTGCCAGGCGAGCTGCCCGTCGGGCGAAGACGTCCGCGGCTGGCTCAACATCGTGCGCGGGGTCGAACGGCCGCCCAAGGGCACGAGCGTGCAGGAATACGCCTTCCTGCGCTCCACCGATGCGAACCCGTTCCCCTCGATGATGGGCCGGGTATGCCCCGCGCCCTGCCAGACGGGCTGCAACCGCAACCGGGTCGAGGACTACGTCGGCATCAACGCGGTCGAGCAGTACATCGGCGACTTCGCGCTGGAGCAGGGATTCGCCTTCCGTGCGGGTCCGGAGACCGGCAAGCGCGTCGCGATTGTCGGCGGCGGCCCGGCGGGCCTCTCGGCGGCGTATCAGCTGCGCCGCAAGGGGCACGCCGTCACGCTGTTCGACGATCACGCCGAACTGGGCGGCATGGCGAAGTACGGTGTGCCGGGCTACCGCCTGCCGCGCAAGCATCTGGACGGCGAGATCGACCGGATCATCGCGATGGGCGTCGACGTCCGGCTCGACACGCGCATCGGCGTCGACGTTCAACTGAGGGATCTCGAAGGCGGGTTCGACGCGGTGCTGCTGACGATCGGCTGCAAGGCCGGCCGCAGCCTGCCCGTCCCCGGGGCAGACGCGCCCAACTGCATCAGCGGCGTCGCGTTCCTCGAGGCCTTCAACCAGGGCCGGCTGAAATCGGTCGCCGGCCGCGTAGTGGTGGTCGGGGGCGGGGACACCTCGGTCGACGTGGTCTCGGTCGCGCGCCGGCTGGGCTACGTCAAGGACATGAAGGAGACCGAGCGTCCGGAATTCGTGGTGATGGGTCACACCGCGCACGACGTCTCGGCCATGGCGGCACGCCAGGGTGCCGACGCCCTGCTGATCTCGATGCAGCCGGTCGAAGAGATGAACGCCGCCAAGCACGAGATCGAGGACGCGCAGCGCGAGGGCGTCAAGATACGCGGCAGCCTGCTGCCCGTGAAAGTCCTTCTCGACGAGAAGACCGGCCGGGCCAAGGCGCTGCGCGTGATCGAGCTCGACTACTCGAGCGGCAAGCCGGTCGAGAAGCCCGGCACCGAGATGGACCTCGAGGCCGATCTCATCGTCTCGGCCATTGGCCAGGCGGGCGATCTCAACGGCATGGAAGAGCTGGACAACGGCCGCGGCCTGATCGCGGCCGACAAGTTCTATCAGGTGCCGAATCGCCAGGGCGTGTTCGCCTGCGGCGACATCCTCCGTCCGCACCTGCTCACCACGGTCATCGGCCAGGCGTCGATCGCCGCCGACAGCATCGACCGCTATCTCGGCAACAGGGAGATGGTCAAGCGGCCGAAGGTCGACGTGCACCATTTCAACCTGCTCGACAAATTGCGCGAGGTCAACCTCGAGCCCAAATCGTTCAAGCCGGTCGACGAGGGCGATCTGCGCGAGATCGACCGCGGCGTGCGGGGCACCTCGCTGGGGGGCAAGGCGGTGGGCGGTTTCGCCATTCACAACTACGAGGACCGCGGCGCCGCGGAAGTCTGCCAGTCGGACGAGCTGTTCCTCGGCCACTTCCCGCATCAGGAGCGCATCAGGCGCACCGAGATCGGCCCGTCGGCCGAGGAGGTGCTCGGCCATTTTGCCGAGCGCATGGTCGGTCTCACCGACAAGCAGGCGGTGGACGAGGCGAAGCGCTGCATGAGCTGCGGCATGTGCTTCGAGTGCGACAACTGCGTCATCTATTGCCCGCAGAGCGCGGTCAAGCGCACGCCCAAGACGGAGACGACGATGGGCCGCTACGTCTACACCGACTACGACCTGTGCATCGGCTGCCACATCTGCGCCGACGTTTGCCCCACCGGCTACATCAAGATGGGCATGGGCGATCATTGAGCATCGGTGACCGGCGATGAAGCGCAGCGCAGCCGGGATCGTCGCCGCCGTGATGCTGGCGGCAGCGGGATTCGCCGACGCGGGCGACCCGCGGGCGGGGCGCGTCCCGATGCCCGCGGTCAGGATCGAGGCGGACGGCGCCTGCGTGGCGCCGACCGGCGAGATGCGCCGCGACCACATGAAGATGCTGCTGCACCAGCGCGACCGCACCGTGCGCGAGGGGCTGCGCGAGCCTCGCTTCAGCCTCAAGCATTGCATCGAGTGCCACGCCAGCCGCAAGACCGGCAGCGTGCTCGGCCAGGACGGTTTCTGCTCGAGTTGCCACACCTACGCGTCGGTGAGCATCGACTGCTTCGAATGCCATACGCCCCTGCGGCAGACCCGGATCGCCGGCGCCACCCGATGAGCCCGGACCGCCGCGAGTTTCTGAGTTGGGGCGCCGCCGTCGCCGCGGCGGCGGTGCTTGGGCCGGGCATCCGGCTGATCGAGCTCGCGCAGGCGCGCTCGCCGCGGGAGGCGGCGTCGGTGCTGCAACGCTGGGGCCTCCTGATCGACATCACGAAGTGCGCGGATTGCGACGCGTGCGTCACCGCCTGCCACGAAGAGAACGGCGTGACCGGCCACGGCCGTCCCGCAACCGACGCGCAGTGGATCCGCAAGGTGAACCTCTCCGACAAGCGCACCGGCGTCGCGCAGACGCTGCCGCTCATGTGCCAGCATTGCGAGCACCCTCCGTGCGTGGACGTCTGCCCGACGGGCGCGTCGTTCAAGCGCGACGACGGCATCGTGCTGGTCGACCGACACACGTGCATCGGCTGCCGCTATTGCGTGCTGGCCTGCCCATATGGCGCGCGCTCGTTCATCCACGAGGCGGTGAGCGGCCAGAAAGCCGACGTGCCGCGCGGCAAGGGCACGGTGGAGTCCTGCACGCTGTGCGTGCACCGCGTGGATCGCGGCGAGACGCCGGCCTGCGTCGAGGCGTGCGCCCGGGACGGCGGCAAGGCGATGGTTTTCGGCGATCTCAACGACGCCGCGGGCGAGCTCCACCGCCGCCTGAAGACCGAGCCTTCGGCCCAGATCCGCGCCGACCTCGCGCTCGACACCGGCGTGCGCTACCAGGGCCTGTAGCGGATGACGCGCGTGGATTACCGCGAAATCGAGGGACGCAGCGGCGGTTTCCATGTGTTGCTGGGAGCGCTTGGCGCGGTGATCCTCGCCGGCGTCGGCGCCGCCTGGTACATGGAGCATCACGGCCACTACGTCACCGGGATGAGCAACCGGATCGTGTGGGGCACGCCGCACGTGTTCGCGGTGTTCCTGATCGTTGCCGCCTCGGGCGCGCTCAATGTCGCGTCGATCGCTTCGGTGTTCGGCCGGGACCTCTACAAGCCGCTGGCGCGGCTCTCGGGGCTGCTCGCGCTCGCCCTTCTCGCCGGCGGCCTCGCGGTGCTCGTGCTCGACCTCGGGCGGCCCGAACGCCTGATCGTGGCGATGACGAACTACAACTTCAAGTCGATATTCGCCTGGAACATCGTCCTCTATGTCGGATTCTTCGCCGTCGTCGCGCTCTACCTGTGGACGCTGTTCGAGCGGCGCATGAACGGCTACACCAAGCGCGCCGGCCTGCTCGCATTCCTCTGGCGCCTGGTCCTCACCACCGGCACCGGGTCGATTTTCGGCTTCCTCGTCGCGCGCGAGACCTTCGACAGCGCGCTCCTCGCGCCGCTGTTCGTCGTCATGTCGTTTTCCTTCGGGCTGGCGGTCTTCGTCCTGGTGCTGATGGCCGCCTGCCGCTGGAGCGGCCGCGCGCTGGGCGACGTCGTGCTGAGCCGGCTCAGGAATCTACTCGGCGTGTTCGTCGCGACGGTCCTGTATTTCGTCGCCGTCCATCACCTCACCAATCTTTATGTCGCGCGCCAGCACGAGATCGAACGCTTCGTTCTCCTGGACGGCGGCGTCTACACGGCCATCTTCTGGCTGGGGCAAGTCCTGCTCGGAAGCGTCGTTCCGCTCGTGCTGGTTTTTGCGCGCCGCGCCAAACGCTCGCGCCGCGCGCTCGCCGCCGCCGCGGCCTGCGTGATCGCGGGCGGCCTCGCGCAGCTCTACGTGATCATCATCGGCGGACAGGCCCATCCCCAACGGATGTTCCCCGACAAGCATGTCGCGAGCAGCTTCTTCGACGGGGTGGTGGCGGCCTACGCGCCCAGCCTGCCGGAAGTGGCGCTCGGCGCGGGCGGCGTCGCGCTCGCACTGGCGCTCACCGCTGTTGCGCTCAAGGTGCTGCCGTTCCTGCCGAAGAGCCTCGCCGACGGCGACATCGATTCGGCCCCGGCGTGAATCGCCTGCTCGTCTCGGCCGCGCACAAGTCATCGGGCAAGACCACGCTATGCGTCGGCCTTTGCGCCGCCCTGCGCGCGCGTGGCGAGGCGGTGCAGCCATTCAAGAAGGGGCCGGACTACATCGATCCTCTGTGGCTAGGCCTCGCCGCCGGGCGGCCGTGCTACAACCTCGACCCGTACCTCAGCGACGCCGACGAGATTCGCGCCGAGGTCCGGCAGCGCATGCACGGCGCTTCGCTTGCCCTCGTCGAAGGCAACAAGGGCCTGTACGACGGGCTCGATCTCGACGGCAGCAACAGCAACGCCGCGCTCGCCGCGCTCCTCGGCGCGCCGGTGGTGCTGGTGATCGACGCCCGTGGCATGACGCGCGGCATCGCGCCGCTGATTCTCGGCTACCAGGCGTTCGACCCGAATGTCCGCATCGCCGGCGTCATCCTGAATCAGCTCGGGGGGGCGCGCCACGAGGCGAAGCTGCGCGCGGTGATCCGGCACTACACCGGCGTTCCCGTGCTCGGCGCCGTGCAGCACGATGAGCGCATGACGATCGTCGAGCGTCACCTGGGCCTCGTCCCGAGCAACGAGGCGGATTGGGCCTGTGCGCGCATCGCCGAGATCGCGGCGCTCGTCGCCGCACAGATCGATCTCGACGGGGTCCTCGCCGTGGCCCGGCAGGCCGGGCCGCTCCCGGCCGGCACGCGAGCCCCGGGCGCGAGCGCGCCAACCGCGGGCGCGGCGCGCGGCGCGCCGGTACGCGTTGGCATCGCCCGCGATTCGGCGTTCGGATTCTATTATCCCGGCGATCTCGATGCCTTGCGCAGCGCCGGGGCGGAACTCGTGGCGTTCGACGCTCTGCGCGACACGAGCCTGCCGGAGGTCGACGGCCTTTTCATCGGCGGCGGATTCCCCGAAACGCACATGGACGCGCTCGCCGCCAACAGCGGACTGCGCGCCGACCTGCGCGCCGCCATCGACGCCGGACTGCCGGCCTACGCCGAGTGCGGCGGGCTGATGTACCTCGCGCGGAGCATCGAGTGGAACGGGCGGCTGGCGGAGATGGTCGGCGCCCTGCCGGCGGACATCGTCATGCACGCCCGTCCGGTGGGGCGCGGCTACGTGCACCTGCGCGAGACCGGCCGCGGGCTGTGGCCGGCGCCGCAGCCTCGCGAAGCGGCGCTCATCCGGGCGCACGAGTTCCATTACTCGAGCGTCGAGAATCTCCCGCCCGACACCCGATTCGCGTATGCGGTGGAGCGCGGCTACGGTATCGACGGCCGGCACGACGGCATCGTGCACAGGAATCTTCTCGCGTCGTACGCGCATTTGCGGGACGTCGCGGGCAATCGCTGGGCGCTGCGCTTCGTCGAGTTCATCCGGCGCTGCGAATGGAAGCGCCCCGCGTCGCAGGCCGTCGTCTGATCGGGTCCGGAAAAATGCCGTTTACCCTCGGAGGCAAGCCCATTCCGGTCGACGACGAAGGCTACCTGATCGATCCCGCGGACTGGAACGAGGGCGTTGCCGAAGAGTTGGCACGCCACGAGAGCGTCGTGCTTTCCGATGGGCATTGGGCAGTGATCCGGTTCATGCGCGAATACTACGAGCGGCGCCAGATCGCGCCGGACGCCCGTCACGTGATCAAATATCTGGCTGATTACAGGGGCGCGAGCAGCGAGGGGCGCAACGATCTGTTCAAGCTCTTTCCCTACGGTTACGTCAAGCAGGCCTGCAAGATCGCGGGTATGCGCAGACCCCGGTCGTGGAGTACCGGATGAGGGCGCCAATACGGAGGAGGTTTCATGATCACCATCACGCCACAGGCCGCCCTGCAGATCCTTCGATCGGCGCAGCAAGCCGACCTCGAGGGCGCGTGCCTGCGTCTGGCGGCGCGCCTGAGCGACAACGGAGCGATCGAATACGGCATGGGTTTCGACACCAAGGCCGGGGACGACAATGAGCTCGTGGCCGGCGACATCAAGGTGCTGGTGTCCCCCGGCTGCGTCGAACTCCTGACCGGCGCGACCCTCGACTACGTCGAGATAAACCCCGGCGAGCTTCGCTTCATCTTCATCAACCCGAACGACCCCTCGCACAAGCCGCCCGGGCCCGGGCGCTGACTCCGCGCGCCGGGCGCTGGACGCCGGCGCGCCAGCCAGTTAGTCTGAGGCTTCTCCGCAATTATCGCCGCTTGCCGCGGCGAAAGCCTGTTGCATGCCCGAGCCCTCTGCCCCCAGTTCAGGCGCGAACGCCGATGACAACGCGCCGGTAGCGCGCGCGGGTCTGCAGGCGCAGAACCCGGTGGTGCGCCTTGCACGCAAGTCCCAGTCGCTCGATATCCTGTACGCGATCGCAACCGGCTTGAGCCAGCCCGGCAGCCTCGAGCAGTTGCTCGACGGCTTTCTCGACACATTCATCGAGCTCGTGGACGCGCGCGCGGCGAGCGTGCGGCTGGCGACCGGCGACGGGCAAACCCGGCTCATTGCGAGCCGCGGGCTCGCCCCCGACGTCGTCGAGCGCGACCGCCTGATGCCGGCGGGGCGCTGCCCGTGCGGCTGGGCGTCGAGCGAAGGCGGCCTGCGCGTCCAGAGCGGCACCGCGTCGTGTGCGGCGCTCGTCGGCCGGCCGATGCTCGAGCGCGACTGCGCGGAGTTCGTCGTGGTTCCGGTGCAGTATCACGACCGAATCCTGGGGGTCTACAACCTCTTCCTCGACCACCCGCTCGCGGCCATGGGCGAGGACATCCACGATCTGCTGATCACCGTGGGCCGCCACCTCGGCCTCGCCATCGAGAAGGCGCGTCTCGAAAGCGAGGCGCGCCGCCTCGCGATCATGGAAGAGCGCAACATCATCGGCAACGAGTTGCACGATTCGCTGGCGCAGTCGCTGATCGGCATGCGCCTGCAACTGAAGATGCTGACCGAGGCTCTCGCGCGCAAGGAGTTCGGCGCCGCGCAGTACGAAGCGAATGGCTTGCGCCGCGCGATGACACAGGCGAACGCGGACCTGCGCGACCTCTTGACCAACTTCCGCCTGAAGATCGACGATACCGGGCTGGTGCCGACGGTCGCCGGTCTGGTCGAGCGATTCGGCCGGGAAACGGGCATCGCGGTTTTCTTCCAGAACGAATGCCGCGCGCTCGCGCTGACTCCCGCGCAGGAAATCCAGGTCTTCTACATCATCCAGGAGGCGCTGACCAACATCCGCAAGCACAGCAGCGCGAGCAATGTGCGAATCATGCTCAACAACGAGGACGATCTCTACACCGTGCTGATCGAAGACGACGGGCTCGGCATGGCCGGCATCGCCGACGACATGCCCGGCGAGCATGCGGGCCTCGCGATCATGCGGGAACGCACGGAGCGGCTGCCGGGCCAGATCGTGATCGAGAGCGAGCCCGGCGAGGGCACGCGCATCGTGCTGATCTTCAACGCGCCGCCGGCTGCCCGGCCCGTCGTTGCGGCGCAATTCTGAAATGAACGTCCTGCACCGTCACTGCGTTCGCTGCCTCCCGAGGGGGCACTGAGGTGCCGATGCGGATGCGGGTGCTGCTGATCGACGACCACGCGCTGGTGCGCAAGGGCATCGAGGAGCTGCTGCAGAGCCGCGGCGTCCAGGTCGTAGCCTCGGTGAGCTCGGGCGAGGAAGGCATACGGCGCGCGCGCGAGCTGACCGCCGACATCATTCTGCTCGACATCAAGATGCCGCGGATGTCCGGCATAGAGACCTTGAAGCAATTGCGTGCAAGCGGCGTCGACACGCCGGTGGTGATGCTCACGATGAGCCGCGAGGACGTCGACCTCAGCGCCGCGCTGCGCGGCGGTGCGCAAGGCTATCTGTTGAAGGACATCGAGCCGGAGGAGCTGGTGCCCGCGCTCGAGGCCGCGCTCTCCGGCGACAACGTCGTGGCCCGCGAGATGGTCGGAACCCTGGCGCGCCTCGTGCGGAGCGATGCCGGACCGGAGCCGGAAACGCGGCGTCCGGCGGCGCCGTTCGCCCTGCTTACGCCGCGCGAGCTGGAAATCCTGCAGTGCATCGCGGACGGGTCGAGCAACAAGATGATCGCGCGCGCCCTGGAGATCGCCGACGGAACGGTCAAGCTGCACGTCAAGGCGATACTGCGCAAGCTCGGGATGCGCTCGCGCGTCGAGGCCGCGGTGTCCGCGGTCGAGCACGGACTGGGAAAGAGCCGGAGGAAGTACCCGCCCCCGCCTGCCGCATGAACCGCCATGCGCGCGGAGCGCGGGTAACCGGCTCAGGACTCCAGCGTGTTGACGAACAACTGCGCGCGCGGAAGGCCGCGCTCGAGCAGCATGAACTCTGCTGCGTCGACGAGCCGGCCGGGGCCGGCGACATAGACATCGTAGCCGTCCAGTCGCGGATGATCGTCGAGCAGCCGCTGCGTCGCGGCTTCATCCGGCGATGCGCCGTCCGCCGTCATCGGGACGTAGCGGAAGTTGTCCAGGGCGTCGCTCCAGGAGCGGCAGAGATTGTCGAGGTAGTGGCCGCTCCCGCCCGAAGCGACCCGGTAGAGATCCAGCGTCTCGGCCGCGTCGAGCGCCATCGCGTGTTCGAGCAGGCTCTTGACGGGCGCAAAACCGGTCTCGCCGGCGATGAAGATGAGCGGACGATCGGATTCCTCGTCGAGCACGAACTCGCCGCGGGGGCCCTCTATGTGCACCGTGTCCGTGTCTTTCAGACCGCTGAACACGCGCTCGGAGAATGCGTCGCCGGCGTGCCGGCGTATGTGGAACTGCAGGTTGCGATCGTCGCACGGGCAGCTTGCCACCGGATAGGACGCGCCCATCCCGCCGGGGAGCGCGAGCGACACCGATTGCCCGGCAAGAAAGCGCAGCCGGTTGGTGCGAGGCGTCTGCAGGTGCAGGAGCCGTATCTCGTCGGCGATCGGGCTGACGGACTTGATCCTGGCCTCTATGTTCTGCAGCGGCATGTCGGCGGCGCTGTGCGCCTCGCGCGCTTCGATCACGAGGTCGCCGACGGCGGTGTTGCAGCACATGAGGACGACGCCGGCATTCTTTTCCGCCGCGGTGAGGGCGTAATCGGAATGGCGCGTTCTGTGCACCTGGCCCGAGAGAACCCTGGCCCGGCATTTTCCGCAGCTGCCGATGCTGCAGCCGTAGTCGAGCGACAATCCCGCGCGCAGCGCGGCCTCCAGCAGGCTGTCGTTGCCGTCGACGAAGAACTCGCGGCCGCTCGGCGTGATCTGTACGTGCGCTGTCATGATCCTCAGAAAACTCTCGTGCACCAGCAGCGGCTGCGGATCACCGGCTTCGTCGAAGGGCTCCAGCCGGTGGCGCAGCCAGGCGAGCAGTTCCACCGCCAGGTCCGCCGCCGCCGGCGTGCCCGGCTCGCGCAGCTACGCCTGCAGCGCTCCGACGAGCGCCCGGTAGTGCTCGAGCTGCACCTCTACCTGCGCCCGCTCCCTGCTCATTTCGGCCAGGCGTGCGACCAGCACCTCCGAACTCGGCAGCAGGCGCTCCCTCACCCGTCCGGCGAAGGCGGCATCCTTGATCGCCTCGATCTTCTCGAGGGCGGCGTTGTCTTCCAGCCGGACCTCCGGATAGGCGCGCAACAGATCTTCGGCCGATACCATGCCTTCGAAAGCGGCCAGTTCGCCGCTCCTGATCTTGCTCTGCAGTGCGCCTCGCCTGACGCCGACCAGGCGCGCCGCACGGGACAGTGTAAGAAGCCGGGGCATGCGCGACCTGTTTTGAATCTATCATACCGAAGAGCCTGTGCGCGGTCGCCGGCGTAGAACGCCATGGAATTCCTGCCGATCTTTCTCGATATCCGCGACCAGCGTTGCCTGGTGGTGGGCGGCGGCGACGTGGCGGCGCGCAAGACCGCGTTCCTGTTGCGCGCCGGCGCGCGGGTCACGGTGCTCGCGCCCGAGTTGAGCGCCGCTTTCGACGCCGCCTTCAGCGCCGAATTCGCCGCGGCGCGGATTGTGCACCGCGCGGCGAGCTTTCGGGACGAGGATCTGGCCGATTGTTCGGTGGTGATCGTCGCCACCGACGACGACGTGCTGAGCCGCGCGGTGGCCGCCGCCGCCGGGGCGCGGCGCATCCCCGTGAACGTGGTCGACCAGCCGGCGCTGTGCTCGTTCATCCTGCCCTCCATCATCGAGCGCGCCCCGCTCATCGTCGCGGTGTCGAGCGGCGGCGCTTCGCCCGTGGTGGCGCGTCTGCTGCGTGCGCACCTCGAAAGCGTCATCCCGGCGGGCTATGGACGGCTCGCCGCCCTGGCAGGGGCGTTCCGCGATCGAGTCAAGGCGCGCATCAAGCCGGCCGAGCGGCGGCGTTTCTGGGAACGCGTGCTGCAAGGCCCCATCGCCGAGCTGGTGTTCACCGGCCGCGATCGCGAGGCGCGCAAGGCGCTGCAGGATGCGCTCGACGATACGCGCCTTGCCTTGAGTGGCGGCGAGGTGTCGCTGGTCGGCGCCGGACCTGGCGATCCGGACCTGCTCACCTTCCGTGCCCTGCGCCTCATGCAGCAGGCCGACGTCGTGGTGTACGACCGGCTGGTATCGCAACCGGTCCTCGATCTGGTGCGGCTCGAGGCCGAGCGGATCTACGCCGGCAAGGAGCGCGCGAAGCACGCGTTGCCGCAGGACGACATCAATCACCTACTGGTGCGCCTGGCGCGGGAGGGCAAGCGCGTGGTGCGCCTCAAGGGGGGCGATCCCTTCATCTTCGGGCGCGGTGGCGAGGAGATCGACACTCTCGCCGCGGAAGGGATCCCCTTCCAGGTGGTGCCCGGCATCACGGCGGCGTCAGGCTGCGCCTCGTACGCGGGCATTCCGCTCACGCACCGCGACTACGCGCAATCCGTGGTGTTCGTCACCGGCCATCTGCAGGACGGCAGCATGAATCTGAACTGGCCGGCGCTGGTGCAGCCGCGCCAGACCATCGTGTTCTACATGGGCCTGGTCGGCGTCGACGTTCTGTGCCGCGAGCTCGCCGCGCACGGGCTGCCGGCCGCCACGCCGGCTGCGCTCATTCAGCGGGGCACGACGCCGCAGCAGCGCGTGCTGACGGGCACCGTGCATACGCTGCCGGAAATCGTGCGCCGAAGCGATGTCAAACCGCCGACGCTGATCATCATCGGCGAGGTGGTGCAACTGCGCGACCGGCTCAAATGGTTCGAGCCCGCGGCCTGAGATTCGCGCAGGACGACTCGCTCGCCAGCGCGTCGTTAACCGGGCCCGCCGTTCGAGCGCACGATCGCCGCCCTCATCGCAACAACAAGGAGTCGGGACGAGTCCGGTCAGAACCGGCGCGAGTACGCGACACCGAGCAGGTACTGCTTCATCGCGATCGTCTCGGTCGTCGTCGGAGGCAAGCCGAACCCCACGAACAAGCTGGGTCCGGTGACCGAGTTGTTTGCCGCATACATGAACGTGCCGGTGACCTCGGACCGGTTGTCGATCGCGTAGGTCGCGCCGACCGAGTATTGGTCCTTGACGACGCCCGGCGCGATGATGTTGAACGTCACGTCCTGCGGCCGGATCGGGTTCTCGCTGTGGTTGTAGCCGGCGCGCAGCGTCCACTTGTCGTTCATCGTGTACTGGACGCCGAGTTTCCACACGTCGATCGGCTGCCAGCCGAAGCCCGCACCGCCGCTCCCGCCGAGGCAGTTGGCGACCTGGCCCGCGGCGCACAGTCCGATCAGCGAGCCCGGGTTGTTCACCGAGGCGACGTCGTCGTAGTAGATGCGCTCGTAGTCGAGCGCGATCAGCCACTGGCTGGTGGGGCGCAGCGCGACGCCGACGGCGAAGCTCGACGGGATGTCGAAGCCGCCCTGCTCGGCGAAAAGCCCCTTGTACTTGCCGAATTCGTCCATGCTGATCTTGCTTGAGTACGTGGCGCCAACGGCGAACTGGTCGGTGAGCTGGCCCATGTAGCCGACGCGAACGCCAGCGCCCCACGAGTTGTTGTAGCCATTGTTGGTGACGTTGGCCGGGCTGGTCGAAAATGCCGTGAAGGCTTGCAGGCCTTCGACCTTGAAGCGCTGGTAGGCGATGAGCGGCGCGACGCCGATCGAATGCCCTTTGGCAAACTGCCACGACGCGTACGGCGCGATGATGAGCTGCGACAGGTCGACGCCGAGACTGCCGGTGCCGCAGAGCAGGTTGTAGGGGCCGACCGGTCCGCCCCTGAACTGCGTGCATGCGCTCTGGTTGGAAATCTGCCCCCCCGGATAGTCGGTGTTCATCCCGCCGTTGCCGTAAACCGTGATGCCGAACGCGAAGTCGGATCGGTACTTCCAGTTGATGCCGAACTCCGGAATGAAGAAATTCGTGCTGCCGCTATCCGCGAAGCCGTCGATGCCCGCTTGCCCCGAGCCCGCACGCGAAGCGTTCCGCTTGGGCGAAAACCAGGCAATGCCGGCCTGGTATTCGGTGCCGAGGAACGACATCGCGCCCGGATTCACGGCACCGCCGAACGGCTCCTGCGCGACGGCGACGGCTGCGCCGCCCATGCCGACCGACTTCAACCCGTAACCGTTGGCGAAATAGCCGTCGGTCGCCTGCGCGGCGATCGGCGCGGCGGCCATGAGCGCCAAGATCAGTCTTTTTTGCACGTTCGCTCCCTTCTCAAATGGTCGTTCCGATCCCGGACGTCTTGCGATCGCCGGGGCGTGGTCTCAAATGAACAGGCTGACGTCGGCGTCCTTCGCCATCGGCAGAAAGGTCGCCGCGCCCACGTATTCCTTGACGTCGGGAATGAACTCCTCGGGCTTGTAGCCGAAGAGGTCGACGGTCATCTGGCAACCAATCAGGTTCACTCCGGCTTCGACGCAGAGGCCGCGCAGCACGCCGATCTCGGCCACGCCCTTGTTGTTGATCGTCTTCTTCATCATCGTCGTCGCGAAGGCCTCGAAGCCTGGAATCACCGATTGAAGGGCATTCGGGATGTTCCAGCGGATCGACTTGAACCACTCCGGCCCGAACGGCATCTTCATCGGCATGGCGGGATTGCCGAGCGGGCTCACCTGCAGGCCCGACAAGTCCTTCTTCAGCAGCTCGAGCCCGTAGAACGTGAAGAAGACCGAGACGTTCCAGCCGAGCGCCGCTGCGGTCGACGCCAGGATGAACGGCGGATACGCCCAATCGAGGGTGCCTTTTGTAGCGATGATCGTCATCGCCGGCGTTTTCGCTGCTTTCAGTTCCGCGAGCTTTGCCTCGAGCTTTTGGCCAAGCAGGAGGTCGATCCGTTCGCTGATGACCCGGTCGAGCGCGGCATCCGTCGCGACGATGGGCATCTTGTCCGTTAGCGTTGCCATGGAGAATCCTTCGCGTCAGGTGGAT
>JANMBN010000076.1:0-2128 GCA_031360485.1 Betaproteobacteria bacterium | reverse complement strand
CGCCGCCAGCGCGATCGGGCTCCTTTGATTCGCGCGGGCCCGTGCTGGCGTCGAGCGGGCGCGGTTGCACGGCAACGAAAAAGGGCCCGCATCGCTGCAGGCCCTTTCGTGGCGCGCACGTCCGCGGTCAGGTGCCGATGGTCACCATGGTGTCGTCGGTGAGGTTCGGATACCGGACGTGCTCGACCAGCTCCTGCGTCTCCCGGTCGGGCGCCGGCGTCAGCAGGCTGACGACGATGATGACGAGGAAGCCGAGCGGCACGCCCCAGAGACCCGCGGAAATGGACCCGATGCCCCACCATGTGTTGTCGGCAATGGAGCCGGTCACGCCGAACAATCCGCGCAGCCAGGGCTGGGTCGTCGCCATGTAGTAGAACGTGATGCCGAGGCCCGCGATCATGCCGAGCGTCGCGCCCCACTTGTTCGCGCGTTTCCAGAAGATCCCGCACACGAGCGCCGGGAAGAACGCCGCCGCCGCGAGCGAGAACGCCGCCGACACGAGGAACAGGATGTCGGCCGGTTTCTGTGCCGCGACGGTCGCCGCGATGAGCGCCACCACGAGCAGCAGGATCTTGGAAATCGTCACGCGGCGTGCCGTGGACGCGTTCGGATCCAGCATCTTGTAGTAGAAGTCGTGCGACAGCGCGTTGGCGATCGTCAGCAGCAGGCCGTCAGCGGTTGACAGCGCCGCCGCCAGCCCGCCGGCGGCGACGAGGCCCGACATCACGTACGGGAGGCCCGCGATCTCCGGCGTTGCCAGCACGACGATGTCGCCGCCGATCGAGATCTCGGCGAGCTGCACGATGCCGTCCTTGTTGACGTCGACGATGGACAGTAACCCGGGATCGACCCGCTGCCAGGCGGCAACCCATTGCGGCAGTTTCGCGAACTCGGAGCCGACCACGAACGAATAGACGTCGAACTTCGCGAGCACGCCCAGTGCCGGCGCCGTGAAGTACAGCAGGAAGATGAAGAACAGCGACCAGAACACCGATTCCCGCGCCTGTCGCACCGATGGCGTCGTGTAGTAGCGCATCAGGATGTGCGGCAACGCCGCGGTACCGACCATCAGGCAAAAGACGAGCGCGAGGAAATTCCGGCGCGACACGTCGCGCGCGGCGTCGTCCTTGCCGGGAAACGCCTCGGCGTGCCGAAGCGGAGGTCCGGCGCGGGCGGCGAGGCCCGCATCCTTGGTCCATGCCGCCTTCGCGGCGTCGGCGTCCTTCGGATAGGCGGCGAGCGCCTTTTCGGCGGCGGAAACCTGCTCCGGCGGCGCGCTTTCCGCCTTGAGCTTCTCGACGCCGGCGGCGAGCTTGGCCTTTCCGGCGTCGTACGAGGCCGGCAGGCCTTTGAGATTCGCGCTCGCTTCGTCCGCGCGCGCCTTGAAGATGGCACGGACCTCGAGTTCCTTCGGGTCCTTGATGAACTTCTCTTCGAGCGCCGTCACCTTCTCGAGCTGCTTGCCGTAGACGATCTGCGGGATGGGGATGCCGGTCTGCTTCACCGACAGCCAGATCACCGGGATCATGTAGGCGATGATCAGGATGATGTACTGCGCGACCTGGGTCCATGTCACCGCGCGCATTCCGCCGAGGAACGAGCACACCAGGATGCCGCCCAAGCCGAGGAAAATACCGAGCTCGAACGACACGCCGGTCAGGCGCGTCGTGATGAGGCCGACGCCGTAAATCTGCGCCACCACATACGTGAACGAGCACAGGATCGCCGCGAAGATGCCGACCGCGCGCGGGATGTGGCCGCCGTACCGCGCGCCGAGGAAGTCGGGAATCGTGAATTGTCCGAACTTGCGCAGGTACGGCGCGAGGAACAGCGCGACCAGGCAATAGCCGCCCGTCCAGCCCATGACGAACGCGAGACCGCCGAAGCCCGTCAGGTACAGCGTTCCCGCCATGCCGATGAACGACGCGGCGCTCATCCAGTCCGCGCCGGTCGCCATGCCGTTGAACAGCGCCGGAACCCGGCGGCCCGCAACGTAGTATTCCGCAGCGTCCACGGTGCGGCTCATGATGCCGATGCCGGCGTAGAGGGCGATCGTGGCGAAGAGGAACCAGTAGCCGATCCAGCGCCGCGACATCCCCATCTGCTCGGCGATCGCGAGGGCCACGAG
>JANMBN010000047.1:0-3163 GCA_031360485.1 Betaproteobacteria bacterium | reverse complement strand
CGCAAGCCGCGCAGGACCAGCCGGATAGCGCCGCGGAACTGAATGTGGACGAGAAAGCCGCCGATCATCCAGAGGGTCGCCCAGGCGCGCGAGAACTCGGCGCCGGTCTTGGTCAGAAACAGGAACAGCCCTCCGGCGAGCGAGATGGCCAGCCAGGCGAGCAAGAGCGCGCGAACTTCGATGACGAAGCTCGTCCCGCGCTGCGAAGGATAGAGTTTAGCCGCCGGAAAGACGGCGAACGCCAGGAGCGCGACGGCAACAAGTGCCGTGACGTAGCGCTCCGGCATGTCCCAGCGATCGAAATAGCCGCGGTAGGCGATCACGCCGACGGCGACAGCAAGCAGCGGGTCGATGATTCGCATCGTCCCGTCGAGCAGCGTCGCGTTCTCCTTCAGCAGGCTGCGCTGGGGCATGGTCACGCGGCGCCGTGAAGCCGCGCGGTGCGCGCCGGCAGCCCGCGCGCGATGGCGATCTCGTGCAGGATTCCGGCGTGAAATCGTGCGGTCGAGTACGTTGCCGCATTCTCCCGGCACGCAGCGCGCGTGATGCGCGGCGCCTGCGCGTCGAAAGCGAGAACCGCGGCGCGGACCGCGCCAGGCGACTGCGCGTCGAAGAAGGCACCCGTGGGCGCCGGATCGTCGAGGCCGCGCACGGTCTCCAAGACCCCGCCGCGCGCGAACGCGATGACCGGCGTGCCGGCGGCCTGGGCTTCGATTGGCGCGATCCCGAAATCCTCCTCCGCGGCAAACAGGAACGCCCGCGATTGCGCGACATGCCGCCCGACGTCGGCGTCGTCCAGCCGGCCCGCGAATTCGACGTTCGGCGCGGAGCGCGCGGCGAGACGCGCCCGCTCGGGTCCGTCGCCGATCACGAGGAGCCTTCGCGTGGGCAGATCGCGGAATGCTTCGACCAGGACGTCGATGCGCTTGTAGGGGACGAGCCGGGAGACCGTGACATAGGTATCGCCTGCGGGTTCACCTTCGGCGCGTCGGCCCGCCGCTGCGAACCGCTCGACGTCGACGGGCGGATAGACGACGGCCGCCTCGCGTCCGTAGCAGCGCTCGATCCCCGCGCGGGTGTACCTCGAGTTCGCGACGAACCGGTCGATGCGTGCATTCGCGCGGCAGTCCCATTCGCGGAAACGCGCAAGCGCGCGGCGGACCAGCGGCCGCCGCCATGCCGCGCCCTCCGTCGCCCGGCCTGCGTAGATGTCTTCCATCGACCACGCGAAGCGCGCCGGCGTGTGGCAATAGCAAACGTGAAGCTGCCCTGGCTCGGTGCGCGCACCCTTCGCCACGGCGTGCGAGTCGGAGATGACGAGGTCGTAATCGGAGAGGTCGAAGCGCTCGACGATCTCCGGACGAAGCGCGGCGGCATATCGGAACCACCGCCGGGCACCGGGGAAATGCCGCAGCGGCGAAGTGACGATGCGCGTCGCGCCGAGGCGCCGATGCTCGTCGTCCGACAGGAAATCGACCAGCGCAAAGACATCGGCATCGGGAAACAGCTGGACGAGGCCCGCGAGGACGGCTTCGCCGCCGCCCCAGACGTCGAGCCAATCATGGACCAGTGCAACGCGCATGGCGCCCGATCAGTGCGCGAGCAGCGCATCGACCCGGGCCACGACGTCGTCCGACCCGATGCGCTGCATGCAGACATTGTCGCTGCACGGCGCGAAGCGGTGTCCGTCGTAACACGGGGCGCAAGGCAATGTGGCGCCGGGCCACAGCGCGATCGTCCGCGCGTCCTCGCGCAGCATCGATGCCGGGGGAGTGGGACCGAAGAGACCGACGAGCGGCGCTCCCGCCAGGCGGGCGAGATGCAGCGGTCCGGAATCGTGCGTGACCACGGCGCCGCACCGGCCATAGAGCGCGACGAGTCCGGGGAGCGTCGTCGCGCCGACGAGATCGACGACATCGATTCCGTCGAACGCAGGGCGAATCCACGCGTCGTCCGGCGCGCCGGTCAGCAGCACACAGCGCCCGCGGCGGACGAGCGAGCGCGCAACCTCCGCGTAACGTTCGACGGGCCAGCGGCGCAGCGGGTCGTCGCGTCCGGGATTGCGGGCGCCGCCCGGTGCAAGTGCCACGAGCGGGCGCGAATCGAGTCCGGCGAGCCGGGCGCCGACGTCGCGGTCGAGCTCGACCCGCAACGCGGGCGGCGCGAATCGTTGCGCCGTTCCGTTGTCGACTTCCGTCACGAGACGCACGTACTCGTCGCCGTAGTACCGGCCGGCAACGAGCCGCGAGCGCGCGCCGCGTTCGCCCAACCAGCGGCGTTCGGTCGCTCGGGCGCGTGCCCCGAGGAGCCGGTACCGCGCATCGGTGTGGGCGGTGAGGACGAGATCGAATCGCCGGCCCCGCAGCGCGGACCATGCCGCCATCACGGCCTGCGCTTTCCTCGCCCGGTTGCCGGCGAGCACCGCGGTTTCGTCGACGGCGATGACGTCCTCGAGGCCGTCTACGCATCGGACTAGCGGCGCGGCGATCGTCCCGCACAGCCATGTGATGCGCACTTCTGCATCGTCGTTGCGCAAGGCGGTGACCATCGGCAGCGCCATGGCGACGTCGCCGATTGCGGCGAGCTTTACGATCAGGACGGAGCGCGGCACGGGAAGGAGTGGCGCGAAGGGTTCGGGTTGGCGACGGCGCGGGGGACTCCCGCGCCGTCACGTGGGAGGGGTTCTGCACCGGCTTCGTAGTTTACCGATACGGTCCGCAGCCGGCTCCCGAACGGAGCCGGAGAAAGGATATTGACCGACTTCGCTTTCGGTGTATAATCGCGCCTCTTTGCCGGTGGTTCATCGGGTAAGCCCGAAACCGGCCTGTTCTTTAAAAATTCACAACCGATAAGTGTGGGTGCTGGGGCGCTTGGGCACCCCGGCCGACGCCGGCGAAGCTGGAAACAGCTGGACTGGTCGAAGCCGGGGAGACATTTCAAGAAGTTCTGGTGCTCACACGACGCAAAAAAGCTTCCGCCCGGCAACGGGCGGGGGCCAGTCTTGTCCCTTTCCGGCAACGGAGGGGGATGGGGCCAACGTCGATTGAGTTACTTGTAGAGATCGAACTGAAGAGTTTGATCCTGGCTCAGATTGAACGCTGGCGGCATGCTTTACACATGCAAGTCGAGCGGCAGCGCGGGGGCAACCCTGGCGGCGAGCGGC
>JANMBN010000483.1:0-3567 GCA_031360485.1 Betaproteobacteria bacterium | reverse complement strand
CCGCGGCGACGCGCCGGTGGCCCCTTTCGAAGGCCGTTGCGCACCGGATATGCGCCGCCGGGCGCGCGGCGCCGCGCGCGCCGACGCCTGGCGGGTTAACCGGCTCGTCGTCAGCCTGGCAGAGCGCAGCCGCAGTTTCGCCCGCTCGACAACGCCGACCTTTCGCTAAAGCCCGATCGCACGATTGCTGGCGCGTTCGACGTGCGGGGGCGGGATCGTTCGGATGTCCAGCATCCGGTTGATCAGGCGGTCGACCAGCACCCGCGCGTAACCACGGCCTTGCGCCGCGAGTGACCACGCCGTTGCGCGTCGCAAAGCGTGCAGGTGGCGCCGATTTCGTGAAGGTTGCCGATCCGCATCCGTTCACCGGCCATCGCGACGAGTTGTGCGCGTCGGCAAGTGCCGAACCAGGTTCCCGGTTTCACGGTGCGCAACCGAAACGATCCAGGCTGCGCGAGTTCGGACGTGGCTGCGTTCGGCGACGCGGAGTCGGGTTACCATTTCCGCCGCTGCGGCCTCCGCTCGCCGCCGTACCTTTCCCGAGACGATACGATCATGACAAGAGTTCTGGTGTTCGGTGCAAGCGGCTATGTCGGCACCAACCTCGTGCCGTACCTTGTGGCGCGCGGCGTGACCGTGCGCGCGGCGGCGCGCCGGCGTGCAACGCTCGAGGCGCGCGGCTGGCCCGACGCGGTCGATCTGGTCGAGGCCGATGCCCTTGCGGCCGGCACGCTTCCCGCCGCATTGGAAGGAATCGACGTCGCCTATTACCTGGTGCACTCGATGGCGGCGGGATCCGACTTTCCGCGGCTCGACCGTGAGGCCGCCGAGAACTTCCGGGATGCCGCCGCGCGCGCCGGCGTCAAGCGCATCGTCTATCTCGGCGGCCTGCAGCCTGCGGGCGACGCCTCGACGCACCTCGCCTCGCGCGGCGAGACCGGCGAGATCCTGCGGACCGGGGGCGTCGCCGTCACGGAGTTGCGCGCCGGCGTCATCATCGGCCCGGGTTCGGCGGCGTTCGAAGTGATCCGCGATCTCGTCTTTCACCTGCCCGCGATGGTGACGCCGCGCTGGGTGCGCTCGCGCTCGCAACCGATCGCGCTCGACGACGTGCT
Organism: Betaproteobacteria bacterium; assembly: GCA_031360485.1. Taxonomy (GTDB): domain Bacteria; phylum Pseudomonadota; class Gammaproteobacteria; order Burkholderiales; family Casimicrobiaceae; genus CAIWHR01. The sequence continues at coordinate 2,452 of JANMBN010000483.1, read as the reverse complement.
CGAGTATCTCGCGCGGCTGCCGGAGATCCCTGAGGCGGCGGGCGCGATCTACGACGCCGGCGGCCCGGAGGTGCTGACGTACGAGCAGTTGATGCTGCAGTTCGGCGAACTCGTGGGCCGCCGGCCCCTGATCATTCCCGTACCCGTGCTGACCCCTCAGCTATCGTCGTATTGGCTGAACCTGGTGACCGCGGTGCCGACCAACATCGCGCGCGCCCTGATCGCCGGGCTCGAGCACGACGTGCTCGCCGACGCTGCCGCCATCAGGGCACTGATACCGATACCGCTCAAGCCCTATCGCGAGGCAGCCGAGGCGGCACTGACCGCGGAGCGCGCAGGAGCGACGAGCCCCCGCTGGACTGAAGGCTCGATGATGTACCGGCAGAATCGGCCCGATTTCGCCTTCTACGCGAAACAGATGAGCGGCGAGGCGGTGAGCGGCGCGTCCGCCGATGCATTGTGGCGCGAGGTGGCTTCGATCGGCGGCGAGAACGGCTACTACTTTCTCGATGCCCTCTGGAAAGCGCGCGGCTGCGCCGATGAACTGACCGGAGGAACGGGAATGCGCCGCGGCCGGCGGGACCCGCACGAGATCGCGGTCGGCGACGCGATCGATTTCTGGCGCGTGGCTGCGGTCGAGCCGGGGCGGCGGCTCACCCTCATCGCCGAGATGAAGCTGCCGGGTTCGGCGGCGCTCGAGTTCGAATTGCGGCCCGAGGCGGAAGGACGCACGCGGATCCTCGCGACCGGGTACTTCCATCCCGCGGGGGCGCCCGGGCTCGTCTACTGGTATGCGCTGGCACCCGTGCATTCGGTGATCTTCACGGGACTCGCGAAGGCGATCGCCGAGCGCGCCGAGCGCAGCCTTGCCGCCGGCGGGAAGGTGACGCCGGCCGGGCAGCGCTAACGAACGCGGGTTCCGGCGACCGACATGAAAATCCGCGGCGCGATTCGCCGCGCGTTGACGTGGATCAAGTCGTCGCCACCTCGATCGGGGGTACTTACGACAATACCCATGGGGCAAGAACAACTGCCCGTTTCCCGACCCCGGATCACTCATGCAGACGGTGGCCGACATGCTCGCGTCGAAACCGGATCGGACGGTCCACACGATCGCGCCGACGAACTCGGTGTTCGAAGCCGCGACGTTGATGGCGCAAGAGGGTATCGGCGCTCTGGTCGTGATCGAGGGCGAGCGCATCGCCGGGATCGTCACCGAGCGCGACTTCGCCACGAAGATGGTTCCCAGCGCAGCGGCGTCGCGGAAAACGCTGGTGCGCGACATCATGACCGCCACGGTCATTTGCGTGCGCCCCGATCAGACGAACCAGGACTGCATGGTGCTGATGGGAAGGAACCGGATGCGCCACCTGCCGGTAGTGGAGAACGGCAAGCTGATCGGCATGATCTCCATCCGCGACCTCGTGAGCGACATCATCGCCAATCTTTGAGGCGCGCGTGCCGGGCGCCGGGGCAGCGTTGCGCGCTGCTTGCGTTCTCGGCCCCATAGTGGGAAACTTTCCCACGCATAAGCGCGGGAGCTTGTTCCCGAAACAGAAAGTTGGCGGTGAAAGCCGATAGACGCCTGACGGAGAAGGGTGAGGGTTCCGTGCCTCCGCCGCTGGCGCCACGCCCGTCCGTGGTGTCGGCATTGCGGCGATTGCTCCGTCCGGTCGTCCGGTTGCTGCTGAACAACGCCATCACGTTTCCCTATCTCAGCGACCTGCTCAAATCGATTTTTGTGGAAACAGCGGAGAAGGAATTCGGCCTCGGCGTCCGGCCGCTGACCGACAGCCGGATCACGCTGCTGACCGGAGTCCACCGCAAGGATGTTCGCCGGCTTCGCCATGCGGTCGTGCCCGAGGCGGCGCCCCCGTCGGGACTCACGCTGGGGACCAAGATCGTCGCCCGGTGGCTGGGCGATCCGTCGTACCTCGATCCGACCGGCGCGCCGCGCCCGCTGCCCCGCACGCCGCACAAAGGCGGCGCCGAATCGTTTGCGGCGCTCGTTGAAAAGGTGAGCACGAACGTGCGGCCACGCTCGGTCCTGGACGAATTGGTGCGCCTCGGCGTGGTCGAGATCGATGCCGAGGACCGCGTGCATCTCGTCACGCGCGGATTCGTTCCCGGCAAGGAGCTCGATGCCAAGGCGTTCTACTTCGGCGAAGCGGTGCACGACCACCTTGCCGCGGCCGTGGACAACCTCGGCGGGAAGGGACCTGCCTGGCTCGAGCGCAGTGTCTATTACGACGAGCTCTCGCCGGCCGCCGTGCGGCAACTCGCCGACAAATCGGAGAGGCTGTCGATGCAGGTGCTGCAGGAGATCAACCGTGACGGCATGGCGCTCGAGGCGAGCGATCCGCCGTCGCCGACGCAGCGGATGCGGATGCGTCTGGGCGTGTATTTCTACGCGGAGCCGGTTCCGCAGCCACCCAACGCCGATGCGCCGAAG
>JANMBN010000458.1:0-3385 GCA_031360485.1 Betaproteobacteria bacterium | reverse complement strand
ACGTTCGCGCGGAACCCTTCGAACGACAGCGCCACGATGTCGTCGTGGCGCTCGAATGCGCGCGCGAGGTCGTGCAGCACGAGGCACGCGGTCCCGACCGTCGCCGCGTTGGCGCTGACCAGCGCAAGCCCGTCCTTGGGTTGGAGCGCCACCGGTGCGAGGCCCGCCCGCGCCAGCGCCTGCGCACCGGGAATCCGGGCCCCGTCGGCGAACGCGTCGCCTTCGCCGATCAGGACCAGCGCCAGGTGCGCGAGCGGCGGCAGGTCGCCAACGCTGATCGTCCCCCACGCGGGAACGGCCGGATAGACGTTGCGATTCAGCGCGTCGACGAGTGCGCGGAACACCGGGACCGAAACGCCGGAGCCCCCTTGCGCCATGCCTGCGACGCGCGCGAACATCGTCGCCCGGACGCGATCTTCGGCCATTGCCGGCCCCACGCCGACCGCCCGCGCGCGGATCGCGCGCACCTGGTAGAGCGCGCGCTCTTCCGGCGCCAACACCTTGCCGGTGTTCGCACCGAGCGCCGAGGTCAGGCCGTAGATGGATTCGCCGCCCTCGGCCGCGCGGTCGACGAGAGAGCGCGCGCGCTGCAGGCGCTCGATCACCGCCGGCGCGACGTCGACGGGCGCGCTCCGGCGCGCGACGGCGACGACGTCGGCGATCCCGACGCGGGCAAGCAGGGTCAGACTCGACTTTTCCGTCACGTTGGGCCGAGCGTCCCGGCGCAAGGCAAGAGTCGAGTCGGTCCCCGCTTCCCCATGGCCGCCTACTTGACCACGCCCTTCGCCTTGAGGAAGTCGCGCGCGACGTCCTTCGGCTCCATCTTCTCGCCGTCGACCTTGTAGTTCATCTCGGCCATCGCCGGCTCGTCGAGGAGCGCGCTGACGCGGTTCAGCACCTCGGCGACCTTCGGATTCGCGTCGAGGGCGTCCTTGCGCACCACCGGCACGACGTAATACGGCGGCCAGAGGTTCTTGTCATCCTTGAGGCGCTTCAGTTTCATCGCGCTGATCATGCCGTCGGTCGAGTAGCCGTTGACGATCTGGATCTGGTCGTTCTTGAGCGCCTGATAGCGGAGCCCGATCGCCATCTGCAAATCCTCCTTGAACTCCATCCCGTACTTCGCCTTGAGGCCCGGGATGCCGTCCTTGCGATCGCGGAATTCGGGACCGGCGCCGAGCTTCAGCTCCTTCGAGACCCTGGCGAGGTCGCTCAGCGTTTCGAGTTTGTATTGGGCTGCGGTCTCGGGCCGCACGACCATGTTGTACGTATTCTGGAACGGCGTCTCGTTGAGGACCACGAGGCCCTTTGCCGCGTACTCGGCCTTGACCTTGTCGTAGACCGCCTTGCGGTCCGTCATCGTCTCCTGCTTCAGCACCGCGAGCAGCATCGTCCCCGTGTACTCGGGGTAGAAGTCGATTTCCTTTTCCTCCAGCGCCTTGTGCGCAATCAGCGTGCCCCCGAGGTTGATCTTGCGCTCGACCTTGATGCCCGCCGCCTCCAGCGCCTGCGCGTAGATTTCCGCCAGCACGAACTGCTCGGTGAAATTCTTGGAGCCGACGCGAACCGTCTGCGCGGCGGCCGTGCCGGCGGCAAACGCGAGTATCAGGACGAGCCATTTCGACAACCCTGTATTGCGCATGGTCTACTCCCCGTGGATTGGAACCGGCGGCCAGTTTACTATCGTGGTCCAGCGAGCGCCACGATTGGGTACATGGCTCCGATCGACATCCTTTACCTCAACGGTCCCGACGTCGACGCGCTCGCGCTCACCGACGACGAGATCCTCGCCGCCGTCGAGGGCGGATTGCGCGCGCAGGGACGGGGCCAGACCGTGATCGAACCGCGCGTTCACCTCGTTCCCGAGAGTTCCGCGAAGGGTCACTTCAACGTCCTGCGCGGCGTCGTCGGGCCACTCGGCGTCGCGGGGGTCAAGGTGGTCGGCGATTTCGTCGACAACTGGAAGCGCGGCCTGCCGTCGGAGCTTGCCGTCCTCAACCTGTTCGACCCGGAGACGGGCGCCCCGCGCGCGATTCTCGATGCGTCGTCGCTCACCGACATGCGGACCGGCGCGATGACGGCGCTCGGCGCGAAACACCTCGCGCGGAAGGACGCGAAGGTGCTGGGCCACGTCGGCGCGCGCGGGACCGCGTACTGGAACGTGCGGCTTCTGGACCACTTGTTCGACTTCGACGAGATTCGCGTCCATTCGCGCCGCCCGGAAAGCCGCCGCGCGTTCGCCGCGACGCTCGCGCGCGATCTCGGCAAGCCGGTGATCCCTGCCGAGGATTGGGAAACGTGCGTCCGCGGCGCCGATATCGTCGTCGAGGCGTCGCGCCTGCCGGAACCGCAGCCGCTGCTGCTGACGGCATGGATCAAGCCGGGTTCGCTCATCGTCCCCTACGGAACGATGAGCGCGGTCGAGCTCACGCTGACCGACATCATGGACAAGATCGTCGTCGACGACTGGGGTCAGTGCAGGAAAGGAATGCCGTTCGGCGCGCTCCGCCGCCACGTCGACGAAGGCAAGCTGCACGAAGGGAACCTGCACGCGGAACTGGGACAGATCGTCGCGGAGCGGAAGCCGGGGCGCGAGCACGACGACGAGACGATCCTCTTCTGGCATCGCGGGCTGTCGCTGTCCGACATCGCGCTCGGCTGTGCGATGCTCGACAAGGCGCGCCGCCTCGGCCTCGGACAGACCTTGCGCTTCCGGTGACGGGGATCGCGTGCACGCGGATGTACGACGTGACGCCGGGCGCGCGCGGGCACTGGCACGCGGTGCTGTCGACCGCCGCGCGCGACGCCGGCGTCGCGATCGATTGCATCGAGCACGCCGCGCCGGCGGCGCTGACGGATCTGTGGGCGCGCGACGATCTCGCGCTGGCATTCATGTGCGGATTTCCGCTCGCGACGCGTTACCCGGACGTTCGGGCGCTTGCCGCCCCCGTCACCGTGTGTTCGGACGATGATCGTGCGACGTATCGTTCGGTCTGGCTCGTGCGCGCCGGCGCTGCCTTCGACACGCTCGCGTCGACGTTCGGGCATCGGATCGGCTGGACGATCGAACACTCGCATTCCGGCTTCAACGCGCCGCGGCGCGCGCTGCTCGCCCACCGGTCGGCGGAACGGCCCCGGCTGTTCAGCGAGTCGATCGGCCCGCTCGGTCACCCGCGGGCGGCCCTCGCCGCCCTCCGGGATGGGCGAATCGACGTCACCGCCGTCGACGCGTACTGGTGGTGGCTGCTGCAGCGGCATGACGCCGAGGCGGCATCGTGCTTTCGATCGATCGGGCACACAGAGAGCGCACCCATGCCGCCGCTCGTTTGCGCCGCGGGTTTTTCCGAAGCACGAGCGACGCGCCTCGTCGAGGCGCTCGCCGCGC
>JANMBN010000449.1:0-1571 GCA_031360485.1 Betaproteobacteria bacterium | reverse complement strand
CCAAGGCCGCTTGATCACCAGGATGCCGCCGTGGCCGTTCTCGACGTCGTGCCCCGTCTCGTCGACGATCGCCGCCATGATCCCGGGCAGCGGCAACGTGCAGGAACCCGGGACCGTCGGCGTGACGCCGGGGAGCGGCGAGATCAGGTGGCCGCCGGTCTCGGTCTGCCACCACGTATCGACGATCGGGCAGCGGCCGCCGCCGACCTGCTCGTGGTACCACATCCATGCTTCCGGATTGATCGGCTCGCCGACGGTTCCGAGCAGGCGCAGGCTCGCCAGGTTGTAGTTGGTCGGCGCCGTCGACGGCGTCACGCCCGACGCCTTGACCAGCGCGCGGATCGCCGTCGGCGCCGTGTAGAAGATCGAGACCTTGTGCTTGGCGATCGTCTGCCAGAAGCGGCCGGCGTCGGGATAGGTCGGGACGCCTTCGAACACGACCTCGGTCGCGCCGACCGCAAGGGGTCCGTACGCGATGTAAGTGTGGCCGGTCACCCAGCCGATGTCCGCCGTGCACCAGAACACGTCCGTCGGCTTGATGTCGAAGGTCCAGCGCATCGTCAGCATCGCCCACAGCAGGTAGCCGCCGGAGCTGTGCTGTACACCTTTGGGCTTGCCGGTGGATCCCGACGTGTAGAGGATGAACAGCGGATGCTCGGCCCCGACCCATTCCGGCTCGCACGTGTCCGCCTGTTTCGCGACGAGCTCGTGCAGCCACACGTCGCTCGGCGCCGAGAACGCGACGTTGCCGCCCGTCCGCTTGTAGACGATCACACTGCGTATGCCCTCGCACCCGCCCATCGCCAGCGCTTCGTCGACGATCGCCTTCAGTGGCAGGTTCTTGCCGCCGCGCGCCTGCTCGTTCGCGGTGATCACCGCAACGGCTCCGGCGTCGATGATGCGCTCCTGCAGCGACTTGGCCGAAAACCCGCCGAACACGACCGAATGCGTCGCGCCGATGCGCGCGCACGCCTGCATCGCGACGACGCCCTCGATCGACATCGGCATGTAGACGAGCACGCGGTCGCCCTTGCGAATGCCGAGCGACTTGAGACCGTTGGCGAGCCGGCAGACGCGGTGATACAGCTCGCGGTAGGTCACCTTGGTCACGGCCCCGTCGTCGGCCTCGAAAATGATCGCGACCCGCTCGGCGTTGCCGTTCGCGAGGTTGCGGTCGAGACAGTTGTACGAGACGTTGAGCTCGCCGTCCTCGAACCACTTGTAGAAGGGCGCGCCGGATTCGTCGAGCGACTTCGTGAACGGCTTGTGCCACAGCACGTGTTCGCGCGCGAGCTTGGCCCAGAAACCCGAGTAATCGGCCGCGGCGCTCGCGTTCAGTGCGTCGAAATCGGCCTTCTTGACGTTGGCTTGCGCGACGAATTCGCGCGGCGGTTCGAAGATCCGCTTCTCGTTGGACACCGACTCGATCGTGGACATGCTCCGTTCTCCTCCTTGGGGACGCCGCCGCGCTCCGGGACCGGCCGCGGCGTTGCAAGATTGCCTTGCAGTCTAACCAATCGCGACGGAAATCCGCAATCCGGCGCCTTGACGCAGCGCAAGCCCGCCGACCG
>JANMBN010000286.1:0-9535 GCA_031360485.1 Betaproteobacteria bacterium | reverse complement strand
CGGCCCATTCCTTGGGAAGATACAAGCGATACCCGATTGGCAAACTCGAACTCCAGGTCGCCAACGACAGGCTCACCGCTACCCGGCAGTTGTCTTGCTTGCGGCCAGCTGCCCGGTCACAAGGTCTCCGACTACATCGCGCAGCTTCGCTACTCGGTGCCGGGCGTGGGCCTCATCTCGCCGCCGCCGCACCACGACATCTATTCGATCGAGGACTTGGCGCAGCTGATCCACGACCTCAAGAACGGAAACCCCGAGGCGTCGGTGTCGGTGAAGCTCGTCTCCGAGGTGGGTGTGGGCACCGTCGCGGCGGGCGTGGCCAAGGCGAAGGCCGACCACGTCACGATCGCCGGCCACGATGGCGGCACGGGCGCCTCGCCCGAATCGTCGATCAAGCACGCGGGCACGCCGTGGGAACTGGGTCTCGCCGAAACGCAGCAGACGCTGGTCCTCAACCGGCTGCGCGGCCGCATCGCCGTGCAGGTGGACGGGCAGATGAAGACCGGGCGCGACGTCGTCGTCGGCGCGCTGCTGGGCGCCGACGAGTTCGGTTTCGCGACGGCGCCCCTCGTCGCCACCGGCTGCATCATGATGCGCAAGTGCCACCTCAACACCTGCCCCGTGGGAATCGCGACGCAGAACCCGGAGCTGCGGCGCAAGTTCACCGGAGCGCCCGAGCACGTCGTCAACTACTTCTTCTACGTCGCCGAGGAAGTGCGCGAGCTGATGGCGAAGCTCGGGATCCGCCGCTTCGACGACCTGATCGGCCGCTCGGATCTGCTCGACACGCGCCGCGGGATCGAGCACTGGAAGGCGAAGGGACTCGATTTTTCGCGGATCTTCTACCAGCCGAAAGTGCCGGCCGAGGTCGCGCGCCACCACTGCGAAACGCAGGACCACGGCCTCGCCGGAGCGCTCGACCACCGGCTGATCGCGGCGGCGGCGCCCTCGCTCGAACGGCGGGAACCGGTCCGCCTCACGTTCAAGATCCGCAACGCGAACCGCTCGGTAGGGGCGATGCTCTCCGGCACGGTCGCGCGCCGGTTCGGGCATGCCGGGCTCCCCGACGACGCGATCCACGTCGCGTTCGATGGCATCGCGGGTCAGAGCTTCGGCGCGTTCCTGGCGCACGGAATCACCTTCGAGCTGCAGGGCGCGACCAACGATTACGTCGGCAAGGGCCTTTCGGGCGGGCGAATCGTCGTCTACCCCGATCCGACGTGCCCCGCCAAGGCCGAGCAGAACATCGTCATCGGCAACACGGTGATGTACGGCGCCATCGCCGGTGAAGCCTATTTCCGCGGCGTCGCGGGCGAGCGCTTCTGCGTGCGCAATTCCGGCGCGTCCGCGGTCGTCGAAGGCACCGGAGATCACGGCTGCGAGTACATGACCGGCGGCACGGTCGTCGTGCTGGGACGCACCGGGCGCAACTTCGCGGCGGGAATGAGCGGCGGAATCGCCTACGTCTACGATGACGACGGCACGTTCGCCAAGCGCTGCAACGCGGCGATGGTCGCGCTCGAACCGGTGCTGCCGGAAGCCGAGCAGACCAAGGCCGAAGCCGAGCTCGCCGCCGCCGGCAAGTCGCGGCTGCGGCATGCGGGAAAGGGCGACGACGCGATCCTGCGCGAACTGATCGAGCGCCACCTCCGCTTCACGGGGAGCACGCACGCGCTCGCGATCCTCGACGATTGGAATGCCTCGCGCCGCAAGTTCGTCAAGGTGTTCCCGACCGAATACAAGCGGGCGCTCACCGAGATGCATGCGAAGCAGGCGGTCGCCAGGTCGGCCGCCGCAGCGAAGGAAAAGGCCGCCGCATGAAGGACGTGTCGACGTAATGGGCAAGATGACCGGTTTCATGGAATTGCAGCGGGTTCCGGAGATCTCGCTGCCGGTCGCGGAGCGCGTGCGGAATTCCCGCGAGTTCATCCTCGCGCTGAAGGACGACGAAGCCTCGACGCAGGGCGCCCGCTGCATGGACTGCGGCATCCCCTTCTGTCAGAGCGGATGCCCGGTCAACAACGTCATTCCGGACTGGAACGACCTCGTCTACCGCCGGCAATGGCGCGCGGCGCTCGACGTGCTCCACTCGACGAACAACTTCCCCGAGTTCACGGGACGAATCTGCCCCGCACCGTGCGAAGCCGCATGCACGCTCAACATCAACGACGATCCGGTCGGCATCAAGTCGATCGAGCATTTCATCATCGACAAGGGCTGGGAAGAAGGCTGGGTCGCGCCGCTGCCCCCGTCGCGCAAGACGGGCAAGCGGGTGGCTGTCGTCGGCTCGGGTCCGGCGGGGCTCGCGTGCGCGCAGCAGCTCGCGCGCGCGGGTCACGATGTCGTCCTCTACGAGAAGGCCGACCGGATTGGCGGCCTGCTCCGCTACGGCATCCCCGATTTCAAGATGGAGAAGCACCTGATCGACCGCCGGATGGCGCAGATGTCGATCGAGGGCGTCGTGTTCCGGCCGAACGTTCACGTCGGCAAGGATGTCGACGCGCGGACGATGGCCGCCGAACACGACGCGGTCGTGATCGCGGGCGGCGCCGAACAGCCGCGCGACCTGCCGGTGCCGGGCCGCGAGCTCGGCGGCATCCATTTCGCGATGGAATTCCTGCCGCAGCAGAACAGGGTGGTCGCCGGCGATGCGGTGCGGGGCCAGATCATGGCGACCGGCAAGCACGTCGTCGTGATCGGCGGCGGCGACACCGGCTCCGATTGCGTCGGCACGTCGAACCGCCAGGGGGCGAAATCGGTCGCGCAGTTCGAGCTCCTGCCGCAGCCGCCGGAGCAGGAGAACAAGGCGCTCACCTGGCCGTACTGGCCGATCAAGCTCCGCACGTCGTCGTCGCAGGAAGAGGGTTGCGAGCGCGACTGGGCGGTGGCCACCAAGCGCTTCGAGGGCGGGGGCGGCAAGGTCGAGAAGCTCGTCGCGGCGCGCATCGAGTGGCGCCGTGGCGCGGACGGCCAGATGAAGATGGTCGAGATGCCCGGCACGGAATTCGAGATGAAGGCGGATCTCGTCCTGCTCGCGATGGGCTTCCTGGGCCCGGTGCCGGAGGGTCTGGTCCTGCAGCTGGGCGTCGAGCGCGACCCGCGGAGCAACGTGCTTGCGAACGTCGTCGACTACCGGACGTCGGTTTCGAAGGTCTTTGCCGCCGGCGATGTTCGCCGCGGCCAGTCGCTCGTGGTCTGGGCGATTCGCGAAGGCCGGCAATGCGCCCGGGCGGTCGACGAATTCCTGATGGGCAGCACCGAGCTGCCCCGCTGAGCCGCGTGCCGATGTCGGCGGTCGTCACGCTGGACCTCGCGGACTGGCGCCCGGCGCTTACGGACGAGGAGCGGGACACCGCGGCCCGCGCGCTCGAGCAGGGCGGGGTGATCCGGTTGCCGCGCGTGAGCTTCGCGCTGACGGATTCCGAGCGCCGGTTCCTCTCGCCGGCGTGGTCCGACGGCAGGTCGAAGAACATCAGCCTCGAAGGTGCCGAGCTCAAGGGCGCGGCGGGCACGGCGAAGGACCGCGCCGAGCTCGCGGCCGCGATCGCTCGCTTCGCCGCCGGCGCGTCGGAACTCGTCACCGCGATGTTCCCGCGCTACGCGCCGTACGTGAGGCGCGCGCGGTCGAGCTATCGGCCGCAGCCGGCAGTGGGCCGCGAAGTCTCGTGGCGCAAGGATGATTCGCGGTTGCACGTCGACGCCTTTCCGTCGCGGCCGAACCGGGGCGAGCGCATTCTGCGCGTGTTCACTAACGTCAATCCGGCGGAAGACCGCGTCTGGCGCGTCGGCGAACCCTTCGAGACGATGGCGAAGACACTGCTGCCGCGCATCGCGAATCCGATACCGGGGGCGTCGGCCGTGCTGGCCGCCATTCGCGTCACCAAGGGCCGGCGCTCGGCCTACGACCACCTGATGCTCAATCTGCACGACCGCGCGAAGGAGGACCTCGATTACCAGCGCGAATGCGCGCAGGAAATCGTGCGCTTCGCGCCGGGGACCACGTGGCTCTGCTTCTCCGATCAGGTGATGCACGCCGCGGTCTCGGGCCAGTTCATGTTCGAGCAGACCATTCACCTCCCCGTCTCGGCGTTGTACGACCCCGCGCGTTCACCGCTCGCCATCCTCACGCGGCTCACCGGGCGCGCGCTGGTCCCGGCGCAATGACCTCCGCGTAGCGCGCGGCTCCGGCCTTGCCGAAGGCAGAGCGTGCCGCTACCCTCGCCCGATGCCCACACTCGAAAACGACACATTTCTCCGCGCGCTGCGCCGGGAGCCGACACCATACACACCTGTATGGCTGATGCGCCAGGCGGGGCGCTACCTGCCGGAGTACAACGCGACGCGGGCAAGGGCCGGGAGTTTTCTCGCGCTCGCGAAAACACCTTCGCTCGCGACGGAGGTCACGCTGCAGCCGCTCGCGCGCTTTCCGCTCGACGCCGCGATCCTGTTCTCGGACATCCTGACGGTCCCCGACGCCATGGGGCTCGGTCTTTATTTCGCCGACGGCGAGGGCCCGCGCTTCGAGCGCACCGCCGCCGACGAGGCCGCGATAGCGCGGCTCGCGGTGCCGGACATGGCGAAACTTCGCTACGTGTTCGACGCGGTCCGCGAGATCAAGCGCGCGCTCGGCGGGCGCCTGCCGCTGATCGGATTCTCGGGGAGCCCGTTCACGCTCGCGTGCTACATGATCGAAGGCGCGGGCAGCCCGGATTTCGCCACCGTGCGCCGGATGGCGTACGGCCGGCCCGAGCTCCTGCAGCGCCTGGTGACGATCAATGCGCGGGCCGTGGCGGCCTATCTCAACGAGCAGATCGTGGCCGGCGCCGATGCCGTGATGATCTTCGACACGTGGGGAGGATTGCTCTCGGCGCCTGCTTATCGTGCCGTCTCGCTCGCGTCGATGCGCGCGGTGCTGGGCGCGCTCCAGCCGGCGCCGGACGGACGGCACGTTCCGACGATCGTTTTCACGAAGGGCGGCGGGCAGTGGCTCGACGAACTCGCGACGTGCGGCGCCTCGTGCGTCGGGCTCGACTGGACCGTGGATATCGCCGCGGCTCGACAGCGCGTGGGCGCCCGCGTGGCGCTGCAGGGCAATCTCGATCCGCTGGTGTTGCTCACCGATCCCGGCACCGTGCGGCGCGAGGCCGCGGCGGTCATTCACGCCGCGGGGCCCGCTCCCGGGCACATCTTCAACCTGGGACACGGAATCGTTCCGGCGACCCCGCCCGAAAACGTCGGCGCGCTGATCGCCGCCGTCCACGACGAATCGCGCGCAGCCCGCGCCAGTGCTTGATCCGCGCACGGCTCCCCTCGGCAAATCGGCGCCAACCCGCGCCCGTCCTGCCTCTTCGGGGTCTTGACAACGCCCGAAACCTCGAGTTGCGGAACGTCACTTATGCACACGCGAGAACCGATTTGCCTGCTGCCTGCGCTTCCGCGGCACGACAGGGGATAGTGTTTCTCAAACTATTGAAAAAAAAGGACAAGTTTTTCCGGATTTCTGCGGCCCCAGAGGATTTTCGGCGAGCGCCGATCGGCCCGCCAAACGCGAGCGTGCACTTACGCACAAGATTATCCACAGACCATGTGAACTGTTTTTTCGATCGTTATAAACCAAGGACTTGCCGGTAGTTGCTGCGGCGAGTGTTGAGGATTTCGAACACTACAACTTGTTTCCGCGTGGCGACGCGCGCCGTCGGCCGTCGGACGAACCCGCGCTGAAGCCATGCCTGTCGCGCGCATCGCCCTTCCGGTCGCGGCATCCGCCGCGTTCGACTACTGGATCCCCGACGGTCTCGCATTGGAACGGGGCGCGGTCGTGCGCGTCCGGCTGGCCGGACGTGCGCTCGTCGGCGTGGTCATTGACGTCGCCCCGACGTCGAGCGTGCCGCGCGAGAAGCTTCAGCCCGTCACCGCTGCGATTCACGACATTCCGCCGTTGCCCGCCGATCTCCTCGACCTGGCCGCGTTCGTGTCGACGTATTACCAGGAACCGCTGGGACTCGTCATCGCGCAGATGGTGCCGCCGCTCTCGCCCGCGCGCGACGCCCCGGCCATTTGGCGGCGACCCGCCGGCGCGCTCGCGCTCACCGAAGCGGCGAAAGCCGACCTTGCGGCGTCGCTGACGCGAGCTCCACGTCTGCGCGCGCTGTACGAAGCGTGGATCGCTGCGCCACGTTCCGTGCTGACGCTCGAGGCGCAGGCGGTGCTTCCGCCCTACCTCAAGGATGCGGTCCGGCGCTGGCAGGCGCAGGGTTGGGCGGTGGCGGCGATCCCTGACGTCGATCGTATCGATCGAGTGCGCAGCGGCGCGATGACGGGCGCGCCGCTCAACGCCGATCAGCAGCGGGCGATCGCCGCGCTGGCGAAAGCGTGCGGCTCGTTTGCGCCGTTTCTGCTGCAGGGTGTGACCGGAAGCGGCAAGACCGAGGTCTATCTTGCGACCGCTGTCGAGTGCATCGCCGCGGGCGGACAGGCGCTGATCCTCGTGCCCGAGATCAATCTGACACCGCAGTTCGAGCAGCGCATCGCGAGCGCGATCCCGGGCGTGAGGACGCTCACGCTGCACAGCCGGCTCCCTGCCGGCCAGCGCCTGCGGAACTGGCGAGCCGCCGCGGCGGGCGAGGCGGATCTTGTCCTCGGCACGCGGCTCGCCGTGTTCGCGCCGCTGCCGCGGCTGGCGCTCATCGTCGTCGACGAGGAGCACGACCCATCGTTCAAACAGCAGGACGGCGTTCGCTACCACGGGCGCGACGTCGCGGTCTGGCGCGCGCGGCAGCGCGGCGTCCCCATTGTTCTCGGCAGCGCGACACCGGCGCTGGAGACACTCGTCCACGCGCAACGCGGACGCTACGGCTGGCTCAAGCTGCCGGTGCGCGCGGTCGCGCCGGCGCGGATGCCGGAACTCGTGTTCGTTCCGAACAGGGACGCCGCCGCCGTGGAGGGAATCGGCGCGCGTCTGGTCGCGGCGATCGGGGCGCGGCTCGCCCGCGGCGAGCAATCGCTCGTGTTCATCAATCGCCGGGGGTTCGCGCCGTCGCTGCTCTGCTCGTCGTGCGGCTGGCAGGCCGGTTGCCCGCGATGCAGCGCGCGGCTCGTCGTTCACCGCGACGCCGCCGCGCTGCGGTGCCACCATTGCGGGCACGCGGAGCGCCTGCCGCTCGCCTGCCCCGAATGCGGCAACGTCGACCTGCTGCCGCTCGGTCACGGAACGCAGCGGCTCGAGCATGCGCTGGCCGGCCGCTTTCCCGGCGCGCGTCTCGCGCGGATCGATCGCGACTCCACGCGCAGAAAGGGCGCATTCGCGGCGGTTCGCGACAGGGTGCACGCGGGCGAGGTCGACATTCTCATCGGCACGCAGATGCTCGCGAAGGGCCACGATTTCCCGCGGCTCACGCTGGTCGGCGTTCTGGGCGCGGACAACGCGCTCTACAGCGCCGATTTCCGGGCGACGGAGCGGCTGGCCGCGCTGCTGTTCCAGGTTTCGGGGCGGGCCGGACGGAGCGACCTGCCCGGCGAAGTGATCGTGCAGACGGATTTTCCGATGCACCCGCTTGCGCGCGCGCTCGCCGCGCACGACTACGACAGCTACGCGGAGGTGCTTCTCGCGGAGCGGCGCGCGGCGACGCTCCCGCCGTTCGCGCATCTCGCGCTGCTCGTCGCCGAGGCGCCGCGGCGCGACGCGGTCGATGAGTTTCTCGCGGCCGTGAGCGACGCGGGCCGCACGGTTGCGCAGGACGAGTCGGCCGCCGTCGAGGTATTCCCGCCGGTGCCGGCGAGCCTGCCGCGCCGCGCCGGACTCGAGCGAGGACAGGTGCTTGCACAGGCGGTCGAACGCGGAGCGATGCAGAGGTTCCTGCCGCACTGGCGCGATGCGGTCACGGCGCTGCGCGGCCGGCGCGTGCGTTGGGCGCTCGATGTCGATCCGCTCGGATTTGCGTGACGTCGCGCGCGGAGCCGCGTGCGCGACCGGCTATAATCGGCTATTCCGTCGCGGCTGCGACGGAATAACTCCGCGAATTCGACGGTCGCTGCCGCGACGTTCCATTCGCGGTTCCATCGCCCGATCGCCGATGGCCGCTCGTGTTGGCGGCCCCCTATGACTGATCTTCGTACCCAGCTCGAGGAGTACTTGACTCACGGTGTCGCTGCCATCGCGCCGGAGAGCGTTGGCGTGCCGATCGCGCTCGACCGGCCGAAGCAACCCAGGCATGGCGACTTTGCGTCGAATGTCGCACTCCAGCTCGCCAGGACAAAGAAAGCGAATCCCCGCGAATTCGCGCAGGCGCTCGTTGCCGCGCTGCCCGCGTCCCGGTTGGTCGAGAAGATCGAGATCGCCGGCGCCGGATTCATCAACATCTTCGTGACGCCGGCCGCGCGCCAGGCGGTGGTCGCGCGCATCCTCGCCGACGGCGACCGGTTCGGCCGGAGCGACGCCCGGCGCGGCGAGCGCGTGATGGTCGAATTCGTCTCGGCGAACCCGACGGGCCCCTTGCACGTGGGTCACGGCCGCCAGGCGGCGCTGGGCGACGCGATCGCCCGGCTCATCGAGTGGCAGGGCGCCGACGTCGCGCGCGAGTTCTACTACAACGATGCGGGCCAGCAGATCCAGAACCTCGCGCTCTCGGTGCGCGCGCGTGCGCACGAGATACTGGGCGAGCACGCGGCGTTTCCCGACGACGGCTACCACGGCGAATACATCCGCGAGCTCGCGCAGCGCTACATCGACGAGGTCGGCCGCGACTTGGGCGACATCGAGTCGATCCGCCGCTTCGCCGTCGCCGAATTGCGCCGGGAACAGGACCGGGACCTGCAGGCCTTTGGCGTGCGGTTCGACAACTATTACCTGGAGAGCTCGCTCTATGCCGACCGGCGCGTCGACGCGACGGTCGCGCGGCTCGTCGCGTCGGGCAAGACGTACGAGCAGGACAACGCGCTGTGGCTGAAGACGACCGACTACGGCGACGACAAAGACCGCGTGATGAAGAAGTCGGATGGCGGCTACACGTATTTCGTTCCGGACGTCGCGTACCATGTGACGAAGTGGGAGCGCGGTTTCACGACGGCGATCAACGTGCAGGGCTCGGATCACCACAGCACGGTCACCCGCGTGCGCGCCGGGCTGCAGGCGGCGGGCATCGGCGCACCGGCCGGCTATCCTGCCTACGTGATACACAAGATGGTGACGGTGATGAAGGGCGGGGAGGAAGTGAAGATCAGCAAGCGCGCAGGAAGCTACCTGACGTTGCGCGAGCTGATCGAGGAAGCGGGTCGTGATGCGGTCCGCTTTTTCCTGGTCTCGCGCAAGGCCGACACCGAGTTCACGTTCGATATCGACCTGGCGCTGGCGAAAAGCGAGGAGAACCCGGTGTACTACGTCCAATACGCCCATGCGCGCGTGTGCAGCGTGCTGGCGCAATGGGGAGGCGACGCGGCGTCGCTTGCCGCAGCGAACCTCGCATTTCTCAAGAGCGAAAAGGAACTCCAGCTTGCGCAGCGCCTGTCGGAGTTCCCGGAGATGCTGGCCGCCGCGGCC
>JANMBN010000423.1:0-3459 GCA_031360485.1 Betaproteobacteria bacterium | reverse complement strand
AGGTCGGCTCGTTCGCGCGCTCCGAGCGGATGGCGAAATGGAACGAAGCACTGCGGATCGAGGAAACGCTGGGCGCGTCCGCGCGGTACGCGGGACGCCAGGCGTTGCCCCGGTTCCGTTCGATTGCGCGCTGAAACGGCGACGACGAGCGACTCGCGCCGGAGTCGCGAGCGCACGAAAGTTCTGGTGCGTTTCCGGCGCGCATGCTAGTTTCGGCCGCTTCGGCAACAAGAACCGGACGCGACCGGTCCGCGACAGGGGGATGCGTGGCGAGTGCTTCGAGGAGGCTGTCCGTCGGGATAGCCGTTGCAATCGTGTGTTTCGCGCCGGCGCTTCTCGCCGCGCCCGGCGACGACATCAAGGCTCTGCTCGAACAGGGCAGCGCCGCCGCCGCTTACGCCGAAGGGAAGAAATATCCGGGCCAACTCGGCGATCCGGCATTCGACTTCTACTTCGGCATTGCCGCGATCGACGCCGGGCACCCGGGCGAGGGTGTCCTCGCGCTGGAACGCTACCTGCTCAATTTCCCCGGCAACCTTTCCGCGCGGCTGCAGCTCGCCCGCGGCTATTTTCTGCTCGGCGACGACGCGCAGGCGCGCCTGGAGTTCGCGGAGCTGCGCAAGCTCGATCCTCCGGCGGATATCGCGGCGGCCGTCGACCGTTTTCTCGACGCGATCCGCCTGCGCGAAACGCGCTATTCGCTGGCGAGCGGGGCCTTCGTCGAACTGGGCATCGGCCGCGACACCAACGTCAACGCCGGCCCTGCCAGCGCCAACATCTTCCTCCCCGGCTTCGGCGTGCAGCCCCTCAACCCGGATAGCCAAAAGACCGCCGACACGTTTGGCAGCGTCGCGGCAGGCGGTTACGTGAGCTACCCGGTCCGGCCGGGCGTCACGCTGTTCGCCAACGGGCAGGCCGAACGGAAATTCCACAGCGATGACAACGACCGCCAGTTCGAGCTCGGCACCTACAACGCAGGCGGCGGCGCTTCGGTCGTGCGGGGAGGGAACGCGTACCGGTTCGGGATCAATTACGGCGCCGTTACCGTCGGCGCATCGACCTACCGTTCCACGATCACGGGCTCGGCCGAATGGCAGCATCAGCTCGATGGAGCGCAGAGCGTAAGTCTCGGCGCCCAGGTGGCGCGGCTCGTCTACAACGACGACAACAGCCCGCGCGACGCCGATTTCGTCGGCGTCAGCGCCGGCTACAAGCGGTCGTTCAAACACGCCTGGCAGCCGGTCCTGATGCTGGGCGTCAACGCAGGCAGCCAGCGCAGCCGGACCGACCATCCGGAACTCGTCCCGCGCGCGCTTGGCGCAAGCGCCGCGCTCACATTCGCCCCCGCCGAAAGATGGGGCGCGCAGCTCGGATATGCGTACCAGCGCAGTGATTACCGGGGACCCGATTTCTTCGCGTTTCCGGACAAGCGCCACGACAAGTACGATGCCGGCAACGTCGCGCTGACGTATCTCTATTCGCGCAGCATATCGTTCCGGGGCGAGGCGCTGTTTTCGAGGAATCGCTCGAACGCCGATGCGTATGCGTTCCCGCGCGACGTGTACTCGTTCAAAGTTCGATATGAATTCAAATAGGGCACGACGATGACGCGATACCTTTCGTTGCTGTTGCTGGCCTGCGTGCTCGCGACCCCCGGCATTTCCCTCGCCCAGCCGCAGGACGCCGGCCGCGTGCTGGTCGCGGTCGGCGACGTGACGATCGTGCGCGGCGAGCAGAGGATTCCCGTGCAGGCCGATACGGCGGTGCGGCCGGGCGACACGATCGTCGTCGGCGCGCAATCCAACGCGCAGATCCGGTTCACCGACGATTCGATAGTCGCGCTGCGTGCGGAGACCGCGTTCCGGGTGACCGAGTATGCGTACGGAGGACCGGAATCAGGCGCACAGCGCGCGTTCTTCGACCTCCTTCGAGGCGGACTGCGCACGGTGACCGGCGCGATCGGACGCCGCGATCAGGCCGACTACGCGGTCAAGACCCGCACGGTCGCCATCGGCGTGCGCGGCACGGGTTACAGCCTGGTCGATTGCGACAACAGCTGCCGCAACGCGGACGGCTCGGCGGCCCCCGACGGGACCTACGGCGCGGTCACCGAGGGACGGATCAGCGCGACCAACGAGACGGGCGAGCGCGAGTTCGGCCTCGACAACTACTTCTACGTCGCGAGTCCGATAACCCCGCCCGAACAACTGATCGCCCCGCCGTCGTTCCTGGTCGGAACCCGCGGGCGCGCGACCGCAACGCAGCTCGCGCAGGCAGCGCGCAGCGGCACGGCCGCCGCCGCGTCGGCCTCGGTCGCGCAAAAGGCCGGGGAGGCGTCCGCGGGCGACCCGGCAAGCTCATCGCAGTCGACGCTTGCGCCTTTCGCATTCCAGGTCACGAACACGCCGCATCCGGAGACGTTGCTGTCGCAGAACACTTTCAGCGGCACCACGTTCTATCGGCTGGCCGGACCGTTCAACATCGTCCTGACCTGCCTCGCTGCAAATGGGTGCGGCGGCATCGCGATCGCTGGCGAAATCACGCTGGGCGTCAATTACGCGCTGCAGCGCGCGACGCTCGGCGTCAACTTGCAGGGCAAGGATGGCGGCGCGCTGAATGTCGGCGTACCCATCAGCGTCAGCGGCCTGCCGATCACGATCAACGGCAACCAGGTCTCCTTCAGCGGAACGTTCCTCCTGTCCGATTTCCCGAATAATCGCGGTTCGTTCCGCTGCTCCGACTGCACAAGCAACAACGGACCCGGGTTCGTCGACCAACTCGCGTTTTCCGGCACGGTCAGCGGCACGCAGGCGACGGTCACAATGCTTTTAGGCTCGGATCCGGAAGCCGGCAGAGGCACCGCGACGTTGACGCAGCAGGCGCCGCCCAACAATTCGGTCGCGGCGATCGTCACGCAGCGACAGCCTGCGGGGGCCGATGCCCGATCGGCCGCGTACTGGAACGTGCAGCTCGACGCTTCCGGCCGCCTGCTGCAATTCGGGCCCACTGTCGGCCAGGTCATCGCGTCGGTCGGAACCGCCACCAACACGATCGCGGGCACGTCGCCCGCCGCGGGCAACCTCGTCTGGGGCACGTGGAGCGGAGGCGGTTCGCGGATCACGGATTTCAACTACAACACGTTCACCACCACCGCCACGCAAAGGCAGCCCTGGATCAGCGGCGACGCGACGAACTCGCTGCCGCCGTCGCTGGGCACGTTGACGTTCACGCCGGCAGGATCGGTGTTCGACGGCGCCAGCGGACAGCTCAACAGCGCGAGCCTCACCGCGGATTTCGTCAACCGCTCGCTCAATCTCAGCATCAATGCGACCAACACGGCGGCGAAAAATACCTTCCAGATGGACGCAGCCACCGGCTTCAGCCCGACGACGGGCCGATTCTCGGCCGGATTCAATTCCGTGACGTGCGCCGGGCCGTGCGTCGGCGGCGTGCCGAGCG
>JANMBN010000412.1:0-2345 GCA_031360485.1 Betaproteobacteria bacterium | reverse complement strand
TGCCGCCCCTCGAATCGCTGACGATCGACTCCGACTTCACCGCGTTCTTCGGGCCGAAGGTCGACGAGGGGCTCAAGCGGAAAGCGCTGAAGCAGCTGTTCCGCGATCCGCGCTTCAACGTGATGGACGGGCTCGACACCTACATCGACGACTACTCGCTGCCCGACCCGATCTCGCCCGAGATCGTGCGCGAAATGGTGCAGGGCCGGTACATTTTCGATCCGCCGGCAACCCGGGTGAACGAGCAGGGGACGATCGAAGACGTGCCGCCCGATCGCGCAGTTGTGGCGTCGGAGGCGACCGAGCCTCCCACGCTTCCCGCTGCACCGCCAGCGGCATCCGACGCCGCCGGCGCGCCGACGGTCGTCGCGGCCGGCGACGCCAAGGCGCTCGCGACCGAGCCCGACGCGCGCGACGCCGGCCCCCCCGCGATCCCCGAAAAGCCCGAACCCGCGACGCGATGAGCCTCGACGGCGCCAATCTGCATCTTTGCTCGTGCAACGGGACGATGCCTCTCGATCGCGAGGCGCTTGCCCGCGCGCTGGAGCTCTCTGGCGTACCCGTGGCGAGATCGATGCTATGCCAGAAGGAACTCGCCGCATTCGCCGGCAATGCCGCGGGAGACGTGGTGGTGGCATGCACGCAGGAGGCGAAGCTCTTCGGTGACGTCGCGGAAGACGCAGGCCGCGCGCAGACCATCCGCTTCGTCAATATCCGAGAAACGGCCGGCTGGTCGGCGGAAGCCGGCGCGGCGACGCCGAAAATCGCCGCGCTGCTGGCGCTCGCCGGGCTGCCCGATCCCGAGCCCGTCCAGCGCGTCACCTACCGGTCCGACGGCCAGCTCCTGATCGTGGGCCCCGCGGAGGCGGCTCTCTACTGGGCCAACGCGCTGTCCGCGCGGCATGCGGTCACGGTCCTCGTGAGCGGCCGCGCCGCCGGCGCCGAGATGCCCGCCGAGCGCAAGTTCCCGGTCTACTCCGGCAAGATCGCGAAACTCGCCGGCTGGCTCGGTGCCTTCGATGTCGCCTGGGTGCAGGAAAACCCGATCGACCTCGATCTCTGCACGCGCTGCAACGCGTGCATCAGGGTCTGCCCGGAGCAGGCGATCGACTGGAGCTACCAGATCGACCTCGACCGTTGCAAGGCGCACCGCAAGTGCGTCGCGGCCTGCGGGGCGACGGCCGCAATCGATTTCGGGCGGACGGACACCGCTCGCGCCGAGCGATTCGACCTCATCCTCGACCTGCAGCGGACGCCCCAATTGGCGATGCACCAGCCGCCGCAGGGCTATTTCGCGCCGGGGACCGATCCGGTCGCGCAGGCACAGGCGGTGACGGAGCTCGCGGCGATGACGGGCGAGTTCGAGAAGCCGAAGTACTTCGCGTACAAGCCGTCGATCTGCGCGCACTCGCGCTCGCAGAAGGTCGGCTGCACGCAGTGCATCGACGTGTGCTCGACCGAAGCGATCCGCGCCGACGGCGATCATGTCGCCGTCGAACCGCATCTGTGCATGGGCTGCGGCGCCTGCGCGACGGTCTGCCCCTCGGGCGCGATGAGCTATGCGTATCCATCGGTCCCGGACGTCGGCCGGCGCGTGCGGACGCTGCTCGCGACCTACGAAAATGCCGGCGGCCGCGATGCCTGCCTGTTGTTGCACGCCGAGGACGCTCGGGCGGCCATCGCGCGGCTCGCACGACGGGGCCGCGGGTTGCCGGCGCGCGTCATCCCGTTCGAGGTCCACCACGTGGCGTCGATCGGCCTCGATGTCTGGCTCGCGGCGCTCGCGCACGGAGCGAGCCAGGTCGCGGTGCTCACGACGGGCGCCGAGGCCCCGCAGTATCGCGAAGCGCTCGCCGCACAGATGCGGATCGCCGACACGATCGCGCAGGCGCTGGGTTACCAGGGTGAGCACTTCGGTGTGTTCGACGGCGCCGACACGCCGGCGCTCGATGCGGCTCTGTGGTCGTGGCCCGCCGCGCTTCGGGTGCGCACGGCCGCAACGTTCGCGTTCACGGGCGACAAGCGGACCACCGCGGCCTTTGCGATCGAGCACCTCGCGCAACACGCGCCGGTGCCGCAACGCGAAATCGCGCTGCCGGCCGGCGCGCCGTACGGCACGATAGCGGTCAACCGCGATACCTGCACGATGTGCCTCGCATGCGTCGGCGCGTGCCCCGAGGGCGCGATCCTCGACAATGCCGAATTGCCGCAGCTCCGCTTCATCGAGGCCAAGTGCGTGCAGTGCGGGATCTGCGAGAAGACGTGCCCGGAGCATGCGATCACGCTGACGCCGCGGCTCTACCTCGCCGCCGAGGCGAAGCAGCCGCGCGTGGTCAACGAGGCGG
>JANMBN010000384.1:0-8118 GCA_031360485.1 Betaproteobacteria bacterium | reverse complement strand
CACGGCGAAGCCTTCATCTCGTCGAAGCCGGAACGGACGACCACCTGGACGTCCTCGCCGCCCAGCCGACGCGCGCTGCGGCAGCAGTCCATCGCCGTGTTGCCGCCGCCCAGCACGACCACGCGTTTGCCGATCCGGGTCGTGTGGCCGAACGACACGCTCGACAGCCAGTCGATGCCGATGTGGATGTTCGCGGCGGCTTCCTTGCGACCGGGGGCGTCGATGTCGCGGCCGCGCGGCGCGCCGCTGCCGACAAAGACGGCGTCCCAGCCTTCGGCGAGGAGCGCCCCAAGGCTGTCGATCCAGCGATGCGAGCGGAACTCGACACCGAGATCGAGCACATAGCCGACTTCCTCGTCGATCACCACCTCGGGCAGCCTGAATTTCGGAATCTGCGTGCGCATCATCCCGCCGGCGCGATCGTCGCCGTCGAACACGACACATTCGTAGCCGAGCGGCGCGAGATCGCGCGCGACGGTGAGCGACGCCGGCCCCGCGCCGACCAGGGCGATTCGCTTGCCGTTCTTCTTCGCGGCCGGCCGGGGCAGGCCGTCGCGGATGTCTTCCTTGTAATCGGCGGCGACGCGCTTCAGCCGGCAGATCGCAACCGGCTCGGGTTTGATCTTCTTGGTGTCGCCGCCCTCTTCGACGCGTCCGCGGCGGCACGCGGGCTCGCAGGGACGGTCGCACGTGCGCCCGAGGATTCCCGGAAAAACGTTGGACTGCCAGTTGACGAGGTAGGCATCGCCGAAGCGGCCGGCCGCGATCAATCGGATGTATTCGGGAACGGCGGTGTGGGCCGGACAGGCCCACTGACAATCGACGACTTTGTGGAAATAGTCGGGGTTCGCAATATCCGTCGGTTTCAAAACCTGCGTCTCCAATGGGTGTGCCCGACCGGCCCTGGGCGTTACGGCGCTGCCCGCGGTGTTCGCGGAAGGCGTGGGCGTGACCGTGGGTTCGCTGCCGCGATGCTACGCCTGCGCGTCCCCGTAGGAAAGGGATTCGCGGCGCCGCGGCCGATTACCCTGTGCGGTTCATGGTTTATCGGGCCGTCGTTCCGTTCGGCGAGCAAGGCGGTGTCGCGCGCAAAACTTCGAATGTCAGCGAAACAGCGGGGACGGCGCTGCGGCAAGCGGCGCGCCGCACGACGGGGTACCTGCGCGGCTAACGGAAAGCTTCGGCGCGCGCCGTCAGCTCGTCGAGCCCAGGCTCGTCCGCGTTGCGCGGCTTGCCGGGATGGATGATCGAGACCTGGCAGCTTTCCGCCGCCTCGACCAGTTGCGCATACGTGCCGGCGTCCGCGTTCGCAATGTAGGCCTGCTCGTTCTCGTTGTACGCGAACATCTTGTCGTTGATCTTCGTGCACTCGTTGCAGCTCGTGCACCGGGCCGTCTCGATGTACGCATCGTCCGAAGGTTTCTCGGGCGCGGCCTCGACCGCAACCGGGGTGGCGGCGGGTGCCGAGGCCGCCTGGGCGGCTGCGGCCGGTCTCGGCTCGTCGACGCGTTCCCTGCCGGCGTCGCGCTCCTTTTCCTGCCAAGCCTTGCTCTCGCGGGCCAGCAGCCGCTCGGCGTGCGAGTTGTGGATGCCGCCGAGTTCCTGCAGGCTGTGCCACATGTTGCGGCAGCGGCGTGCTTCGCGCATCAGCTTTTCGTCGACGATGACCCTTTGCAGCGCGTTGTCGTTATCGACCATCAGCAGGCAGGGAACCTTGTCGGGCAATCCCTTCGTGGCGCGGGCCAGGCCATCCACCACGGAAACGAGGGCGTCGGCCCCGTTCGCCGGCGCGACGCGCGCGAAGTGCCGCGCGCAGCGGCGGTCGCAGGCCGCAAAGTCGACCAGCGTGAACGCGACTTTCTCGGTGACGCTCTGGTGCGCCTCGTCTTCGTAGGCAAAATCGTGGACCGGCCAATCGCGGTCCGCCTGTGCATTGGCGGCGAGATCGAAACGCGATGCCCAGTCCGGGCCCGCCGACGGGTCGTACGTAAAGGCCGGAAAAGCGCGCGACTCCATCGCCGCCGCAGCGACCAGATAGGGCGGCAAATCCCCGGTTTCGGCGCCTGCTCCGGAAAACACGCTGAACAACGACGGTCCGGGGTAGCCGAGGCCGTCGAGAATCCCGTTCCTCGCTTGAAACAGGTTGGACGCGCTCGACTGCAGGACGAAAACCTCGTTCAAGCCCATCGCCATGTTGGCGAGCTGCCGGCTGCGCGTGCCCAGGCCGAGGTTGCCGTCGCCCACGTGCGACTCGTCGAGGATGTCGTCGGTCTGGACCAGAAGCTTCATCGGCAGGCCCGCCGACAGGATCTCCATCAGCGTCGCGTTCTGCACGGCGTCGAGCGTGGCGGCGTTTACGCGAACGAGGTAATCGGGAAACAGCGCGAGGTCCTTCGGATCGAGCCCGTCGGCGCCGAAATCCTCGAAATACGCATCGTGCCTCGCCTCCTTGTACTCACCGCCGATTTCGAGCTCGGCGATCGCGACGGCCTTGGCAAACTCGTTGATCCTGGGAAGCCGTTCCCGGTAGGCGGTGAGCGCCGCCGTGCAGCTCGCGAACGCGAATGCCAACGGCTGTGCATTGGCGCGCTGCCCGTCGCGCGCGGGAAAGAAACGCTGCGATTCGAGCACCTCCAGCACCCACTGGATGCGCCGGCGGCGCGCCTCCGGCAGAGCGCCGTTCGACGACACCTTCCGCAGCAGGCGCGACATCGCGCCGAAATCGAATTCGTCGGCGTGGAGGCCGCCGAACGAAGCCTCGAGATTCTCGGGACTGCGCCCGGCTTCCGAGCGGACGAAGTCGGCCCTGAGGATGTTCGACAGCGTGAGGCAGAGCCCGCCGACGAAATCGCCGAAGCGGCGCGCCTTCCGCCGTTGCACCGCGCGCCACAGGTGTTCGACGACCGTGCCCGGCATCGCGGCGTCGCAGTCGACGACGTCGCCGTCGACTTTCAGCGCGGCCCGGGCACGCGCGAGGCTCGCCTGCAACGCCTCGTCTGAACGGGGACCCACACGCCCGGCCGCCGCGTCCCACAGCGTCGCGAGCGAGCCGCACGCGCCATCAGCGAGCAGCGCGCGCATCTCGCGCTCCTGCCGCAACACGTGACGGGTCACCCGCTCGCCATCGCCGTCATGGGCAAAGCCATGGAGGATGCCGTCGACGACGCCGGAGAGCGCCTGCACGTCCGCCTGCCCGCTGCGGTCCTGCACCAGCACCAGCGGAAAGTCGTAGCGCAGCCGCGAGAGTTCGCGGTAACGCGCGAGCAGTGCGGGGCGCAGTTCGAGCGGATCGACCGCTTTCAGGTCGGCGCCGGGCCGTTTGCCCGTCAGGTGAAAGGCAACGTGCGTCTGCAGTTCTGCGTCCATGTTCGTTTCGGTGGGTTCTGCGATCCGGACCTGCGGCGGCGCGCCCGACGGGCGCCGATCGCTCATTCGGCCGGTTGCGTCTCCCGTTCCGCCTGCTGCGGCCAGACGGTGAACTTGTCGAACTCCGCTTCGAGCCCGCGCTTGATCAGCCCTGGCGTGCGCAAGAGCGTCGAGCCGCGCAGATCTTCGTAACAGGGCACCTCGGGGTTCCGGTACAGGATACCCACCGGTATCGGATCCGTCGACGATGCGATCTCGCGCGCACGGTCGAGATCCGCCGGGTCATGGCGTTCCTGGTTCGTGTAGACCTTGGCGAGGCTCGGGCTCACGGTGAGGCCCTGCTCGTGATGGAGCAGCCTCACCTTCTTCGGATCGTGCAGCCAGGGCTCGAACAGCTTCGGCAGCCATTCCGGGCACCTCTGGACGATGCGCACGAACGAGAAACCCTTGTGGTGGTAGGCCGCCTTCACGATGTCATACAGAAGCTCAGGAATCCAGTCGACCGCCTGCGCGACGAAGGAGACGTTCTGCACGCCGAGCGTGACGGTCAGCGGATGGAGCGCCTCCAGATAGCTGCCGCGCGGCGTCGTGTTGCTCCGGGTGCCTCGAGGCGACGTCGGCGACGCCTGCATCTTGGTCAGGCCATAGATCTGATTGTCGTGCAGGAAAACCGTCATGTTCATGTTGTAGCGGATCGCGTGAATCCAGTGGGCGGCGCCAATGCTGCAGCAATCGCCGTCACCGGTGTTGACGAATACGTCGAGATCGGGCCGCGCGAGCCGCACACCCTCCGCGATCGGCAGCGCCCGGCCATGGATCCCGTGGAAGCCGTAGGTTTTCATGTAGTGCGGGAATCGGCTCGAGCAGCCGATGCCGGATACGAACACGGTCTTCTCGGGGCGCAGCTGCTCGTCGCGGCAGAGCCGCTGGACGGCCGCGAGGATCGCGTTGTCGCCGCAGCCGGTGCACCACCGCGGCACGCCGCTCTGGTAATCCTCGAGCTCATGGCGTTCCTCGTACAGCCGGATCATGCATTCGGTGGCGGCGGTCGTCATATTCGCAATCTCTCCGGGAATCCCTAGGCTTGCAGCTTGTCGCGGATGACCTGGCAGATCGTGCCGGGCTTGATCGGCTGCCCGCGCACTTCGCTCCAGCAGTCGACGTCGACCAGATAACGCGCGCGCAGCAGCATCGCGAGCGCCGAGTAGCGGCGGTTGGTCTCGTCGATGATCTCCTCACCCGGGCGGTCGCTCCAGTTGGTCTCGATCGTCATCACCTTCCGGAACCGCGCCATGACTTCCTTGATGCCGGGGGGCAGGGGCTGCAGGAAGCGCAGGTGCATCGACGAGACCTTCACACCCTCGGCGCGCATGCGCTCCACCGCCTCCTCGATCGCGCCCTTGGTGCTGCCCCATCCGATGACGAGCAGATCACCGTCGGGGTCTCCGAACACCGGCGGCGCCCTCAGCGTCTTCTGGAATGCGGCGAGCTTCAGGCTGCGCGCCCGCAGGCTCTGCTCGTTGATTTCGGGATCGTAGGCGACGTGGCTCGATCGGTCGTGGGCGAGCCCGGTCACCGTGTGCATGCCGTTGGGCTGGCCCGGAATGAAGCGGCGCGCGAGACCCGTGACCGGGTCCCAGTCGTAGGGTTTCGCCCCTGCGGGGATCGGGCTTTGATCCACCGGCGGCGCGACCCAGCCCTCGCTGAATTGCGGCCGCGGAAACGGAGTCTGCGAAGCAGCGAGGCTGGCGTCGGAGAGCACGACGACGACCATGTTGAACGTCTCGGCGATCTTGCGCGCCGTGATGATCGAGTAGAAGCAATCCTCGATCGTCGCCGCCGCCATCACGACCTTGGGCGCGTCGCCATGGCTGCCGAAGATCGCGGTCATGAGATCGCCCTGCTCCGCCTTCGTCGGCTGCCCCGTGCTGGGGCCCCCGCGCTGGACGTTGACGACGACCAGCGGAATCTCCGCCATCACCGCCAGGCCGATCGCTTCCTGCTTCAGCGAATACCCGGGACCCGACGTGATCGTCACCGTGCACTTGCTCGCGTAGGAGGCGCCGATCGCAAAGGCGCACGCCGCGATCTCGTCCTCGGCCTGGTGCACGATGCCGCCGACCTTCTCGAACGCGTCCGACAGGTAGTGCGACGCCGACGTGGCCGGCGTGATCGGATACATCGCGCAGATCTCCATCCCGGAGGCCAGCACGCCGAGCGCCAGCGCCGTGTTGCCGTTGGCGACGATCTGCGGCTCGCTCGCGCGTTGCGCCGGGATCCGGAACTTGAAGTCGAGGTTCGCTTCCGCCCAGGCGAAGCCCGCATCGAGCAGCTTGACGTTGGACTCGATCACCGCGACGGCCTTCTTGCCGAACGTCAGGGCGATCTGCTCGCGCGCGAGCTTCAAGTCGAGGCTGTAGAGGCTGCACAGCATGCCCAGCGCGAACATGTTCTTGCCGCGGCGCGCGTCGGCGACGAGCGTGCGGCACTCGCGCTCCATCGGGACCTCGACGACGTTGTAACCCGCCTCGACCAGGCGTTCGAACGTGTCGACGTACGAGTCGGCGATCGTCGGGTCGGCGTCGCTGCGCCACATGCTCTCCAGCAAAATCGTGCAGCCGGGCCGCAGCTCGCCGGCGCGCACGCGTCCCAACAGCACCTGCTCGTTGAAGGCCACGACGAGATCGGTTTCGTCGCCGCCGTTGGTCACGCGTTTCGACCCGAGCCGGATCCGGTTGCCGCTGGCGCCCGCGACGCTGCGCGCCGGAGGCCGGATTTCGGCGGGGATGATCTCGTCCGTCCACACGCCATTGCCCATCCGCGCCGCGATCGCACCCAACGCCTGGCCGCATCGCTGCGCCCCCTCGCCGGAATCGCTGATCACCTCGACGACGTGCTGCGTCAGCGTGGTCGCCGTCCTCTTTTTCGCGGGCGCCCGGAGCTGCCCGGGAGGCTGGGAGTCGGATTTCCGATTGCGAAGCGAAGTCTCGGTCATGTTCAAGCCGTGAATGGGGTCGGATGCAATGGCTGTTTGCGCGCGATCATCGGGTTCGTGCCGTCGCTCGCGTCCCGGTTGGTCAGGTGGCCGCGCGAACACGCACGAAATTCCGCTCGCGCAGGTCGATGCCGAACAGCCTGCCGGCGCTGGCCTTGCCCTCGCCGAGATAGGGCGTGTCGGCATCGCGCAGGCCGAGATACGCTTTCATCGCGCGCGCGGCCTTGCGCCCCGCGCCCATCGCCTCGATCACCGTCGCGGCGCCGGTGACGATGTCGCCACCGGCAAACACGCCGGCCACCGACGTCGCCAGGTCGGCATCGACGTCGATGTAGCCGCGCTTGTTGAGACGGAGTCTCGACGTCTGGCCCATGATCGGATTGGCATTCGTGCCGATCGCGAACACGACCAGGTCGGTTTCGAACTCGTACTCGCTGCCGGCAACGGGCACGGGACGGCGGCGGCCCGACGCGGCGGGGGGGCCCCGCTCCAGCCGGTGGCTCCGCATGCCGCGCACGCCGCCCTTGCCGTCATCGAGGATTTCCACCGGGGCCGTCAGCCAGTGAAACTCGACGCCCTCCTGTTCGGCGTGATGGACCTCCTCCGCGCGCGCCGGGCACTCGGTCCGGCTGCGGCGGTAGATGCAGTAGACCGTCTCCGCTCCCAGCCGGAGGCAGACGCGCATCGCGTCCATCGCGGTGTTGCCGGCGCCGATGACCGCGACGTGGCGGCCGAGCGGCAGCGGCGTGTCGAAGTTCGGGAACTCCTTCGCGCGCATCAGATTGCAGCGGGTCAGGAGCTCGTTGGCCGAAAGCACGCCGTTCAACGAGTCGCCGGGAATGCCCAGCATGGCCGGATAGCCGGCGCCGGTGCCGATGAAGACGGCGTCGAAGCCGAGCTCGTCGATCATCTGCTCGATCGTGAAGAGGCGCCCGACCAGCGTGTTGCACTCGAACTTGACGCCGAGCTTCGCGAGATTCCAGATCTCCGCGTCGATCACGGCGATGGGAAGGCGAAAATCGGGAATCCCGTAGCGCAGGACCCCCCCGGGCTGGTGGAACGCCTCGTAGACGGTGACGTCGCAGCCCGCCTTGGCCATGTCGGCGGCGCACGCCATGCCCGCCGGGCCCGAGCCGACGATCCCGACCGTAAAGCCGCTCGGCTCGATATAGGGAACGTTCGTCCAGCCCTCGGCGATCGCGGAATCGCCGACCCAGCGCTCGAGCCGTCCGATGGCGACGGGTTCGAGCGTCCCGCCCACCGTGCACACGCCTTCGCACTGGCTCTCCTGCGGGCAGACACGGCCGCACACCGCAGGCAGCAGGTTGGTGGCGGTGATGACGTCGTAGGCGCCGCGATAATCCTTTTCGCCGAGCTTCTGGATAAAGCCCGGAATGTCGATGCCGACCGGACAGCCGGCGATGCAGGGCTGGTCCGGGCAGAGGAGGCACCGCTCGGCCGCGCGGTGCGCGGCCGCCAGGCTGTAGCCGCAGGACACTTCGGCAAAATTCTTCGCGCGAACGCGCGGAGCCTGCTCGCGCATCGGCGTCCGCTCCTGCGGGATCGTCCGGATCGTCCTTTTCTTGGCCATGGTCTAGTGGACTGTAACAGTCATGGCGGTAGTAAGTATCGCGCCGCAATCGGACGTCGCGGCGAGGCGCGAGGAGGAGTCATAGTTCGTACTATGGCGACGACGAGCAACAAAGCTGCGGCGGCCGAAGGCAAGCGAGACGCTATCGATATGGCTGTTACAGTCC
>JANMBN010000285.1:0-4700 GCA_031360485.1 Betaproteobacteria bacterium | reverse complement strand
GGAAATCGTCGTCGTCGAGAGCGCCGATACGTTCGTGCGCCCGATCTACGCGGGCAGCGTTTTGGCCACGGTGCGCTCGACCGACGCGATCAAGGTCGTCACCGTGCGCGCCACCGGGTTCGATGCCGCGGCAGCGACCGGAGGCAGCGCCGCCGTCGAGTCCGTCGTGGCGGCGCCGGACACCGCGCTGTCGAAGGTCACCGGGCAGGAATTGTCGAAGTCCGAGCGCCCGGAACTCACCAGCGCGCGCATCGTCATCTCGGGCGGGCGGGGCGTGGGCAGCGCGGAGAACTTCAAGCTGCTGGAGGCGCTCGCCGCCAAGCTCAACGCGGCCCTCGGTGCGTCGCGCGCCGCGGTCGACGCCGGATACGTGCCCAACGAATACCAGGTGGGCCAGACCGGCAAGATCGTCGCGCCCGATCTCTACATCGCCGTGGGCATTTCCGGCGCGATTCAGCACCTGGCCGGCATGAAGGACAGCAAGGTGATCGTCGCGATCAACAAGGACGCCGAAGCGCCGATTTTCCAGATCGCCGATTACGGCCTCGTCGGCGACCTCTTCAAGATCATTCCCGAGTTCACCGCCGCGCTGGGCTGAACGTCGGACCTTTCGCAGGCGATCCCCCATGAGCATCTACCAAGCGCCGCTTGCCGAAATGCGCTTCGTTCTCGACGAGCTCGCCGGCCTCGAACAGGTCGCCGCGCTCCCCGGATACGAGGAGGCCACGCCCGACGTGGTCACCGCCATCCTCGACGAAGCAGCCAAGTTCGCGACCAACGTGCTCGATCCGCTCAATGTCGGCGGCGATCGCGAGGGCGCGCAATGGCTCCCCGATGGCACGGTGAAGACGCCGGCCGGGTTCAAGGACGCCTACCGGCAGTTCTGCGAGAACGGCTGGAACGGGCTCATCAAGACGACCGAATACGGCGGCCAGGGACTGCCGCATCTCGTCGGTACCGCGGTCGAGGAGATGTGGCATTCGTCGAACCTCGCCTTCAATCTGTGCGCGATGCTGACGCAGGGAGCGATCGAGGCGATTGCGCTGCGGGGCTCGCCGGCATTGAAGGACCGGTTCCTCCCGAACATGGTGGCGGGCACCTGGACCGGCACGATGAATCTGACCGAGCCGCAGGCGGGCTCCGACCTCGCCGCCGTGCGCACGCGCGCCGTGCCGCAGGGCGACGGTACGTACAAGCTCTCCGGCCAGAAGATCTTCATCACTTACGGCGAGCACGACTACACCGACAACATCATTCACCTCGTGCTCGCGCGGACGCCGGATGCCCCGGAGGGCGTCAAGGGCATCTCGCTGTTCGTCGTGCCCAAGATCCTCGTCAACGACGACGGCAGCCTCGGCGCGCGCAACGACGTCCACTGCGTCTCGCTCGAGCACAAGCTCGGCATCCACGCGAGCCCGACGGCGGTCATGGTTTACGGCGACCACGGAGGAGCGATCGGCTATCTCGTCGGCGAGGAGAACCGCGGCCTCGAGTACATGTTCATCATGATGAATCTCGCGCGCTTCTCCGTCGGCATGGAAGGCGTGGGAATATCCGAACGCGCCTACCAGCGCGCGGCGGCCTACGCGAAGGATCGCGTCCAGGGCAAGCCGGTCGGCGCCGAGAAGGGCGCCACGGGGGCCAGGATCATCGAGCATCCGGACATTCGCCGGATGCTGATGACGATGCGCGCGCAGACCGAGGCGATGCGCGCGGTCGCCTATGTGACGTCGGCGGCGATGGACAACGCGCAGCGGGACCCGGATCCGGAGGCGCGCAAGCGCCACCAGGCCTTCGTCGATTTCATGATCCCGATCGTCAAGGGTTGCAGCACCGAGACCGCGCAGGAGGTCGCCTCGCTCGGCATCCAGGTGCACGGCGGCATGGGCTTCATCGAGGAGACCGGCGCCGCGCAGCACTTCCGCGATGCGCGGATCACGACCATCTACGAGGGCACGACCGGCATCCAGGCCAACGATTTCATCGGCCGCAAGACGGCGCGCGACGGCGGTGCCGTGGCGCGTGGGGTCGCCGACGAAATGGAGAAGGTCGCGAAGGAGCTTTCGGCTCACGCTGAGCGACACCTGCAGGTGATCGGTGCACGGCTCGCGGAAGGCGTCGACGCCGTGCGGACGGCCGCCGCGTGGCTGGTTCCCGCTTACGCCGCGAATCCGCGCGCGGCGCATGCAGTGGCCGTGCCGTACCTCAAGCTGTGGGGCCTCGTCACCGGCGCGTGGCAGCTCGGTCGCGGCGCGCTTGCCGCGCAAAAGCACCTATCCGCGGGCACCGGCGACGCGCGATTCCTTGCCCCGAAGATCCAGACGGCGCGGTACTACGCCGAAGCCCTGTTGCCGCAGGCGGCGGGCCTCGCGCAGGCCGTCATCTCGAGTGGCGACGCCACCGTGGCGCTGACGGCCGAGCAGTTCTGACCGGGTCGTTCGTCACGCCAGCGCTGCCGTTTCGCGTCGCGCTTTCTTCCGCGCACGCGCGCGAACGCGCATCGTGGAATGGCGGCCGATCTCGCCGCGAAATATAAAGCGGATTTCCGACTCGGCGCTACGTCGCGGCGAGTTCTCGGGTGAGTCGGGCCGCCGGAATCTCCTTGCATCCGCTTGCATTCTGGCCCGACCAGAGCGGCGAAAAATCACCGGAGCCCCGGCTTTCCGCTGCGGCGCGCAATGGCGCGATGGCGGCGGTCGCCAGCGGAAACGCGGGCGCGGCGGCGCTGATCGGGCCGAGCTCTTTCATGATGCGGTTGACGATTCCGCGCGCGGGCCGGCCCGTGAAGACGTTCGTGAGCGCCGTGTGGCGCGCGGCCTCGCTCTTCAACGCGGTGCGATGCACGACGCTCGAGGTCGCCTCGGGGCAGAGCAGAAAGGCCGTTCCGATCTGCACGCCGGTTGCGCCCAGCGCCAAAGCGGCCGCAACTCCCCGCGCATCCGCGATGCCGCCGGCAGCGATGACCGGGAGGTTCACTGCGTGGACGATCTGCGGCAACAGTGCCATCGTGCCGACCTGCGTGGTGAGGTCGTCGGACAGGAACAGGCCGCGATGCCCGCCCGCCTCGACGCCTTGGGCGATGACGGCATCGACGCCATGCGCTTCGAGCCAGCGCGCCTCCTCGACGGTCGTTGCCGACGAGAGAATCTTCGCGCCCCAGGCTCTCGCTCGCGCCAGCAATTCGGCCGACGGCAAACCGAAATGAAAGCTCACCACGGCGGGCTTGAATTCGCTCAGCACGTCGGCCGCTTCGGAACTGAACGGCGCGCGCCCCGGCCCGGCGGAAATCGCGCGCACATCGATTCCATACTCTTCGTAATAGGGCGCAAGGGCAGCTCGCCAAGCCGCTTCGCGCTCGGGACTGGCCGTGGGCGATGCGTGGCAAAAGAAATTGACGTTGAAAGGCTTGCGGGTCTGGGCCCTGATCGACGCCAGCTCGCTGCGCATGGCGTCGGGACCGAGCATGGCGCAGGGTAGCGAGCCCAGTCCGCCTGCATTGGAAACCGCCACCGCCAACGCGCTACCTTGCACACCTGCCATGGGTGCCTGGACGATCGGCAGCTCGATTCCCAGCAGTTGTCGCATCGGCATCGGGTCGTAACGGGCCCGCAGGAACAACGGGTGACGCCCTCGGGCGCGCTGAAATGGTACGCCTCGAATTGCACGCTGGGCACGCGACGCCAATCCGGTCGAATCGCCGATCGGGGAGCGCTTCCCCGGCCCGCGCGGCAGGCGGCCCCGGCCCCGGACCCGTGCCGAAGGCCCGTGACTTGGCACTGTTCTTGCTCGTTCGCTAGGGCCATCCCGCGATCGGATGGATCCCTGCCGGCGCCCGTCGCGCGGCAGCAAGAAGCTTTGCCATGCCCAGGCCCCGAACCCCCATTGCCGTTCGCAATACCCTCAGCCAGCGTCTGGCGAGCGAGGTCGACGCGTCGCAGGCGGCGCTTGTCGATCTCGGCCCCTCGGTCGCCATATTCGGCAGCGCGAGGGTCGCGCCGGACAACCCGTATTACATCGCGGCGCGGGAAACGGCACGGTTGCTGTCGCAGGCGGGCATCGCCGTCATCACGGGCGGCGGCCCCGGCATCATGCAAGCGGCCAACGAAGGCGCCAAGGCCGGCCATGGTGGACGCAGCGTGGGCCTGGCGATCCGCCTGCCGGTCGAGGAAAAGGCCAACCCGCACCTCGACGTCCAGCTGAACTTCGACCATTTTGCGTCACGCAAGGTGGCGTTTTGCCGCCATTCGCAGGCCTTTCTCTTCTTCCCGGGGGGGTTCGGCACGCTGGACGAGCTCGGTGAAGTGCTGACGCTGATTCAATGCGGCAAGTCGCCCCACGCCCCCGTGTTGCTTTACGACAAGGCGTTCTGGCAAGGCATGCTGGACTGGATGCGGGTGCGCATGCTCGGCGCGGGACTCATCGGCGCGCACGACCTCGACCGGCTGCTGTTCTGCAACCAGCCGACGCAGGCCGTTGCGGCGCTCATGCGCGAGGACGGAACGCTGCGCGGCGGCGCTTACGCCGCGCCGATGCGCATTCGGCGCGCACAGTAATCCTCGGTTTCGGCGGGGCGAAAGACCTGGTTGTACAGCTCGAGGATGACGGGATTCGTACCGCTCGTAGGGGTTTGCTCTTCTGCAAACCCTGCCACACGACCGCCTAGAAACAAAAAACCCCGCACGAGGCGGGGTTGCTCGAGC
>JANMBN010000230.1:0-27683 GCA_031360485.1 Betaproteobacteria bacterium | reverse complement strand
CTGCTGCAGGCGCGGCACGTCCTGCGGCGGCGGATCGTTGATGAGGTCCACTTCGCCGGAAATGAGCGCCGCGACGCGCGTCGCGTCGGACACGATCGGCGTGTAGACGACGTCGTCGATGTTGCCGTCGAACTGGCCGGCCTTGATGCCCCACCAGTTGGGGTTCTTCTTCAGCACCGTCTTGACGTCCGGCTGCCGCGAAACCAGCGAGTAGGGCCCGGTCCCGTTGGCATCGCGCGCGGTGATCATGTCCTCCTTGCCCGCGAAGTTCTGCGGCTTCATGCACCGGTTCTTCTCGCACCATGCCTTCGACATGATGTTGATCGTCGCGATGTGCTCGAGCTCGATCGGGTTGGGGCCGTTGGTCGTGAACTCG
Source organism: Betaproteobacteria bacterium (assembly GCA_031360485.1). Classification (GTDB taxonomy): domain Bacteria; phylum Pseudomonadota; class Gammaproteobacteria; order Burkholderiales; family Casimicrobiaceae; genus CAIWHR01. Next base: position 27,307 of record JANMBN010000230.1, on the reverse strand, counting down.
ACGGTCAGGTCGTCGATCTTCTTCGGAATGCCCGAGGCGTTGGCGTAGGCGCGCAGCTGCGAAGTGTCGGCACGGGCGCGCTCGAAGCTGAACACGACGTCGTCCGCCGTGAATGGCGTGCCGTCATGGAACTTGACGCCGGCCCGCAGCTTGAAGCGCCACGTCGTCGGGTTGACCTGCGTCCACGATTCGGCAAGCGCCGGGACGAGACCGAGCTTCTTGTCGCGGACGATCAGGAACTCGTAGACGAGCTGGTTGATGTTGTTGGTGAGATTCTCGTTCTGCGAATGCGGGTCGGTGGTCTGCATGTCGCCGCGGCCCGCCCAGCGAAGGGTCCTGGCGGCTGCGTCGAACGCCGGCAACGCGAGGGCGGTGGCGAGGACGAGGCCGAGCGGGAGCGCGGCAGCGCGGAGGATTCGGGTCATGGGGGCTCCTCGTGGAATCGTGATAGGGCGGGGCGCGCGAGAACCCGTGTTTGCCCTGCCGGTGGCCGCGATCATAACGCGGGGTGAGTGCCGCGGGGTAGAATCCGCGCCGCTGCCCGGGCGTGCACATCCGCCGGGAATTTTCCGCCGAGTCTCCCGTCCCGCCACCGCATGGCCGAGTCCTCGCCCGCGTCCCGACTGCTCGCCCAACTGCGCCTGGGAATGGCGGTGGACGCGGTCCCGCTCGCGCGCCGCATCGAGCGCGCGCGGCATGGACGCACGCCCGGCGCGGAATGGGAGCGGATCGCCGCGGCGGTGGCGCATTCCGTCATGCGCCGGCAATCGCGCGCCGCGCGGCGGCCGGCGATCGCGTATCCCCCCGGGCTCCCGGTCGCGCAACGCGCCGACGTCCTCGCGGCGATGATTCGCGATCATCAGGTCGTGATCGTCTGCGGCGAAACGGGATCGGGCAAGACGACGCAGCTCCCCAAGATCTGCATGGCGGAAGGCCGCGGCGAGCGCGGGCTGATCGGCCACACGCAACCGCGGCGGATCGCTGCCCGCGCCGTCGCGACGCGGATCGCACAGGAGCTCGGCACCGAGCTGGGCGACGTGGTCGGCTACAAGGTCCGCTTCACCGATCGGACCACGCCGGACGCGCTCGTCAAGCTGATGACCGACGGCATCCTGCTCGCGGAAACACAGGGCGACCGCCTTCTCGCCGCGTACGACACGCTGATCGTCGACGAGGCGCACGAGCGCAGCCTCAACATCGATTTTCTGCTGGGCTACCTGAAGCAGCTGCTCCCGAAGCGGCCCGATCTCAAGGTGATCGTCACGTCGGCGACGATCGATGCCGATCGGTTCTCGCGGCATTTCGGCACGGATGGAAAGCCGGTGCCGGTGATCGAGGTGTCGGGCCGGATGTTCCCGGTCGAGGTCCGCTACCGGCCGCTCAAGACCGCCGGCGAGGAAGCCGACGACGAGGAGGAGCTGGAGGACGCGATCGTCGACACGGCCGAAGAGCTCTGGCGCAAGGGATCCGGCGACATCCTCGTCTTCCTTCCGGGCGAACGAGAGATCCGCGAGACGGCCGAACTGCTGCACAAGGGCCTCGCGCGCCGTCCGTACGCGGGTTCGGTCGAGATCCTGCCGCTCTTCGCGCGGCTGTCGGTTCCGGAGCAGCAGCGCGTGTTCGCGCCGTCCGCGGGGCGCCGCCTCGTCCTCGCGACCAACGTCGCCGAGACTTCGCTGACCGTCCCGGGCATCCGCTACGTGATCGATGCGGGCGTCGCGCGCGTCAAGCGCTACTCGTTGCGCAACAAGACGACGCTGCTGCAGATCGAGAAGATCTCGCAGGCCGCGGCCAACCAGCGCGCGGGGCGCTGCGGGCGCGTCGCCGAGGGCACCTGCGTGCGCCTCTACGCCGAGGACGACTTCGCCGCGCGGCCGATGTACACGGATCCCGAGATCCTGCGCAGCTCGCTCGCGGCGGTGATCCTGCGCATGGCGGCGCTTTCGCTCGGCGACGTCGACGCCTTCCCGTTCCTCGAGCCGCCCGGTCCCCGCGCCATTTCCGACGGCTACCAGCTGTTGCACGAGCTCGGCGCAGTCGACGCCGAACGCAGGCTCACATCGCTCGGCGCGGAGCTCGCGCGGCTGCCCGTCGATCCCAGGGTCGGACGCATGGTGCTCGCCGCGCGCGAGCGCGGTTGCATGGCGGAAGTGCTGGTCATCGCGAGTGCCTTGTCGGTGCCGGATCCGCGCGACCGTCCGCTTTCGAAGCAGCAGGCGGCGGACCAGGCGCACCTCGTCTTTCGCGACGAGCGCTCGGACTTCCTTTCGCTCCTCGCGCTCTGGGAATTCTTCGACGCGAAGCTGCGGGAGGGCCTCTCGCACAGGAGGCTCGTCGACGCGTGCCGCGCGCAGTTCGTCTCCTACCTCCGGTTGCGTGAATGGCGCGACGTGCACGCCCAGCTCGCGAGCGAAGCGGCCGAGCAGGGGTGGACATGGGAAGCGAAGCTGCCCGCATCGATCGACGCCTCGAGGTACCAGACGATCCACCAGGCGCTGCTCGCGGGTCTGCTCGGCAACATCGGCTGCCTCGACGGCGAAAGCGAAGGCTACCTCGGCGCGCGCGGCATCCGGTTTTTCGTGCATCCCGGATCGGGGCTCGCGAAAAAGGGGCCGAAATGGGTGCTCGCCGCGGAGCTCGTCGAGACGTCGCGCCTCTTCGCGCGGTGCGCGGCGAAGATCGAGCCCGAGTGGGTCGAGGCCGTGGCCGGCGACCGTGTGACGCGCGACTATTTCGAGCCGCGCTGGGACCCCGGCCGCGGCGAGGTCGTGGCGAGCGAGCGCGTGCAACTCTACGGGCTGACACTCGTGCCGCGCCGGCGCGTGTCGTTCGGCAGCATCGACCCCGCCGTCTCGCGCGATGTCTTCATCCGCGAGGCGCTCGTTCCCGGCGTGCTCGCGACGAAGGGTGCGTTCCTCGCGCACAACGCGAAACTCGTCGCGGAAATCGCCGAGCTCGAGCACAAGGCGCGGCGGCAGGACGTGCTGGTCGACGACGAAGCCATCGCCGCGTTCTACGCCGAGCGCGTCCCTCACGGCGTCCACTCGCTCGCGACCTTCGAGCGCTGGCGGGGCGACGTCGAGCGCGCCGAACCACGCGCGCTGTTCCTGACGCGGGAAGTGCTGATGCGCCATGCGGCCGCGCACGTGACCGAGGCGCTGTTCCCCGAACGGCTCGCGATGGCCGGCGCAGAGCTGCCGCTCAAGTACCGCTTCGCGCCCGGGCAGCCGCAGGACGGGCTCACGCTCACGGTACCGCTCGCGTTGCTGAACCAGATCGATCCGGCACGGCTCTCCTGGCTCGTTCCCGGGATGATCCGGGAGAAGGCGACGTTCCTGCTGAAGGCGCTGCCGAAGGCGATGCGCAACCGTCTGGCGCCGCTGCCCGATTCCGTGACCGCGTTCCTCGAAGCGGTGCCGTACGGGCGCGAGCCGCTCACCGACGCGCTTCGCGGCTGGCTGAGAGGGCGTCTCGGCGAAGCGCCACCCGTCGCTGCCTGGGATGGCCTCGCGATGCCGGCGCACCTCGAAGTCGATGTCCGGGTGATCGACGCGGCAGGGAGCGAACTGGGCGCCGGCCGCGACCTCGCCGCTTTGCGCGCCCAGCTCGGCGAAGCCGCGCAACTGTCGTTCGCCCAGGCGGGGCCGTCGCTCGAACGGCGCGGGCTCCGGACGTGGGATTTCGGCGACCTGCCGGAGACGCTGACGTCCGTGAAGCAAGGTCAGCGCTTCACCGGCTATCCGGCGCTCGTCGACGACGGTGACAGCGTTTCGATCTCGCTGCTCGACACGCGCGAGGCGGCCGTGGCGGCCCTGCGCGCCGGCACCGTCCGGCTGATCCGGATCGCGCTCAAGGATGTCCTTGCGCGCCACGAAAAGGGCGGTGCCGGATTCGCTCAGGCGGCGCTGCAGTTGAGGACGTCCGTCCCGACCGACCTGCTGCTGGCCGATGTGATGGCCGCCGTTTGCGATCGCGCGTTCGTCGGCGACGACCCGCTTCCGCGCTCCGAGAAGGCGTTCGTCGAGCAGGTGAAACGCGCGCGCACGCGGCTGCCAGCGGTCGCCGAAGGCGCATTTCGCCTGCTCGCGACCATTGCCGGCGCGCATCATGCGCTCACGCAACACCTGAGTGCGTTGCCGCCCGCGCTTTCCCGCCTGGCCGCGCAGGTCCGAAGCCGCCGGGACGGCCTCGTGTATCCCGGGTTTTTCCGGGGAACGCCATGGGCGCAGCTCGCGGAGGTGCCCAGGTATCTCGCGGCCCTGGATCGCCGCCTGGGCAAATTCGTCGAGAATCCGGCGCGCGATGCCCGCCACGCGGAATCGGTCGCGCAGTGGTGGGAGCGCTATCGCGAGCGGCTCGACCACAACCGCAAGGCCGGAAGGGTCGAGCCGGCGCTCGAGAGCTTCCGCTGGCTTTTGGAGGAGCTCCAGGTCTCGCTTTTCGCGCAGGAACTGAAGACGCCGTTCCCGGTGTCGTACAAACGCGTGGAAAAGGCCTGGGCGGAGCTTTGCCGCTGACCGTCGGCATCGCGTTGTCGCCCGGATTGGGCCCGTGTTAGAGTTACCGGGCTCGTTCTTGCGCAAAGAGGTTGTTACGTTGCCGACTGGCGGCCCGGTATCGTGGCGAAAGCGGGGGCTGGAGCCCGCGAATTCAACGAAAAACACGACAACAGCATCGACAGCGTGAACGCACCGACGACCGAAGCGGCCGCCCGACGGCTCATCCCGCGGGACATGTCGAAGATTCTCGGCGATTGCCGGGACATCGCCATTCATCGCCTGCTGCTTTCGTTCACCTCGATGCTGGAGCGCGTCGGCGAGATGCTGATGGACCGCGCGAGCCGGACCGACGTGCGCGACGAGCAGCAGATCTGCCTCGAAGCGCGCGACACGCTCCAGCAGGGGCGCTCCGCGCTGATGGCGGAGTTCGAACGGCGGCTGCGCGCGCAGATCGACGACCGCGTCGCCGGCAAGGTGCCGACGAAGGCCACCTTCGCGAAACTGGACGTCGGCGACCTCGCGCTCATCGACACGAACGCGATGGACGAGGTGGTGCTGACGGGCAACATCACCCGCGTGGTCGAAAACCTGTGCCACGAGGAGCTGCGGGTGCTCAATCGCGGCATCGGCCACCTGCTGGGCCAGCCCGATCTCGAGACTGACGGAAATCCGTTTGCCCCGTCGGCAATCATCGCCGCATTCACCGAATCGCTCAAGACCCTCAAAGGGGAGCCACGGGTCAAACTCACGATCCTGAGGGAGCTGAATCAGGCATCGCTGACCGAGATCAACGGCATCTACGCCGATCTCAACAAGCATCTCTCGAACCTCCACGTGATGCCCGAGGGAGGCCGGCGTCCACTGGCATTCAACCGCGGCGGTGCCCGCGGCGGCGCGAAGGGCGATCATCCGAAGGCGGATGGCGAACCACCACCGTCTCCCGAAATCGACGTGATGGCGCTCTTCCGTCGGCGGTTCGGCAACGAAGCGGTGCCGAACTATGCGCCGGGCGCCCAGGCGATGCCGATGCCGGGAACGGGCGTTGCGGGAATGCCGCCTGGAGCCGACATGCCGGGTGGTCCGGGCATGCCGGCGCAGGGCGCGCGGCGGATGGCCGACGGCAGTGCCGAATTTCCGGCAATCTCGGTCGCCGCCGGCGCACGTTACATCCCGAGGGGTCCGCTGCCGCCCACGCCGTCCGGGTACGTTCCGGGCTTGCCGATCATGTCCTCGCCGATGCTGGGCGAGGGCTTGGCGCGGTTGCAGGCAGGCGAAACGGGATTCGATCTCGGCGAGGACACCGTCGTTCAGTTCTCCGGCATCCCGGATGGCCGGCACAACGTCCTTCGCGATCTGCAGGAGTCCCCGCTCGGCAAGAAGGTGAACCAGCTCGAGTCGATGACGATCGAGCTGGTCGCGATGCTGTTCGACTTCATCTTCGAGACCAAGGACCTCCCGGACGGCATCAAGGCGCTGCTCGCGCGCCTGCAGATCCCGGTGCTCAAGGCCGCGATGCTGGACGGCGCGTTCTTCGCGAAGAAAAGTCATCCGGCACGCCTGCTCGTCAACGCGCTGGCCGAGGCCGGCCTCGGCTGGTCGCCGGTCATGGGGCAGGACGACCCGCTGTACAGCCACATCGATGCGATCGTCCACCGGATTCTCGACGGCTTTACCGACAACCTCGCGATTTTCGACGAGACGCGCGAGAAGCTGGAGAAGTTCCTTGCCGAGGAAGAGAAGGCGGCCGAGGCGAACATCCAGTCGACGGCCGACGAGATCAACCAGCATGACCGGAAGGAGATGGCGACGGTCGTCGCCAAATCCGAGGTCGAGCGGCGCATCGAGATGTATCCGGTGCCGAACTTCCTCGCGTCGTTCCTGCGCCACCACTGGACGGTCACGCTCGAAGATGTCTATCTGAATCAGGGCGAAGAGAGCGAGTCCTGGGAGCAGAGCATCGCGATGCTCGAGGATCTCGTCTGGAGCGTCCAGCCGAAGCGGACGCGCGACGATCGCAAGCACCTCGTCGCGCTGCTGCCGTCGCTGCTGAAGCGGCTGTCCGCCGCGCTGTACGGCATGCCCGCGATGGCCGAAGAGCGCGAGCGGTTCATGGCGAATCTGGTCGAGGCGCATGCGGCGTCGGTGAAGCCGAATATCGGTTCGGCGGCGCTCGCGACGGCGGCCGTCGCCGAGCAGGCGAAGGCCGAGGCCGAGGAGGCGAAGGCGGCTGGCGACGACGCGAAGGCGGCGAAGGCGGAAGAGCTCGCCGCGGCGATGATGCTGGCCGAACCGGCGCCGGTCGTGGAGGAGCCGGAGATCATCGAAGACCAGTTCCTCGAGATCGCGCAGAGCGTCGAGCGCGGAAACTGGATCGAGTTCGAGGCGGACGACGGCCAGCTCGCATTCGCGAAGCTGGCATGGATCAGCCCGCTGCGCGGCACGTATCTGTTCACCAACCGCCAGGGCCTGAAGGCGCTGTCGATGAATGCCGACGAACTCGCGCAGCGTTTCCGCACCGACCGCGCGCGCCTGGTCGAGGCCGAGCCGCTGATCGATCGCGCGTTCGGCAGCGTGATGGCGTCGTTCGACGAAAAAGAGCCCGAACCGGTTGCGGGATAAGCGAGGCGTTCGGGACGGATATCCACGGTTCCGGGATTGCCTTCGGCATACCGCGGCTTGCGCGCAGAGCACGACGTGTCCACACCTCGCATCGGCGCGCTGATCATCGGCGACGAAATCCTTTCCGGCAAGCGGCAGGACCGTCACCTCGCCCAGGTGATCGCATTGCTTTCGGCACGCGGGCTCGCGCTCGACTGGGCACGCTACGAGGGCGACGATCGCGACCGGCTCACGGCGGTGCTGCGCGACACGTTCGCGCGCGGCGACATCGTCTTCGGCTTCGGCGGCGTCGGCGCGACACCCGACGACCACACGCGGCAGGCCGCGGCCGCGGCGCTGGGCGTGCCTCTCGAACGGCACCCCGAGGCGGTCGCCGCCCTCGAAGCGCAGTTTGGCGAGGGCGCCTATCCGTTCCGAATCCTGATGGCCGAGTTTCCCTCGGGGGCGACGATCATCCCGAATCCGGTCAATCGCGTTGCGTCGTTCTCGCTGCGCGACCACCATTTCTTCCCCGGCTTCCCGCAGATGGCCTGGCCGATGCTCGAATGGGTGCTGGCGACGCGCTACTCCGATCTTGCGCCGCCGCCTGCCGGCGAGCGGGCGATCGTCGTCCACGGTGCCGGCGAGAGCCAGCTCCTTCCGCTGATGAACGAATGCGTCGCACGGTATCCGCAATTGAAGCTCTTCAGTCTGCCGTCGTTCATGCCCGAAGGCGGCAGGCGTCTGGAGCTGGGGGTCCGCGGCGAGATTTCGGCGCTCGACGCGGCGCTTGCGGATCTCATCGCCGGGGTCGAGGCGGGCGGGTTCCGGTGGGAGCCGTCCGGTGCCGCGCGCGAGGGCACGATGCCCGGCAGCAAGGCGACATGACGCGCGGCCTTGGCATGGACGGGAGCGGGCATTGGTACGACGAGGTCGCGATCGGCGACACCTTTGCGCGCACGATCTCGATCACCGACACGCATCTCACGTTGGGTGCGGGATTGATCGGCGACTTCAATCCCCATCACGTCGATGACGAATACGCGAAGACCACGCGCTTCGGCACGCGAATCCTGCACGGAACGATCACCAGCGCGCTGATGGGCGCGCCGGTGGGGATGCATTTCCACGGCACCGCGATCGCCTACCTCGAGCACGCCGCGCGCTTCAAGGCGCCGGTGCGCGCCGGCGACACCCTGACGACGACGTGGACGGTCGTCGCGCGCCACGACAAACCCCGGCACGGCGGTGGTGTCGTCGTGCTCGCCGGCGTCTGCTGCAATCAGGACGGGGTCGTGGTCGCCGAGGCGGACGGGAAGATGCTCGTCCACGCGCGCGGGTAGTTGCCGCGAGCGCCGGCGCTTCGATCCTGTTGTCACTCTGTACCGGTTCCGCCATTCGAGCAAACCGACTCGAAGCCAATGCCGCGCGGGTCCATGTACCGACTAGGGCGCGGCCAGCGCGGCGGCGCACTCCGCGACAAGACGGGGCCCGCGGTAGATCAATCCGGTGTAGATCTGGATCAGCGTCGCGCCCGCGTCGATCTTTTCCTTGGCATCCGCGCCGCACATGATGCCGCCGACGCCGATGATCGGCAGCGCGCCGTCGAGCGCCTTGGCGAGCCTTGCCACGACCGCGGTCGACTGTGCGCGCAGCGGGCGCCCGGACAGGCCGCCGGCCTCTTCGGCATTGGGCCGGCCCTTGACGGCATCGCGGGCGATCGTCGTGTTCGTCGCGATGACGCCGTCGACCTTCTGGCGGACGAGGACCCGCGCGATGCCGTCGAGCGCCGGATAGGCGAGATCGGGCGCAATCTTCACGGCGATCGGCGTGTATTTGCCGTGCTTGTCCGACAGCGCCTTCTGCTCGTCCTTGAGCGCGGAGATCAGCGACGCGAGCATCTCCTCCGACTGCAGGTCGCGAAGACCCTTGGTGTTCGGCGACGAAACGTTCACGGTGACGTACGAAGCGCGCACGTACACGGCGCGCAGGCAGGCGAGATAATCGTCGGCGGCACGCGCATTCGGCGTGTCGAAGTTCTTGCCGATGTTGAGGCCGAGGATTCCACGCCAGGTCGCGCGTCCGGCATTGGCGAGAAACCGCGCGACGCCCTCGTTGTTGAAGCCGAGCCGATTGATGAGCGCCTCGGCTTCGGGGAGCCGGAAGAGACGCGGCTTCGGATTGCCCGGCTGCGGGCGCGGCGTGACGGTTCCGCATTCGATGAAGCCGAATCCGAATGCCGCGAGGCCGTCGATGTGCGCGGCGTTCTTGTCGAGGCCGGCCGCGAGCCCGATGCGATTCGGGAAGCTGAGCCCCATCGCGGTGACCGGCGACGGCGGCGGGCGCCGGGTCAGCGCATTCGCGATCCCGCACTTGGCCGCGATGTCGAGGCTCGCGAACGCCATTTCGTGCGCGGTCTCGGGATCGAGCGTGAACAGCAGGGGGCGGAAGAACGGATAGATCATTGCGCGGCGCCTCGCCGCATCGCGAGGCGCGCCTCGTCGATGGGAAGGCGGCGCGATGATACCATTGCGCCCCGCAATCCGTGCTGACGGTCCCGTGCATCGCCGACTCGCTTCGCTTGTTTCCGCCGTGGCATTTCTCCTGCTGACGTCGCCGGCGGCCGCCCTGTCCCCCGCCGATCCGGCGCCCTCGAGCTACGCGGTCCGCGCCGACGTGCGCGCGTTCATCGACCAGATGGCCGACGAGCACGGTTTCGACCGCGCCGCGCTGCGGCGCCTGTTCGCGCAGGCCCGGTACCAGCGTCCGATCGTCGCCGCGATGGAGCGGCCGCTGCGCGAGCCGCCGAAGTGGTACGACTACGCGCCGCCCTTCCTCGCCGGCGCGCGCGTCGACGCCGGTGCCGCCTACTGGGCGACGCACGCGGACGAGCTGGCGCGCGCCGAAGAGCGTTTCGGTGTGCCGGCGGAGATCATCGTCGCCATCATCGGCGTGGAGACGTTCTACGGCAGGAACACCGGGAAATACCGGGCGCTCGACGCGCTCGCGACGCTCGCGTTCGACTACCCGCGCCGCGCGGCGTTCTTCCGCGGCGAGCTGAAGCACTTCCTGCTGCTGGCGCGCGAACTCGACGTCGCGCCGCTGACGGTCAAGGGATCCTTCGCCGGCGCGCTCGGCGTGCCGCAGTTCATGCCCGGCAGCTACCGCAGCTTTGCCGTCGATTTCGACGGCAACGGGCACGCCGACCTCTGGACGAGCCCGGCCGACATCGTGGGCAGCGTCGCGAACTATCTGGCGCGTCACGACTGGCAGCCGGGGCAGCCCGTGCTGCTCGCTTCGACGATCGCGGACGAAGCAAGAGACAGTGTGCTGCGCCGGCTCGATGGCGGCCTCTCCGAGCGGCGCGGCGTGGATGCGTGGGCGGCCGATGGGGTGACCGTTGCCGATGTGCCGGACAACCTGGCGCCGGATCCGGTCGGCCTGCTGTTGCTCGAGGAGAAGGCGGCCGGCGTCGAGGTCGACAGCATCTGGATCGCGTGCAACAACTTCTACGTGCTCACGCGCTACAACAGGAGCCGTCTCTACGCCGCGGCCGTATGGGAACTCGCGAAGGCGATCAGGGCCGCCCGCGCGGCCCCGCGGTCCGGATAGACGGTCGGATTTTCGCCGCCGGATCCGCGAAGCATTGGCCGGCGCTTCCGGCCGGACTGTGAACGGCGCCGCAACCGTTGGCTATTTCGGCCGCGGCCCGGCGAGTGCGCGCGCGTGGGCGACGAGGCCCCGCGTCGACGCGTCGCAGTCGTCGGCGAGCGCGATCTCGCCCGAGAGCGCCGCGACGATCGGGCCAGCGAGCGTCTTTCCGAGTTCGACACCGAACTGGTCGAACGGATTGATGCCGAAGAGCACGGCTTCGACGAACGTCCGATGCTCGTACAGCGCGATCAGCTGACCGAGCCGATGCGCGTTGAGTTCGGGCATCATGATCGTCGTCGACGCGCGATTGCCCGGACACACGCGGGCAGCCACCGCGGCGTCGAGCGACTCGCCGGCCAGCCCTTTCGCCAGGAGTTCCGCGCGGACGGTTTCCGCGCTTCGCCCGACGAGCAGCGCCTGGGCCTGTGCGAGCGCGTTGGCAACCAGCATCGTCTGCTGGTTCGCCAGCGGATGGCTGGCACGCACCGGCACGACGAATTCGACCGGCGCCTCGCGCGTGCCCTGGTGCAGCCACTGAAAAAACGCATGCTGGCTGTTGGTGCCGACGTCACCCCAGAGCGCGGCGGAGGTCGGGCCCGCCAGCACGCCGCCATCGCGTGCGACGCCCTTGCCGTTGCTTTCCAGAACGAGCTGCTGCAGAAAGGCGGGAAGGCGGAACAGCGCCTGTGCGTACGGAATCACGACACGCTCGGCGTGCCGGAGCTGCACGGCGTTCCACCATCCGACGAGGCCGAGTAGCACCGGCAGATTGCGCTCGAGCGGCGCGGTGCGAAAATGCGCATCGACGCTCGCCGCGCCCGCGAGCAGTTCCGAGAACCGCTCCCAACCCAGCTGTAGCACGATCGGCAGCCCCGCCGGCGACCAGAGCGAGTAGCGTCCGCCGACCCAGTCCCAAAGCGGAAAGATGTCGTTGCCGGCAATGCCGAGCGACTGCGCGGCCGGGGCATTTCCGGTGACGGCGACGAAATGCGCTTCAACCCGCACGCCCTGGCCGAGCGCCGCCGTGAGCCACGCCCGCGCGCTTGCGGCATTGGCGAGCGTTTCCTGCGTCGAGAACGTCTTCGACGTGACGATGAACATCGTCGTCGCCGGATCGAGCGGGGCGAGCGTCCGCGTCAGATGCTCGGGGTCGACGTTGGCCACGAACGAAACGTCGATACCGTCGGAGTGAGGACCGGCGCTGCCGCGCGCGCGCGGCAGCGCGAGCGATGCGCAGACGAGCAACGGCCCGAGATCGGAGCCGCCGATTCCCAGATTGACGACCGCGCGTATCGGACGTCCGGTGGCGCCGACGCGCACGCCGGCGCGTATCTGCGCGGCCAGCGTCTTCATTCGGGCCTGCGCGGCCCGGATGTCCGCGATGATGTCGCGGCCATCGACAATGAGCGGCGTGTCGTCCGCCTGCCGAAGCGCCGTGTGGAGCGCGGGCCGGCGTTCGGACTGGTTGACCTTTTCGCCGGCGGCCAGCGCGGCGATCCAGCCGGGGAGTCCGGCCGCCGCCGCGTGCGCGACGAGCAGCGGCAGCGTATCGGGGCCAAGCCGCTCCTTCGAAAGGTCGACGAGCCAGTCGTCCCATGCGAACGACAGGCGCGCAAAGCGGTCGGGGTCGCGCGCGAAGAACGCGGCGAGCGGCGTGCCGGACAGTGCGCGGCAATGGTCGGTGAGATCCTGCAGGTCGGGGGCGGTCGTCGGGGTCATCGTCGGGTAGGTCGGAGCACCCGCCATTCGGGCGACGCAGCCAGCATAGTCGATTGGGCGCGCAATCGGTAGTGCGCGCGACCGGTGCCGCATCCGGCGATCGGCGGGCTCGTCGCATGGCTCGGCAACTGCGGGCGAGGCGGGCGCAGACGGCGGGCGCATCCGTTGCCGGCACTTGATCCAGATCAAATAAGAATAAGTCGCATTCGTATTGACAGCCGGGCCGGCTCGCGGCAAGATGCGGTGTATCGAACCCTGAACCGTTGACCGGAGCCCGACCATGAAATGCTACCTTCCGCGGCAGGCGATCGCCGCCGCCGCCGCCACGCTCATCCTCACGCTGGGCGCCGCGGCGGCCCGCGCCGCCGAGGAGCCCGTCCTCAATCTCTACTCGGCGCGCCACTACCAGACCGACGAAGCGCTCTACGACAACTTCACCAAGGCAACCGGCATCAAGATCAACCGGATCGAGGCCGGCGACGAGCAATTGCTCGAACGCATCAAGAGCGAAGGCTCGATGAGCCCCGCCGACATCCTGATGATCGTTGACGCGGCGCGGCTGTGGTCGGCACAGCAGCAGGGGTTGTTCCAGCCCGTCCGATCGAAGACACTCGAGGACCGGATCCCGGCCTCGATGCGTGATCCGGATAACAACTGGTACGGCTTTTCGAGCCGTGCGCGCGTCATCGTCTACAACAAGGCGGCGGTCAACCCGGCCGACGTCGCGAGCTACGAGTCGCTGGCCGACGCGAAGAATCGAGGCAAGGTCTGCACGCGCTCGGGCAGCCATCCCTACAACCTGTCGCTGGTCGCGGCGCTGATCGCGCACAACGGGGAAGTGAAGACGGAAGAGTGGGCGAAGGGCGTGGTCGCCAACATGGCGCGCACACCGCGTGGCGGGGACTCCGACCAGATCAAGGGTGTGGCGGCCGGCGAATGCGGGATCGCACTGTCGAACACCTACTACTACGTGCGGCTGATGCGTTCCGGGAAGCCCGAGGAGCGCGAGTGGGCGGCGAAGACGGGGGTCGTCTGGCCTGACCAGGCAAGCCATGGCACGCACATCAACATCGCGGGCGCCGGCGTGCTGAGGAACGCGCCGCACCGCGAGAACGCCGTCAAGTTCCTCGAGTACCTTGCGGGCGACGAAGCGCAGGCCTATTTCGCCAACGGCAACAACGAATGGCCGGCGGTGAAGGGTGCCGTCGCGAAAAACCCCGAGCTGGAATCGCTGGGCGCGTTCAAGGCCGACCCGTTGCCGATCGCGGCGCTCGGCCGCAACACGCCGGCGGCGCAGAAGCTGATGGACCGCGCCGGGTGGAAGTGACGCGCTTCGTCTGCGGACCGCGTCCTAACCGCGGCCCAGCGGCGCAATCTGTGTAGGCTCCTGCGGTGGCACATGCCGCCCGGCGGCTGTCCCTCGGCGCACCGCGCGCGCGAGGATCAGCAGCGGGAGGACGCCGACCGTGATGATCGCCAGCGACGGCAGCGCCGCCTCCGCGAGCCGCTCGTCGCTCGCCAGCGTGTAGGTCCGCGTCGCGAGCGTATCGAAGTTGAATGGCCGCAGCACGAGCGTTGCCGGCAGTTCCTTCATCACGTCGACGAACACGAGCAGCCCGGACGCGGCGGCCGTGCGCGCGAGCAGCGGCGCATGAACGCGCAGCAGCGTGCCGACGGTGCCGGCGCCGAGACCGCGGGCCGCGGCATCCATGCTCGGCGTGATTCGCGCGAATCCCGGCTCGATCCCGTTCCAGGCGACCGCGAAATGGCGGACGAGATACGCATAGATCAGCGCCGCGATCGTCCCGGTGAACAGGAGGCCCGTGCGCACGCCGAAGTGCTGCTGCGCGAATCCGGCGAGCCAGGCGTCGGCCGTCCCTACCGGGATCAGCACGCCGACGGCGAGCACCGTTCCGGGGACCGCATAGCCGAGCGCCAGCAGCCGGCTGGTCCCGCGCGTGAGCGGGCCGGGCGCCAGCCGGACCGCGTAGGCGACGACGATCGCAAAGGCCACCGCGAGCGTGGCGGTGACGCCGGCGACACGGAAGCTGTTCCAGGCGAGCTCGGCGAAACGCGCGGCGCCGGGCAGGTCCGGCTCGGACAACGCGAGCCGTCCGAGCAGCACCACCGGCAATCCGAAGCCGATCACGACGGGCGCCGCGCAGATCAGCGTCGCGAGCCACGCACGCCATCCGTCGAGCATCGGCTGCGGCGGCGGTTTCGGGCTCCGCTGGCGGCTCGCGCCGGCAACCCGCGTCGCGCCGCGCGACCAGCGCTCGAGCAGCACCGCGCCGATGACGAACGCGAGGAGCGCCGCCGAGAGCTGCGCCGCCGCGACACGGTCGCCGAGCGAGAACCACGCGCGATAGATGCCCGTCGTGAACGTGTCGACGGCGAAATAGGCGACGGTGCCGTAGTCGGCCAGCGTTTCCATCAGCGCGAGCGCGATGCCCCCGGCGACGGCCGGGCGCGCGAGCGGCAGGTCGATGCGCCAGAATGCGCGTCGCGCGTCGAGGCCCATCGTCCGCGCGGCTTCGAGCAGCGACGCGGGCCGCTCGAGAAATGCGGTGCGCGCCAGCAGGTAGACGTAGGGGTAGAGGACCGCGATGAACATCGCCGCGGCGCCGCCCAGCGAGCGCGCGTCGGGAAACCAGTAATCGCCCTTCGACCAGCCAAAGGCGTTGCGCAACGCGGTCTGCACCGGTCCCGCGTAATCGAGCCAGTTCGTATACGCATAGGCCATCACGTACGCGGGCATTGCCAGGGGCAGGAGCAGTGCCCACTCGAAAAAGCGCGCGCCGGGAAATCGCCGGTTGGTGACGAGCCACGCCGTCACGGTTCCGCCGAACGCGACGCCGGCGCCGACGAGCAGGACGAGCGCGAATGTGTTGGCGATGAAGCGCGGCAGCACCGTTGCCCAGAGATGCGCCCAGACGTGTCCGTGTCCGGGCGCGAGCCCGAGGGCGAGCACGGCGGCCACCGGAAGCGCCGCCAGCACCGCGAGCGCCGCCGCGGCGCCAACGAGCGGCGATCCGTTACGCATCGCCGCATTGCGCGGCGTCGCGCCGCACGTTGACCATCCTGCGCCGCGTGGAAATCGAGCGATCCGCCATGCGCCGATTATAGACGCCGGTGCGAAGCTCCCGCGGCGCGACGGTTATAATCGCCGCGACCCCATGCGCATCCTGCTTTCAAACGACGACGGCTACTTCGCCCCTGGCCTCGAGAGCCTTGCCGCAGCGCTCGCGCCGCGCGCCGAAATCACCGTCGTCGCGCCGGCGGCGGATCGCACCGGTGCGTCGAATTCGTTGACGCTCGACCGCCCGCTGACCGTGCGGCGGGCGCCGAATGGCTTCCTGTTCGTCAATGGCACGCCCACCGACTGCGTCCATCTCGCGGTAACCGGACTTCTCGATTCCCTCCCCGATCTCGTGATCTCCGGCATCAACCTCGGCGCGAACATGGGCGACGACACGATCTATTCGGGCACGGTCGCCGCAGCCACCGAAGGTTACCTGCTCGGCATTCCGTCGATCGCGATCTCGCTCGCGACGAAGACGGCTCTCCATTTCGAGACCGCGGCGGCGGTTGCGCTCGAGCTTCTCGACCGGCACGAGCGGCAGTCGCTCGGCGCGCGACTCCTCAACGTCAACGTGCCGGATGTACCGCGTGCGATGCTCAAAGGCTACCGGACCACCCGCCTCGGCCGCCGCCACAAGGCCGAGAACGTCGTGGCGACGACGAGCCCGCGCGGCGAGACGGTGTACTGGGTCGGCGCCGCCGGCGCTGCCGCGGATGCCGGCGACGGCACCGATTTCCATGCGGTGGAACACGGTTACGCGTCGGTGACGCCGCTGCAGATCGATCTCACGAACCGCGGCGAGATGCCCTTCGTCGACTCGTGGCTCGGCGCATAGGCCGCGGCGGGATCCCGCGACCGGAGGAAGAGCGATGGTGACGGGCGGAGAGCGGATGTCCGGGATCGGGATGACGTCGACGCGCACGCGCATGCGGATGGTCGAGCGGATGCGCGCGGACGGCATTCGCGACGAGGTCGTGCTCGAGGCGATCAACGCGATCCCCCGGCACATCTTCGTCGACGAGGCGCTGGCCATTCGCGCCTACGAGGATACCCCGCTGCCGATCGGCAGCGGGCAAACGATCTCTCAGCCGTGGGTCGTCGCGCGCATGACCGAGCTCGCGCGCGCCGGCGGAACGCTCGAGCGCGTGCTGGAGGTCGGCACCGGCTGCGGCTACCAGACGGCGGTGCTCGCGCAGATCGCCGGCGAGGTCTACACGGTCGAGCGCATCGGCGCGCTTGTCGCGAAGGCGCGCCGCAACCTGCAGGCGCTCAAGGTGAAGAACGTCCGGCTGATGCACGGCGACGGGACGGCGAGCCTCGGCGAGGACCTGCAATTCGATGCGATCGTCGTCACCGCCGGCACGACGCACGTCCCGACCGGTCTGCTCAAGCACCTGAAGCCCGGAGGCCGGATGGTGCTTCCTCTGGCGCAACACGGTGAGCATGGCGATGGCGTGCAGCGGCTGACGGTGATCGCTGCGACACCTGACGGCTACCGCGAGCAGACGTTCGATGCGGTAAGATTTGTGCCGCTGTTGCCCGGCCTCGCCTAGCAGGCTCATGCCGCGTCCCGCATGAGCCTGCCCGATTCGCCTTCACTGCTGCCGATGCCGCCGCCCGAGTCTCTCCTCCCAGTCGCGCCCATGCGTGCGGCCGTTCTTCGCCGTTTCGCGGTGGGGGCGCTGCTGCTGTGCGTCGTCGCGTGCACGACCCGGTCGCCTGCGCCCGTCGAAGAGCGCTCGCCGCGCGCCGCGTTACCGATTCCGGCGCCCGCCGCAGCGCCGTCTCCGGTCATCGAACCCGACGCGCGGCCGCCGACCTACACAGTCAAGCGCGGCGACACGCTGTACGCGATCGCGCTCGACCACGGTCTCGACTATCGCGAGCTCGCCGCGTGGAACAACATCGAAAACGTCAATCTGATACGCGTCGGCCAGATACTGTCCGTTGCCGCGCCGGGCGAATCGGTCCCCGCGGGCATGGCCGGCGTCACGACGACGCCGCTCCGATCCGTGCCGCCGGTGGTCTCCGGCGAAGCGGCGTCCGCGCCTCCGGCGCCGGTGCCGCATGGCCTCGATGCGGGCCAGCGCAACACCGAGAACTACAAGAGAGAGCCGAAGGCGGTCAAGGAGCCCTATTCGGAGCAGGCGTTGCGCGATCTGCAACGCCTGGCCGGCACGGCTCCCGCGGCCGGCTCTGCTCCTGCCGCGGTCGCGCCGCCGCCAGACGCCGCGCCTGCCGTCGCGTCACCGGTCGCTCCTTCCGCCGTCGTTGCGCGGGCCGATCCGCGGCCCGCCACGGGCGCCGACGACGAGAACGACAAGATCGACTGGGTATGGCCGGCCAAGGGCAAGATCGTCACCGGATTCTCGGAGGTGGCGAGCCTCAAGGGCATCGATATCGCGGGGACCGCGGGGCAGCCGGTCGCGGCCAGCGCCGGCGGCAAGATCGTCTACGCCGGCACGGGACTTCGCGGCTACGGCAAGCTCATCATCATCAAGCACAGCGGCACGTTCCTGTCGGCGTATGCGCACAACCGGGACATCCTGGTGAAGGAAGGACAGCAGGTCGCGAAGGGCCAGAAGATCGCCGAGATGGGCAACACCGACGCCGACCAGGTCAAGCTTCACTTCGAAATACGCCGGCACGGCAAGCCGGTGGATCCGCTCCGTTACCTCCCGCCCGCATGACCCCGACGCAGCGGGTTCGCGATGACGCCGACCCCGAGCTTCCCGGCATCGCGCAGGCCGACGATGCCATGCCGGACACCGCCGACGATCACGGCGCCGGCAGCGACATTCCGGACCCGCGGCGCGAACGCGACCGCTGGACGCAGGAGTTGCCGCTCCCGGCGCCCGCGCCGGGTCTCGGCGCGGACATCGTCAACGATGTCACGCAGATCTATCTCAACGAAATCGGCCAGCACCTGCTGCTGTCCGCCGCGGAAGAGCTCTCGCTCGCCCGCGCGATGGCGGGCGGGGACTTCGCAGCGCGCCAGCGGCTGATCGAGCAGAATTTGCGGCTCGTCGTCAGCATCGCGAAGCACTACACGAACCGCGGGCTCGCGCTTCCCGACCTGATCGAAGAAGGCAACCTCGGCCTGATTCACGCGCTGGGGAAATTCGATGCGGAACGCGGGTTCCGGTTCACGACGTACGCCACCTGGTGGATCCGCCAGTCGGTCGAGCGCGCGATCATGAACCAGTCCCGGACGATTCGCCTCCCGGCACACGTCGTCAAGGAGCTGAACGTCGTGCTGCGCGCGCTTCGCCATCTCGAGATGCACGGTCAGCCCGACGGCCGCGAACCCACGCTCGACGACGTCGCGCACCTGCTCGACAAGCCGCTCGAGAAGGTGCGCAAGGTGCTGGCCTACAACGAGCGCGTGGCTTCGCTCGACGCGCCGCTCGACCGCGACACCGGCGTGTCGATCGGCGACGGGCTCGCCGACGAAAGTGCCCTCGCCCCCGAGCTGATCCTGCACAACACCGAGATCGAAGCTTCGGTCCGGCAGTGGCTCGACGAGCTCAACGACCGGCAGCGCCGGGTGATCGAGCGCCGCTACGGATTGAACGGGTGCGACGTGGCGACGCTCGAGGAGCTCGCGCGTGAAATCGGCGTCACGCGCGAGCGCGTCCGGCAGATCCAGGCCGAGGCGCTCGACAAGCTCCGGGCCCGGCTGAAGCACAAGGGCCTCGACCGCGACGCGCTGCTGTAGGCCCCGGTAATGCTACGTCGGCGCCGCCGGCATGGCGCGCAACGACCCGGGCGACGGAAGAATGTCGACGGCGCGCTTCAGGCGCCAGAGCGCGGACGCCCGCTCGAGCGTCGTGTCCGCGTGCGCGGCGACCGGGCCGTACCGCAACGTGGCGTACGAATCGCCGATAACGCCGAACGTCAGCGTGAACTCCGGCCAGCGCGCGGCCGCCCGCGCGGAATAGGCGAGTGGCCCTTCATGCGCCGCGCGAGGCAGTCCGGCATGCGCCAGACGCGCGCACAGGGCGTCCCAAAGCGCGCGTGCGCGGTCCTGGCGGCGGCGGCGCCATGCGAGCCAACCGAGGAGAGCACCGACCCAGGTCGCGGCAAACGCGACGACAATCGCCGCGATCTCCCACGGCGCGAGGGCGTTCAACCGCCATTCGCGCCACAGCGAGCGCTGCCGGTCGAAATTGAACCCGATCACATTCCTGCGCCAGTCGTGATTGACCGCGTCCCACGACAGCTCGAAGCTCTTGAGGAACGTTTCGTCAAGGCGGGCGAACAGCGGGATCGGATCGGTCGCGGGGACCGAGCCGCCAAGACCCACCTGAATCCGCGACGGGGCGATGGCCGCCGTCGGATCGAAGCGTTGCCAGTAGCCGCCGACGAGTGCCTCGGCCCACGCATGCGCATCCGATTGCCGCACGATCATGTAGCCGCCGTTCGGATTGATCGCGCCGCCCTGGTACCCGGTGACGACGCGCGCGGGAATCCCGGCCGCGCGCAGCAGCACGACAAACGCGCTCGCGTAGTGCTCGCAAAACCCGCGTCGCGTTTCGAACAGAAAGCCGTCCACGGGATTGTCGCCCAGCAGCGGCGGCGTCAGCGTGTAGAAGAAAGACTCCTTGTTGAAGCCATCGAGCACCGCATTGATGAACCCGGCGTCGTCGGCGTGCGTGCGGCGAAGTTCCCGGGCGAACGCGATCGTCCGCGGGTTGGAATGCCCGGGGACCCTCGGCAAGTCGAGGTTCTCGGTGATCTCGCGCTCGAGTTCCGGGCCGGTGCCCGCCGGATAGGCATCGCGAATGTTCGACGTCTGCTGGTAGCGCACCGGCTGCGTGACCGGCAAGCGCGCGATCAGCTGCTGGTCGCGCGTCAGTATTGCGTTGGCGTCGGTGTTCATCCCGATGCCGTCGGAGTCCGAGGTGATCTGCGGCAGGCTGGCGGGCAGGTCGAGCGCGAACAGCCACGGCTTCCAGTGCGGCTCGAGCGTGACCGTGTAGATGACGGGAGGGCCGTCGGCGCGCGTGAACGCGCCGGTGGACCGCTGCGTCGACAGCGTCCATTCGCGTCCATCGAAGACGGACAGCACGGGTCCGCGCCAGTAGCGGAGCCACGGCGGCGGGACCGGGCCTTCGAAGTCGACGCGGAAGGCCACGGCGTCCGAAAGCGAAAGCTCGCTGATGCCGCCGGGTGCCATGTGATCGGAAAGGCCGGAATTCGCCGCGTGGTCGGCGGGAACACCCCACAGGGGGCCGGCGACGCGCGGAAAGAGCAGGAACAGCATCGCCGCGAGAGGAATCCCTTGCGCAAACATCCTCAATGCCAGCTTCATCGGGGTCCGCCAGCCCCCGGGCATCGGCGCGAGCGCGGCGGGCCGTGCCAGCACCTGCAACGCGCCGCCCAGCAGGACGACCGCCGGGATCGCGAGCGTGGCGGCAAACAGCGACTGCGTGTAGAAAAACGGCGTGACGATCAGCAGGCACGCGAGGCAGACGATCAGCGTTCCGTCGCGCGCGGTGCGCGTCTCGAGGTACTTGATGCCGATCAGCGTGAAGAGGAACGCGACGCACGGATCGCGCCCGACGAAATAGCCGAGCGACTGGCGGATCGCGATCGCCGTCGCGAGCGCCAGGAGCCCGAGCATCCAGGACCGGATCGGGACCACGGGAATGCCGGCGCGGTTCGCGCTGCGCGCGACGAGCATGAACCGAAGCCCGACCAGCAGGGTTCCGAGGCCGGCGACCCATGCCGGCACGAACGGAAGCAAGGGCAGCTGGGTGGCGAGCAGCAACGAGCCCAGCCACCGCAGCTGTCCCGTCGAAAGCAGGTTGGCGGGTGGAACGGGCGCGGCCCGCCGTTGCTTGGCCGATGCGGCACGGGACGTCATTCGCCGACGTCCGGAAGGAGCGCGAGCGCCGTCAGCGCAGCGCGACGGTGGTCGCGCCCCTGTCCGGTCGCGAGCGCGAGGCCGGAGCCCGTCAGGGCGAACGGCCGCGCCGCACGCTCCGCGGCCAGCACCCACGCGGTGAGCCGCGCGATCCGCGCCTTCGGATCGAGCGCGTCCGGAAGCGCATCCCAATTGAGGTTGACCGGCCCGCCGCCACCGCCGCCCTCGAATTGCTTCGAATACCACCCGGCGCCACGCGCCACGGCCTTCCACGCGACGCGCTGCATCGGATCACCGGGCTGATAGCTTCGCAGCCCCGCAAGATCGCCTTGGTCGCCTTGCGTCAGCGAGTGTTCGTCCTGGCCGGCGTCCCCGGCGGGGAGCGGGGGCGGCGCGAATTCCGGCGCCGGAAAGGCAATACCGGCGAGCGGGAAATGCACGTAGGCCCATCCGCGCCAGAGTCCCATCGGAAAGCCGGACGATAGTGTGATCCGTCCCAGCACGATCCGGCCGCGCCGGGGTGTCAGGAGCTCGAGCGCGACCGGCAGTGCGGAATCGGGCACGACGTCGACCATCACCGGTCTGCAGCCGCGGGCGGATAACCGGATCGCGTAGCGGGGCGTGGCGCCGCCCGACAGCGCCAGGGTGAACGGCATGACACCGCCCGCGAAGGTCTCGCCGGCGGCCAGCGGGCGGAGTTCGATCCCCGCGAGATTGCGGAACGTGTGGACGAGGGCGGCGGTGACGAGGCCGGCCAGCAGGAACGTGACGACGAAGCCCAGCGACAGCGAGTAGTTGAGCGAGGTGAGCAGCGTCATCGCGAGCGTCGCCAGAAAGGCGGTCCCGCGCTTCGTCGGGAGGATGTAGATCCGCCGGTGGCGGAGGATGACGGGATCCTGGTCCGCCGGCGCGTGGCGGAACAGCCGCTGCCGGTACTTCGCCCGCCAGGTCCCGGGCACGCCGGCAGCGGAGATCGTGGACGCGCGCATCGGCGGGGGCATCAGTTCGGGGGAGGCGGGTCGGGGCGCCACCGAAGGACGCCGGGAGGCGGACCTTCGTGCGATCAGGGCAGCGCGACGCCGCGCAGGATGGCCTGCGCCTGAAGCGCGCCGGAGCGGGCGCCGCCCGCCAGCCGATGACCGGCGACCGACGGGAAGACCGCTTGGACATCCTCGGGGAGCGCCATCGGCCGCCCCGAAAGCATCGCCCAGGCGCGCGCTGCCGCGAGCAGCAGCAGACCCGCACGAGGCGAAAGCCCGCGCCGCGCGCCCGCATCGGCGCCGCTGCCGACGTTGCCTCGGGTGGCCGCGAGCAGCGCCTGCACGTAGTCGAGAAGGGCGGGCGCCACGTGAACTTCGCCGGCTTCACGCTGCCATTCGAGGAGCGTCGGCGGATCGGACAACGGCGGCAGCGTCGCCACCCGTGCCCGCCGGTCACCGCTGATGAGGAGATCGCGTTCGGCGGCGGGATCGGGGTAGCCGATCTCGATGGCCATCAGGAAGCGATCGAGCTGCGACTCGGGCAGCGGATAGGCACCGATCTGCTCGACCGGATTCTGCGTGGCGATGACGAAAAACGGCTCGGGCAGCTTGCGCGTCTCGCCGTCCTGCGAAACCTGCCGCTCCTCCATCGCCTCCATCAGCGCGCTCTGCGTCTTGGGCGGGGCGCGGTTGATCTCGTCGGCAAGCACCACCGAGTGGAAGATCGGACCCGGATGGAAGCGGAACGAGCGCGCCTCGGTGTCGAAGATGGACACGCCCAGCACGTCGGCGGGAAGAAGGTCGCTCGTGAACTGGATCCGCGCGTACTTGAGACCGAGCGTCGTCGCCAGCGCCTGCGCGAGCGTCGACTTGCCGACGCCCGGGATGTCCTCGATGAGCAGGTGACCGCGTGCGAGGAGGCAGGCGAAGGCGAGCTTAAGCGGTGCCTGCTTGCCGACGACGATGCGGTCCAGTTGCGCGAGCACCGCCGCCAGGCGCTGGGCGATCGGCTCGTTGGTCTGGCTCAATGGGCGAACGGTCATGGGCCTTCTTCCGTGGTTTAGGTGCCGCGTCTGGGCACATTAGCTTGTTATCGCGGACTGGTCATCCCCGCGGCGCGCGGGCTACACTCCACCCGTCCCGACGCCCGCGCCGTTCGGCGCCCGCGCGCCGGAAAGGCCCCTGCGCCTCGGCCGCCGCCTAACTCGAAGCAAACGCCGTGCCCACCGCCTACATCACCCATCCATCTTTCATGCTGCACGACATGGGGCCCTACCATCCGGAGTGCCCCGACCGGTTGCACGCGATCGGCGACCGCCTGATCAGCGCGGGCCTCGACGCCTACCTTCACCACCATTCGGCCCCGGCGGCTACGGCCGAGCAGATCGCCCGGGTCCACGGCGTGGATTTCATTCGGACGATCGAAGCGGAAAGCCCGGCGTCCGGACTCCATTTCCTCGACCCCGACACGGCGATGAACGCGCATTCGCTGACCGCTGCCCGCCACGCCGCCGGCGCCGTGGTGCTCGCGACCGACCTCGTCATGCGCGGCGAATGCCGCACGGCGTTCTGCGCGGTGCGCCCGCCGGGCCACCACGCCGAGCGCAACCGCGCGATGGGGTTCTGCCTGTTCAACAACGTCGCGATCGGCGCGGCGCACGCGCTCGCCGTGCACGGCGTCGAGCGCGTCGCCATCGTCGACTTCGACGTCCACCACGGCAACGGCACCGAGGACATCTTTTCCGGCGATCCGCGCGTGCTGATGGTCTCGACGTTCCAGCATCCGCTGTATCCGTACTCGGGGCTCGACAATCCGGCCGAGAACATGGTCAACATTCCACTCGCCGCGGGCTCCGGCAGCGAGGAGTTCCGGGATGCGGTGCGCGCGCACTGGCTTCCCGCGCTGGAGCGGCACAAGCCCGAGATCGTCTTCGTTTCGGCGGGGTTCGACGCGCACCGCGAGGATCCGCTGGCGGGACTCAAGCTGGTCGAAGCGGATTATGCGTGGGTGACGCGAGAACTGCTCGCGGTGGCGGCGCGGCACGGGCAAGGTCGCATCGTGTCGACGCTGGAGGGCGGCTACGATCTGTCCGCGCTGGGCCGCAGCGCGGCCGAGCACATTCGCGAGCTGGTCGCGGCATGAACCGAAGCGAGACATCGCAGCGACCGTCCCGGGACGACCATCGCCCGCCCGCGGTCGATAACGGCGGCGGGCCACGCCGTTCGCGTGGTTCGTAGGGGTCGCGCTGGCCCGGCGATTTACGGCGAGGAGGCACGATGGAACGACGGAAGTTTCTCGGATCGTGTGCGGCCGTGTCGGGCGCGGTCGGGTTTCCGGCGCTGTCGGCGTGGGCGAATGTCCCGCCGCGCATGTACGAAAGGACGCGGCTCGTCGATTCGGCCGGCCTGCCGTTGCGCGCCCGCGCGCTCGTCGCGCAAACGAATTACGTGTTCCACTATCCGTACGTCGGCACGCCGTGTTTCCTGCTCGATCTCGGCCGGCCTGTCGACGCACCGGCGACGCTCCGGCGCGAGGACGGGGCATCGTACGCGTGGCAGGGCGGCGCCGGGCCGAACCAGGCGATCGTCGCGTTCTCCGCGATCTGCGCGCACAAGCTCGCGTATCCGACGCGCGACGTGTCGTTCATTCGCTACCAGACGCAGCGCTCGCCGACCTCCGACGCGCGTGTGATCCACTGCTGCGCCGAGCATAGCGTCTACGACCCCGCGGCGGGCGCGCGGGTGGTGTCCGGACCCGCGCCACAACCGCTCGCGGCGATCCTGCTCGAATACGACGCGGCGAAGGACGAACTCGCCGCCGTCGGCACCGTCGGCGCCGAGCAATTCGATGCGTTTTTCCGGAAATACGAATTCAAGCTCGCCATGGAGTATGGGCCGGGGAAGGCGACGCGTCCGGTCGGCGCGCGCGCCGTGGTGAAAGAGCTCAACCAATACTGCCGGCAAACGATCCAGTGCTGAGCGTCCCGGCGGCAGGCCCGGCTCTCCGTGCGCGTCGCCCCGGATTACGCGCGCGTCGGCCGCGTGCGGGCCATTAGCGCCATGGCCGCCCTCGACTCCGCAATCGTCGTTTCCGGCCTCTCGAAATCGTATGGGGCCGTCGAGGCGGTGAAGCACATTTCCTTCGCGGTGCGGCGCGGAACGACCACGGCGCTGCTCGGCGGCAACGGCGCCGGCAAGACGACGACGTTGTCGATGCTCCTCGGCCTGCTGACGCCGACCGCGGGAAGTGCCACCGTGCTCGGCGAGGAGATGCCGGCGCAGCGCCACCGGGTGCTGGCGCGCATGAACTTCACCTCGCCGTATGTCGACCTGCCGAAGCGACTGACGGTCGGCGAGAACCTGTTCGTCTTCGCCGACCTCTACGGGCTGCGCCGCCCGCGCGAGCGCATCGCCGAAGTCGCCGAGGATTGCGACCTCGTCGGCCTGCTGAAGCGCCCCTACGGCAGCCTGTCGGCGGGACAGCGCACCCGCGTGTCCCTCGCGAAGGCCGTGCTGAACGAACCCGATGTGCTGCTGCTCGACGAGCCGACCGCGTCGCTCGACCCGGACATCGGCGACCGGATGCGCACGTACCTCGAGCGCTACCAGCACAGGACCGGCTGCACGATGCTGCTGGCGTCGCACCACATGGGCGAAGTCGAGCGCCTGTGCGACGATGTCATCATGCTGCGCGCCGGCGTCGTCGTCGATCAGGGCTCGCCACGCGACTTGATCGCCCGTTACGGCCGCGAGAACATGGAAGAGGTATTCCTCGACATCGCCCGCGGGCGCGTCGAGGAGCGCGTGCCGGGGACCGCCGCCGAGGAGAGCACCGCATGAGCTGCTTCGAGGACGGCGCATGACGGTCGCGGCGCGGATCGAGCGTTACTCGGGCGCCGCGGCGTCGGCGCGCCGGGTGCGCGGCGTGCTGCGCCGGCACGGTTACCTGATCCTGAAATCGTGGACGCGCATCGCGTCGATGATGTATTACCCGACGGTGACGATGGTCGTGTGGGGGTTCGTCACGGTCTACCTCGCGCCGACCAACAACTTTCTGAAGGACGCGCCGGGCTTCTTCATCGGCGCGGTGCTGCTGTGGGACCTGCTCTTCCGCGGCCAGCTGGGCGTGTCGCTGACGTTCATCGAGGAATTCTATGCGCGCAACCTCGGCAACCTGTTCGTGTCGCCGCTGACGCTGCCCGAATACATCGCGGGTCAGCTCGCGATGAGCCTGCTCCGCGCGCTGATCGGTGTCGGCGGCGCGTGCCTGTTCGCCTTCCTGCTGTTCCGGTATTCGATCTTTTCGGTAGGGTTTCCGCTGATCGCGTTCTTCGCGAACCTGCTCGTTTTCGGCTGGGCGATCGGCCTCGCGATGTCCGGGATGATCCTGCGCCTCGGGCTTGGCGCCGAGGAACTCGCATGGGCGGCGGTCTTCGTCATCGCCCCCGTGTCGGGCGTCTACTACCCGATTGCCGTGCTGCCGTCGTGGCTGCAGGCGATTGCCTGGGGCATTCCGTCGGCCCATGTGTTCGAAGGGATGCGCGCGGTCGTGCTCCACGGCCCTTTCCGTTGGGACCACTTCTGGGTTGCCGTGGCGCTCAACGTTTTCTATCTCGCGCTCGGCGCGGCGGTATTCGCATGGTCGATGCGCAACGCGCGCGACCGCGGTGCGCTGCTGCAGATGGGGGAGTGACGCTCATGACCAGGATCGATTTGTCGCGTCTCGCCGCGTGCGTCGAGGACTCTCGCCGCGCGTGGCTCGACCGCGATGCGGGTCCGGGCGAACCCGCGGGCTACGCGGATCTCCTCGCGCGCCTGGCCGCGGCGCGCGGCAAGCTTCCACCGCTCTACCGCAGCGCCGCCGCCGACCCCTTCATCGCATCGCTCGAGCGCCTCGGCGCCGAAA
>JANMBN010000173.1:0-1717 GCA_031360485.1 Betaproteobacteria bacterium | reverse complement strand
TTGCGGGCGCCGGTCATCCCGGGGAAATCTATTCGGCAGTCGCCAGATTCAGATCCAGTTGGGTGATATTGGCTTCACCCCTGGACAGTTCATCATCGTTGCGCTGCGCCTCGACACCCGCCAGGTACTCCACGGTAATGTCGCCGGTGACATAGACGCCGTTGAAACACGAAGTCTCGAATTGCGATACCTCCGGATTCACCGAGCTAACGTCATCGACCAGCGCATCCAGATCCTGGTAGATCAACTTGTCGGCGCCGATCTCGCGTGCAATCTCGTCGTCGCTGCGTCCGGTGGCAATCAGTTCGCGCGAGGTCGGCATGTCGATGCCGTACACGTTGGGAAAGCGTACCGGCGGAGCGGCCGAGGCAAAGTAAACCTTGCGTGCGCCCGCATCGCGCGCCATCTGCACGATTTCACGGCTGGTGGTCCCCCGCACGATCGAGTCATCCACCAGCAGAACGTTCTTGCCCTTGAATTCCATGGCAATCGCATTGAGTTTCTGCCTTACCGATTTCCTGCGCACCTCATGGCCCGGCATGATGAAGGTGCGCCCGATGTAGCGGTTCTTGATGAAGCCCTCGCGATAAGGCAGCTCGAGCTTTTCCGCCAGTTCCATCGCCGAGGGGCGGCTGGAATCGGGAATCGGAATCACGACGTCGATCTTGAGGTCGCGATAATCGCGCCTGATCTTGTCCGCCAGACTTCTGCCCATGCGCATGCGCGTCTCGTAGACCGAAATGCCATCGATAACCGACTCGGGGCGCGCCAGATAGACGAATTCGAAGATGCACGGATTGTGCTGTGGATTGGCCGCGCACTGGCGGCTGTAGAAATTGCCGTCCTGATCGATGAAAATCGCCTCGCCCGGCTCCACGTCGCGCACCAGTTCAAAACCAAGCGTATCGAGCGCGACGCTTTCGGAAGCCACCAGGTACTCGGCACCCTTTTCGGTTTTCATCTCTCCCACCACCAGCGGGCGGATACCGTGGGGATCGCGGAACGCCAGCAGCCCGTATCCGGAAATCATAGCCACCACGGCGTAGGCACCGCGACAGCGGCGATGTACGCCGGCAACCGCCCGGAAGATGGCTGGAGGGTCGAGCTGATACCCGGTGGCAGCCTCCTGCAATTCATGTGCCAGCACATTCAGCAGTACTTCGGAATCGGAGTTGGTATTGACGTGGCGCTGATCCTGAAGGAATAGATCGCGCTTCAACTGCTCCGCGTTGGTCAGGTTGCCGTTGTGACCCAGCACGATGCCAAACGGGGAATTGACATAGAGCGGCTGGGCTTCGGCGAAGGAGGAAGCGGACCCGGCGGTCGGATAGCGGCAGTGAGCGATGCCCATGTTGCCGACAAGATGGCGCATGTCACGGGTGCGGAAGACGTCGCGCACCAGCCCACCGCCCTTGTGCATCTGGAAT
The DNA here is from genome assembly GCA_031360485.1 of Betaproteobacteria bacterium. Classification (GTDB taxonomy): domain Bacteria; phylum Pseudomonadota; class Gammaproteobacteria; order Burkholderiales; family Casimicrobiaceae; genus CAIWHR01. The sequence goes on along the minus strand of JANMBN010000173.1, from coordinate 290 downwards.
TTGCTGCCGTCGGCGGTAACGATACCCGCCGCGTCCTGGCCCCGGTGCTGCAGGACCAGCAGCCCGTCATAGAGCAACTGGTTGACCGGGGTCTTGGCTACAACGCCGAGGATTCCACACATCTCTCAGATCTCCACGCCCAGTTATGCCTGCCCGGCAGCCGGCAATTTGCAGGTGAAAGTATAAGTCATTCGAAGCTGACCCGCCGGGCGATGTCCTCGGGCAGCCACGGTTTTACCCATGAAGCCATTTTTTCCAGCGGGCCGGAAAACAGTGCATGTCGCCAGTAA
>JANMBN010000145.1:0-20734 GCA_031360485.1 Betaproteobacteria bacterium | reverse complement strand
TCACCAATTCGAGCACGGTCGGCTGTTCGATCGGAAGATCGCCCGGCTTCGCGCCCTTTAGTATCTTGTCCACGTAGGTCGCTGCGCGCCGATAATGCTCGGTGAGATCCTGCCCGTAGCTCATCAGGCCGCCGGCTTCGGTCATTTCCCGGTTCGACGACATCGCGGGCAGGCGGCTCTTGAGCGCAAGCCTCGCTATCTGGGCTTTCTGCACGTCAAAGTACGCGTCGGCGGCGATGATGAGCGCCTCGGTGCGCGCCTGGATCATCGCGACGAAGGCAGCTTCGATCTGACTCTCCGTGCTGGCCTCGACCACGAGGACCTTCACGCCGCGCGCATAGGCGGCTCCCTGAACCTGTTCCAGAATCAGCGCATCGCTTGGATTGAGCGGGTTGATCAGGACCGCAAGTCGCGCCAGCCTGGGAACGGCCGAGCGCAGGAGCTCGACGTGCTTTGCGCTGACCTCTGTCACGATATTGGAAAGACCGGTGATGTTGCCCCCGGGCCTCGAAAGGCTCGTCGCGAATCCCTCGCCGACGGGATCGGGGACGGCTATCATCACGATGGGAATGGTCGTGGTCGCCTGACGCGCGGCCTGCACGCCGAGCGTCGTTCCCGCGACGATGACATCGACGTCGAGCCGTGCGAGTTCCGCCGCCAGCCCGGCGAGCCGCTCGTATTTTCCGTCCGCGAAACGGCGTTGGACCAGGAGATTCCTTCCCTCGACATGGCCAAGCTCGCGCATGCCCTGGCGAAAGCCCTCGTAGTCGCGCGTTGCCGCCGAGCCCGGGGCGAGAAAGCCGATGCGCGGCTCTTTGGGTTTCTGCTGGGCCGGAGACTCGAGCGACGGCAGGGAGGCGATGCCCCAAAGCACCGCGCGAAGCACGGCGCGGCGCGTTGGCGACGCAGGTTCTTGCGGCGGGACCGGGGAATCGCGCTCAATCATGCGGTGTCTCCACCGAGGCGTCTGGGCATGCAGGAATCGAGAACCTCGGGATCGGAGGCCGGGGCGAAGGCACCAGGGCCCGCAAATCGGCGATTCCCGCCTATGCTAGGACAATTGCCGGCGCGAGCCAAGGCGGACCGGGAAGCGGCGAATGCCGATGGCTTCGACCATCCCGGGCGCGTCGACGCCGCATACTCACCATGAACCGATCACGATGGACGTTCGCCTGAACCAGCTCGCCGCGCATCTCGGGCGCTCGTTGGCGCCGATGTACGTCGTGCACGGCGACGAGCCGCTGCTCGCGATCGAAGCCGGCGATGCGATCCGCGCCGCCGCGCGCAAGGCGGGGTGCGACGAGCGCGAACTTCTCGTCGTCGAGTCCGGGTTCAAATGGGATGCGCTCCTCGCCGCAAACGCGAACCTGGGCCTCTTCGGCGCGCGCAAGCTCATCGATCTGCGCATCCCTTCCGGCAAGCCGGGCGTCGAGGGAGCCAAGGTGCTCGAGGCCTGCAGCGCGCATTTGAATCCCGACCACACGATGCTCGTCACGCTGCCGAAGCTCGATCGCGCGACGCAGTCGTCGGCATGGTTTTCGGCGTTGAAGAAGGCCGGAGTATCGATCGCCGTCTATCCGCTCGAGCGCGACGAACTTCCGCAATGGATATCGGCACGCCTCGCGCGCCAGGGTCAGCGCGCCACGCGCGAGACGCTCGCCTTCCTCGCCGATCGCTGCGAGGGAAACCTGCTGGCTGCGCGGCAGGAAATCGAGAAGCTCGGCCTGCTGCTGCCCGAGGGCGAGATCGCAGCCGAAGACGCCGAGCGCGCGGTCACCGACGTCGCCCGCTACGACGTCTTCCAGCTCTCCGAGGCGTGGCTGTCGAACGACGCGGCGCGCGCGCTGCGCATCATCGCCGCGCTCGAAGCCGAAGGCGAGGGCATTCAACTGCTTCTGTGGCAGCTCGGCGAGGACATCCACGCGCTGGCGTCGGTGCAGGACGCCACGGCGTCCGGGACCCCGATGGCCGCCGCGGTGCGCGATGCCCGCGTCTGGGGGAAACGGCAGGCGGCAATGGAGCGCGCCGCGCGGACCGTGAGGACCGAGGCCATCCCGCCGCTGCTCGCCGCGCTCGCACGCCTCGACGCGCTGTCGAAAGGCATCGGCCGCGGCAACGTCTGGGACGAGCTGCGAACGACGGCGCTCGCGGTCGCTGGCAAGACCGCGTTGCCGTTGCCGGCGGCACGCTGAATCGTTTCGCGTTCACTTCACCGCGATCGACGGATCGCACGTCGCCCGCCGCTCGAACAGCGTGCATGAAATCATCGGCGTTCCCTGCGCGTCGCGCGCGACCATCCGCCAGCGAAGGCCGTCGCGCTCCATCGACATGAAGCCGAACCGGTCGGTCATCACCAGGCTCGACATCACGGCGCCCGGGGCCGGCGAGGTTCCGGCCGGCAGCGGCAGCTTCAACGGCGGGTCGACCCAGTCGCCGGAGTTGCCGGAAACGAACTGCGCCGGGTGCGGTGACGAAAAGCTGACGACCTCGAACAGGTGCACGTGGCCGGCGAGAACGGCCTGCACGTTGGGCGGAAACAACACCGTCGGCTGCAGCGCCCCCAGCACCGACTGCAACGCCTCGTTGCCCGGGTACGGGACGTCCGGCGTCGCCGGGTTCGGTGCAAACGCGAGGATCGGATGGTGGTTCATGAAGAACGTGTTCGGCCGCCGCGCGCCCAGCGCGAACGCGCGCTCGAGCTGCGCCCGATACTTGACGTGCATCGGATCGTTCGCGGGCAGCGGCCGAACACCGACCAGCGAAGAATCGAACACGATGAACTGCGTGTCGGCGTCGGCGCCGGAGCCCAGCGGCACTGCGTAGGGCTCGCTGTAGTCGCCGATCGAATCGTTCGCGGCGTCGTCGCAGTCCTGCGTTGGCACCAGCGGGCGCGGATCGAGGAAGCGCCACCACCCCTGTCCTGCGCGGCTGCACGACTCGTGGTTGCCGCGGACGACGATCCACGGCGCCGCCGCGAGAAGCGCCTTCGCCGGCGCGAAGAGATCGGCCTCCCATGCATCCCAGCCGTAACCCCACGGGCTGCCGGCGCACCCGGCGTCGCCGGCCGGGCACGCGTTCTCGCGATAGTGATAGTCGCCGACGTGGATGACGAGGTCGGGTGCGGCACGCGCTGCGGCATCCGCGACCGCCGCGAACGGCCAGAGCGCGGCATCGTTGCATCCCTGGGCTATCCGGTCGGACGCCTTGATGCGGCAGCCCGTATCGCCGAGAACGACGATCCGGCGCGGGTTCGCCTTCGGCAGCGGCAGCGCGCGCCCCTCGATCGCCGCGCGTCCGACCCCGCCCGGGATCCACTTCTCGCACACGAGCACCGGAAACGCGGACGGCTTCGACTCCGCCGGCGTGCTGCGCGTCGGTCGCAGCGGAACGGTTGCGGGTCGGGCGCGCACATCCATCGGCTGGCTGATTCCATCGAGTTCGATCGCCGGACAACTGGCCGCCGCCGTGATGACCCGGGCCACGGCGCGGCCCTCCTCACCCAGGACGACGTACGCATAGTGTTGCGCGGCGAATCGGTCGGAAACCGCCGTTGGCGCAGCACAGCCGGCGACGAGCGCCGCGATCAGGAGCGCCGAGCCGATTCGCATCATCGCCAATCTCCCCACAATGTCTGCAGCACCGAAAGTCCCGCGACCGCCGCGGTCTCGGTCCGCAGCACGCGCGGTCCGAGACGCACCGGTTGAAATTTCCGGGCGAGTGCCGCGGTCACTTCGCGCGCGGCGAATCCGCCCTCCGGGCCGATCAACAGCGCCAGCGGCGGCGCAGGCTGCGCGAGCGTCGCCACGGATCGCTCCGCATCCGGCACGAACAGGATTCCGCCGCCGCTCCACGCGGCGAGCCATTCGACGAGCGGACGCGACGGCGAGATCTCGGGAATCCGGTTGCGCCCGCACTGCTCGCACGCCGCGATCGCGACCTGCCGCCAGTGCAGGAGGCGCCTGTCGCCTCGCTCGCCCGCCGGAAAGGGCGCGCTGCGCGCGGTGACGAGCGGCTGGATCGACGTCACGCCGAGCTCCGTCGCCTTGCGGACCGCATGATCCATCGCGTCGTTCGCGGCGATGCCCTGCGCCAGCGTGACGGCGAGATGCGACTCGCGCTCGATTGCCAGGAAGCGCTCGATGCGCACCGATGCCCCGCGCCGGTCGATGCCGACGAGCGTCGCCGCGTATTCGCCGCCGGTGCCGTCGAAGAGCGTCAGCGCGTCGCCCACGACAAGCCGAAGCACGCGAACGGCGTGATGCGCGGCGGATTCGTGCAGCTCGATCGTCTGCCCGGCAAGCCCGGGCGCGAGCGGGAGGGGACTCAGAAAGCGCGGCGCCGTCATCGTCTCACGAGGCCGGCGCGACGAAATCGAAGCCGCAGTCGTCGTTCTCCGCGCAGTAACCGATCCGCGCGTAGATCGCGTTCGAGATCGGGTTCGCAACGTCGGTCGTCAGGAACAGCTTGCGCTTGCCGCGGGCGAGCAATTCGCGCGACAGCTCCGCCACGAGCGCCGTCGCGTAGCCGCGTCCGCGGCGATCGGGCAGCGTATACACGGGCGCGACGCGCGCGAATTCGGGGGCCGCGTCGTTGAATCCGGCGTAGGCGACGCGCCCGCCGTCGTCCCAGATCCGGAAATCACCGCGCGCAACACGCCGGGGAAGGGCCGCGCGTGTTCGCTCCGGCGAGTCGGGCATGCCGACTTCCGCGATGAACGCGATGTGCTGCTCGATCAGCCACCCGGTGTCGGCCGTGGTCGCCATCCGTAGTGCACCCGGCGCCGCCGGTACGTGCCTGACCGCCGTCAGCGCGTGCTGGCGCAGGCGAACGCGCAGCACGTGGATCCGCCCGGTCAGCTCGTGCCACCGGCGCACGAAGGCATCGCATCCGGCCGGAGCGCCCACCACGCCGCGAAGTCCGGTCGCGTCGCGCGCCAGGTCGACCGCAAAGGCCGTGGCCGCGGCGGCGTCGCTCTCGCCGATGATCACGGGGCCGTCGTCGCGCTGGATCGCGACGCCGTAGGATTTGCCGTCGTCGTAGGTCGCGAGATAGGCGCGCTCCCCGGCGGCCAGCGGCGTCCGCTTCATCGCGTGCGCCGATCCCGTGAAAAAGCTGGCGGACGCTTCGCCGCGTGCGGATATCGGCGCGGCCGCCGCGAGAAATGCGTCGGGGTCGGAATGGCGGGTGACGTGCATCGCGGCGAAATCCGGAAAAGTTCTAGTGTACCGAGTCGCAAGTCGCTCGTCGCAACAGCGCGGGCCGGGCGCCCGGCGCCACTCGCCGCGGCCCCGCGCGGCCGTTATGCTTTACCATCGCTTAATGCCGCAACGACCCCTTCCTGCACACCCGATGAGGACGCCATGACCAGCCAGACGACTCCCTCCGGCCAACCCGGTTGGCCCGCCGCGAACTTCGACCTTCCGGGCACCGACGGCCGCCGCCACACGCTCGAATCCGTGCGCGGCGCCAACGGAACCGTGGTGATGTTCATTTGCAACCACTGCCCGTACGTCAAGGCGGTCATCGCCAAGATCGTCCGCGACATGACCGGGCTGCGGCAACGCGGCGTCGGTGCGATCGCCATCATGAGCAATGACGTCGTCGCTCACCCCGACGATTCGTTCGACAACATGAAGGCGTTCGCGACGCGGCACGGCGTGACCTTTCCCTACGTGATCGACGAGACGCAGGACGTCGCGCGGGCCTACGGCGCCGTCTGCACGCCCGATTTCTTCGGCTTCGACCGCGATCTCGCGCTTGCGTACCGCGGCCGGCTCGACGCGTCGGGACGTTCGTCCGACCCGGCGGCCGCCCGCGAACTGTACGATGCGATGGCGGCGGTCGCCGGCACGGGCAAGGCGCCGAAGGTCCAGCACCCTTCGGTCGGCTGCTCGATCAAATGGAAGCAGGGATAGGGGCCTCGATTGTGCTCCGCCGCGTGCGCGCGCCGCGGCATCATTCCACGAGCGCGCGGTACGCATGCCAGGTCGCATGTCCGATCACCGGCACGGTGACGACAAGGCCGACGAAGAGCAGCGCGAAGCCGGCCGCCGTGAGGACAACGATGATCGCGCCCCAGACGATCATCGCGGGGACGTTGGCGCCGAACGCCTTGAGGCTCGTCAATACCGCGACCACGCCATCGGTGTTCTGGTCGAGCATCATCGGCGCCGACACGACGGAAAGCGCGTACACCAGCACGGCGAAGAACCCCCCGACGCACGCGTAGGCGAACAGGAACTCGAGGTTGTCCGGTGCGAGCATCTGCCGCAGAAAGGTCGCGGCCGTCGGCATTTCTCCCGTGTAGAACAGCGCGAACACGATGAGCGACGCGCGGGCCCAGACGAGCAGGATGACGCCCAATACCAGCGTGAACATGCCGATCGCTCCGACGTTCGGAGCCCATGCATTGAGCGTGGGGACGAGGCGCGCGGGCAGGCCGCGCTCGCGTCGGCGCGAGAGATCGTAGAGGCCGATGGCGAGGAACGGTCCGGCCAGAAAGAAGCCGGTCACGAGCGCCGAAACGTACTCGTACGCATGCTGGAACGTGAAGGCGACGAACCAGCCCATGGCGGCGAAGCACGCACCGTAGAAAAGGCTCGCCAGCCGGTGTGCGCGGTAGTCCCGGAAGCCGCACGCGAGCCAGCCGAATGGCGCCATCGCGGACACCTTGCGCACGGCGGGAACGCTCGTCGCTTGCGGTTCGGGCTCGGGCGCCATCGTCGGCCGGGCAACGCTACAGGAACGCTCGCAACGCTTCGAGCACGGCGTCCGGCTGTTCGGCCATCAGCGCGTGGCCGCAGTCGGCGAGCTCGACGACGCGGGAGTCCGGCAACGCATCGATAACGCCGACGGCATTCCTCGGCGGCGCCATGAGGTCGCGCCCGCCGACGATCGCGAGCGCGGGGCAGCGGACTTTCGCCGCGGCCTCGACACCGTCCGCGTAGGCATGACAGGCCAGAAGGTCGGCGTGGAGGACGCCCGGCCGGGTGCGCTCCATCAGCCGCATCGCGTTGCCCATCAGCCACACGCCGGGCGTCGCACCGCCGCCCAGCTGCTTGCCCGGACTGTACGACCATCCGGTGATGAGCTCGTACGCGACGTGGTCGTTCCGCTTCGCGGCATCGAGGAGCGCGTCGGCCACCGTCATCGGCGCCGCGGGGCCGAGCAGCGCGAGCTTGATGACGCGGCCGGGGTGCCGCGCCGCGCATTCGAGCGCCGCCAGCGATCCGAGCGAATGGCCGACGAGCGCCGCGGCACGGATGCCGACGGCGTCCAGCAGCGCCGGAATCCAGCCGGCGATCGCGCCAACCGTCCGCAGCGCGTCGCCGCCGGAGCGTCCGTGGCCCGGGAGATCGACGGCCAGCGCATTCCAGCCATGATGCGCGAAATACCGCGACTGCAGCGCCCAGACGCTGTGGTCGTGCGCGGCGCCGTGAACGAAGACGACGGCGGGCAACGCGGCGTCGAGCGTTCGCGTGCCCGTATACGCGTAGACGTCGTCGCCCGCGACGGGAAAACGCATCACGCCTTTCCCGCCGCGTGCAGCGCGCGGCTCAGATCCTCGATCAGGTCGTCGGGATTCTCCAGTCCGACGGAGAGCCGGATCGTCCCTTCCGTGATGCCGCCCTTGACGAGGTCAGCCGCCGACATCCGGAAATGCGTCGTGCTCGCCGGATGGATCACCAGCGATTTCGCATCGCCGACGTTCGCGAGGTGCGAAAAGATCTTCAGCGCCGCGATGAATTTCCGGCCCTGCGCGCGCGTCCCTTTGAGGTTGAAGCTGAACACCGCACCGCAGCCCTTGGGCAACAGCCGCTGCGCGAGCGCATGGTCCGGGTGCCCCGGCAACTCCGGATAGCCGACCGCGTCCACCAGCGGGTGCAGAGCGAGGAACGCGACGACCTTGCGCGTGTTCTCGACGTGGCGATCCATCCGTAACGGCAGCGTCTCGATCCCCTGCAGGATCTGAAACGCGGTGAACGGCGACATGCACGCGCCGAAGTCGCGGATGCCCTCGCGCCGCGCCCGCAGGAGGAAAGCCGCCGTCGTGGACTCCTCGGCGAACACCATCTCGTGAAAACCCCGATACGGCTCGGTCAGTGTCGGAAACTTGCCGCGCGCCGGCGGCGCGTCCCAATCGAAGCGTCCGGAGTCCACGAGCAGTCCGCCGATCACGACGCCGTGACCCGAAAGGAATTTCGTCGCCGAGTGGAACACGAGGTCGGCGCCGTGCGCGAACGGCTGCATCAGCCAGGGCGTGGTGAACGTCGAGTCCACGAGCAGCGGAACTCCGTGCTCGTGCGCGAGATCGGCGACGCGCGGGATGTCGAGGACATCGAGGCCGGGATTGCCGAGCGTTTCGCCGAAGAAAAGGCGCGTTTGCGGCCGGACCGCCGCGCGCCAGGCGTCGACGTCGCGCGGATCGACGAACGTCGTGTCGACGCCGAAGCGCGGCAGCGTGTAGTCGAGCAGGTTGTGCGACCCGCCGTAGAGAGCGCGCGACGCGACGATATGCGACCCGGCGCCCAGCAGCGTGACGATCGCGAGATGCAGTGCCGCTTGTCCGCTCGCCGTCGCGATCGCGCCGACGCCGCCTTCGAGGGCAGCGATCCGTTCCTCCAATACCGCGCACGTCGGATTGGAGATGCGCGAGTACACGTGCCCTGCCCGCTCCATGTTGAAGAGCGCCGCGGCATGGTCGCTGTCCGGAAATACGAACGACGCGGTCAGGTGGATCGGCGTCGCGCGCGCGCCCGTCGCGGGGTCCGGCTTCGCCCCGGCGTGCAGCGCCAGCGTATCGAAATGCGTGGTCTTCGGCTTGGTCATCGGCAGGGTTGGAGCGGCCGCGTGTCGGCAGGAGCGACGCGTAATGGTAGCGCAAGCCCGGGAACGCCGGCGCCTTGGCACGCCAGATGCGTCCGCTCTGGACTAAAATACGCGTCCCGCAACGTCTCGAGGATACGACCATGCAACGCAAGGCATCCGCCCGCTGGCAGGGCTCCACGCAAGAGGGCAGCGGCACGCTTTCGGTCCAGAGCGGCACGCTTCGCGACACGCCCTACTCGTTCAAGGCCCGCTTCGGCGACGGCAAGGGGACGAATCCCGAGGAACTGGTCGCCGCCGCGCATGCGGGCTGCTTCACGATGGCGTTGTCGTTCACGTTGAACAACGCGGGCTTCACCGCCACGGCCATCGAGACCGAGGCGCAGCTCACGATGGACACGGTCGACGCCAAGCCCACGGTGACGGCGGTCCACCTGGTGACCCGTGCGCAGGTGCCGGGACTCGCCAACGCGCAGTTCGCCGAGATCGCGTCCAACGCCAAGGTCAACTGCGTGATCTCGCGCGCGCTCTCCCCGTCGATCGTCGTCACGCTCGACGCCGTGCTCGCGTCCTGAGGCCGGGAGGCAATCCGTGGCAGCTCCGGCCGCGCCCGTGAAGGGCCGCGGCGCGACCTTCAATCCGGAAAACCGCTTCCGGCGCGAGCGACGCGAGGCGGTCGACGACGGCTGGGTCGCGTCCGGCGACGAGGGCGGGGATGTCGCGCCCCCGGCGCAGAAGACCGTCGTGCGGATCCAGCCGGCGCGCACGATCATCAGCCGCAACGATTCGCCCGACATCCCGTTCACCCAGTCGATCAACCCTTACCAGGGCTGCGAGCACGGCTGCGTGTATTGCTACGCGCGGCCGACGCATGCGTACCTCGACCTCTCGCCGGGACTCGATTTCGAGACGAAGCTGTTCGCGAAACCCAACGCGGCCGCGCTGCTGCGCGCCGAGCTCGCGAAACCGGGCTACCGCTGCGAGCCGATCGCGCTCGGCGCCAACACCGATCCCTACCAGCCGATCGAGCGGGAATGGAAGATCACGCGGTCCGTGATCGAGGTGCTCGCCGAATGCGGGCATCCGCTGACGATCACGACCAAGGGCGCGCTTGTCGAGCGCGACCTCGATCTGCTCGCGCCGATGGCGGAAAAGGGCCTGCTGCGCGTGTTCATCTCGATCGCGATGCTCGACCGGGAGCTCGCCCGCAAGCTCGACCCGCGAGCCGCCGCGCCGCACCGCCGCCTGCAGATCGTCAAGACGCTGAGCGAAGCCGGCGTGCCGGTGGGAGTCAACGTCGCGCCGGTGATCCCGCAGCTCACCGACCACGAGCTCGAAGCGATCCTCGAGGCGGCGGCCGCGGCCGGCGCGCGTCATGCCGGCTGGACGATGTTGCGGTTGCCGCTCGAGGTCGCGCCGCTCTTCCGCGATTGGCTGGCGCTGCATTACCCGCTTCGCGCCGCGCACGTGATGAGCATCGTGCGGCAGATCCGCGGCGGGCGCGACAACGAGTCGGGGTTCGGCGTTCGAATGGGCGGCCGGGGCGAGTTCGCGGATCTCATCCGCAGGCGTTTTACGATCGCGTGCAGGCGGCTCGATCTCAACACGACGCGCGACGCGCCGCTCGACACGTCACGTTTCCGGCCGCCCGCCGCACCCAACGCGGCGGGGCAGCTCGACCTGTTTCGTTGACGCGGGCTAGTTCTGCGTCGCCGCTTGCCCGGAATCACTCCCGGGCGCAACATTCGCGGGCCCGGCCCGGAAGAGGCCGGCGCCGTTTCGACGATCATCTTCGGGGAGAGTCCATGAGCGGAATCAATCACATCGCGGTCTGGGTCGCCGGGATCGCCCATTTCATGCTGGGCGCCGCTTGGTACACGACGCTTTCGAAGGCGTGGCTCGCGGGTATCGGCAAGACCGAGGCACAGGTCATGGCGGAGCAGCCCAACACGGCGATCCCGATGATCATCGGCTTCGCCGTCGCGATCATCATCGCGTATACCCTTGCGTGGCTGCTGCCGAAGGTCGGCGCGCAGTCGATGGCCGGCGGCGCGAAAACCGGAGGCGCGCTGGCGCTGGCGTTGATCGCGTCGACGCTGGCGATGAACTACGGTTTCGAGGCGCGTCCGGTCTCGCTCTGGCTCATCAACTCGGGCTATATGGTGGTGGGCATGGCGGTGATGGGCGCCATCGTCGGCGGATGGAAGAAGAAGGCTTGACGGGCGGCGAGGATCCATGACCACGCTGACGGAACGGCTCGCACGCTGCTACACGGGCGCCGTGCACGACGTGCTGCGGATGATGGGGCACGCGAACATCGTTCTCCCTCCGGAGATCAAGGCCATCGCGCCGGGCACGCGGCTCGCCGGACCGGTCTGGACGGTCTCGGGCCACATCGACCGCACGAAGTCGCGGCACGAGACGCTGCTCGGCTGGTGCACGCTGCTCGCGAAAGCGCCCGCCGGCCACGTGATCGTGTGCCAGCCCAACAACCACGAGATCGCGCTGATGGGCGAGCTGTCCGCACAGACGTTGAAGGCGCGCGGCGTGCCGGGTTACGTCGTCGACGGCGGCTCGCGCGACACCGACCTCGTGCTGGCGCAGGGCTTTCCCGTGTTCTGCTCGTTCCTCACGCCCTCGGACATCGTCGAGCGCTGGATTCCCGACCGGTACGGCGAGCCCGTCACGATCGGCGCCGTAACCATCGCGACCGGCGACTATCTGCTGGGCGACCGCGACGGCGTGGTGATCATCCCGCGCGCACTCGCCGAGGAGGTCGTCGCGAAAACCGAGGAAGTCGTCGCGACCGAGACCGACATGCGCCGCGCGCTCGTCGGCGGGATGGATCCGGTCGAGGCCTACAACAAGTATGGCAAGTTCTGAACCGCTCACCTCGCGCGCGGCCATGCGGATGTCGCCGCCGGACAACGTCGGCGTCGCGCTCCGGCCGCTCAAGGCCAAAGAGACCATCATGCTCGATGGCGCCGCGATCACCATCGGACGCAACCTCGCGGTCGGTCACAAGTTCGCCGCCCGGGCCATCGCCAAAGGCGAGATCATCGTCAAGTACAGCTGCCCGATCGGCACGGCCATCTGCACCATCGCACCCGGCGAGTACCTGCACGCGCACAACGTCGCGAGCAGCTATCTGCCGATGCAGGCATTGGCGAAATAGTTCTCGTGAAGATCTCGATCATCCTGCCGCTGTTCGATCGCCGCAACGCAGGGTGGAAAGCGCTGGAGTCTGCCGTCGGACAGGCGTATCCGCGAGACCAGTACGAGCTTGTCGCGGTTGCCGGAAGAGGCATCGATGGAGGAATGGACGATCCGGCCGTCGCGGCCCTGCTCGCCCGGTGCGATGCCGTCGTCCGCACCGACCTCGACACGGACGACGTCGCGAACGAGATTCAGCTTTTCCGGGCGGGGTATGAGCGGTCGACGGGGGACGTGCTCTTCTTCATGGAAGGGCACACCGTGCTCGCCGGGAATGCGCTCGCGACCATTGCCGGGCATTTTCGTCGGCACCCCGAGACCGAGATCGCCTGGGCGCCCCGGATCAACGACGGCGGATCCCCGCTCGGCAGTCTCGTCTCCATGCACAACCTCCGCCACGAGCGGCGGGCGGACGCGCAGGGCGTGTTCTCGCTGGGCGCGACCAATGCGATCACGCGGGATCTGTTCGAGCGCCTGGGCGGATTCGATGCGCGCTACCTTCGCTTCAGCGAGACGGCGCTGTTCCATCGCGCACGCGACGAAGGCATCGTGATCGGCAGGATCGGCGAGCCCCTGGCGACGCACTACAACGACATGTCCGTCACCCTTTGGCGCCAACTCGTGATGACCGCCGGCGCGGCGAAGTTCAGCTATTACAACACGCTCATCGCGCGGGGCGAAGACATCCGTGCGCGGGTTCGGCACGACGTGTATCTGCTCGCGAACAGGGACTGGACGGCGCGGCTGCTCTTTCCGCTGTTCCGGATGGCAGGCCGGGTGTTCGTCGTCCTCGCGATGCGAACGTCGCGTATCAGCAACGCGATGGCCTACCGCCTCTATGTGGTGGCGATCGGATGCACGGACCTGTCCGGGTTCTGTCTGGCGCGCGTTCAGGCGGGAAGGGTCGAGGAGCCAATCGAAGGTGCCTAGCCCGTTGGCGCCAGGGTGGCACGACCGCCAATCGCAGACGTCGATTCGCGGATTGCATTGGCGTCCGAACAACGAGGAGGAGTCCGCATGAGTACCAACGTCGTCTTCTTTGCCTGGAACCGTTCGATCCCCGGCCGCGAACGCATCAGCGCCGAGCATTTCCAGCAATTTGTTCAATACGTCGGCGCCCTGCAGCAGAAGGGCGCGATCCAGTCGTCCGACGTCGTCTTTCTCGATGCCCACGGCGGCGACCTGAACGGGTTCTTCCTGATTCGCGGCGACAGCGCCAAGCTCGACGCGTTGCTCTCGAGTCCCGAATGGGTGACGCACATGACTCGCGCCGCATTGCATCTGGAAGGGTCAGGTCACGTCCGCGGCGTGACGGGCGCGCTCGTCACGGAACGGATGGATCTCTGGACCAAGACGATCCCGGCGTGAATCTTTCCCGCCGCGTCACCGGCGCGTCGCAACGGCCCTGGTGAAGGGGGTCACGCGGTCATACCCGGACCGGCCGGACCAGTGCTCGGGTCCGAAGCGTTCCGCGGAGTCTCTGTCAATGCGCGCTCGAGTAGGCGGATCGCGTGGACCGCTTCGCGCTGGCGGTCTGCGCGCGTGAGATCGGCGATCTGGTGCCGGCAGCTCGTGCCGTCGGCGACGATCAGCGTGTCCGCTGCCGCCGCGCGCACGGCCGGCATCAGCGCGAGCTCGGCCATCCGGACGGAGATGTCGTAGTGCGCGGCGTCGTAGCCGAAGCTCCCCGCCATCCCGCAGCAGCTCGATTCGATCAGATCGACCGCGAGACCGGGGATCAGCGCCAGCACCTGCTGCACGGGCGTCACCGCGTCGAACGCCTTCTGGTGGCAATGCGCATGCAGCAACGCCCGCTTCTGCGGCAGCGGGGCGAGCGGGAGAGTCAGGCGTCCGGCACGGTGCTCGCGCGCGAGAAACTCCTCGATGAGGAAGGCGTTTTCCGAAAGGCGTTGCGCGGCCTCGCCGAGGCCCATCACCAGGAATTCGTCCCGCAGCGACAAGAGGCACGACGGTTCCAGCCCGACGATCGCGGCGCCGCGCGCGACGTGCGGCGCCAGCGCGGCGACGACGCGGCGCGCTTCGGCCTTGGCCTCGTCGACCAGGCCCGCCGCGAGATACGTTCGTCCGCAACACAGCGGCCGCGCCGGGTCGGCGTCGGCGGCGAGGCCCCGCGCGACGTGAACTCTGTAGCCCCCCGCGCGCAGCACGTTGAGCGCGGCGTGCGCGTTCTCGGGCTCGAAATAGTTGGTGAACGTGTCGGCGAAGAGCACGACGTTCGCGTTTTCCGCCGCGCCGGCCGCGCGCGATCGAGCCGTGTCGCGCAGGAACGTGTCGCGCCGCCACGCGGGCAGCGAACGCCGCGCCGAAAAGCCCAGCCACGCCTCGCCAAGCTTCGCCGCGCCGGGCAGCGTGTCGCGCAGGTTGGCGAGCCACGGCAGCCGCGCCGCCCAGGGCGCCCAGCGCGGCAGATGCGCGACGAGCCGATTCGTCGACGAAAGTCCGTGCGCGCGCTGCCGGTGATAGAGCGCCTCGATCTTCATCTTCGCCATGTCGACGCCGGTCGGGCATTCGCGCCGGCACCCCTTGCAGCTTACGCAGAGATCGAGCGCCGCGCGCACCGCTTCCGAGGCGAGCGCGCCGGGTCCGAGCTGGCCCGAAAGCGCGAGACGCAGCGTGTTGGCGCGGCCACGAGTCAGATGCTCCTCGTCGCGCGTCACCCGGTAGCTCGGGCACATCGTTCCGGCATCGAACTTGCGGCAATGGCCGTTGTTGTTGCACATCTCGACGGCCTTGGCGAAGCCGCCCGCCGGATCGCCGCCGGTGCCTGGCGCCGTCAATGTCCCCGCGACCGGGTCGTTCTGCACATCCCATGCCGACCAGTCGAGCGCGGTCGCCAGCGGCTGCGTCGGGTGATCGGGGCGGAACCGGAACAACGACGCGTCGTCCATCCGCGTTCCCCGCACGATCTTGCCGGGGTTCATCACGCCGGCCGGGTCGAACAGGGTCTTGATCTCCTCGAACGCGCGCGTCAAGCGCGGGCCGAACTGCCACCCCACCCATTCGGTGCGCACGAGCCCGTCGCCGTGCTCCCCCGAAAAGGCGCCCTTGTACTCGCGCACCAGCGCACTCGCCTCCTCGGCGATCGCGCGCATCTTGGCCGCGCCGTCGCGGCGCATGTCGAGAATCGGCCGCACGTGCAGCGTGCCGACGGACGCGTGCGCGTACCAGGTGCCGCGCGTGCCGTGCCGGGCGAACACCTCGGTCAGCCGGTCCACGTACTCGGCCAGATGCTCGAGCGGCACCGCGCAATCCTCGATGAACGACACCGGCTTGCCGTCGCCCTTCAGGCTCATCATGATGTTGAGCCCGGCCTTGCGCACGTCCCACAGCGCCTTCTGCGCGCCGGCGTCGGTCATCTCGACGACGCTGCCGGGCAATCCGAGATCGCCCATCAGCGCGACGAGTTCCGCGAGGCGGCGGACCGGATCCTCGCGCGTCTCGCCGATGAATTCGACGAGCAGGATCGCGTCGGGCTCGCCGATCAGCGCGCGATCGATGACGGCGCGGAAGGCGGGATTGCCGCGGGCGAGCCCGATCATGGTCCGGTCGACGAGCTCGACCGCCGAGGGCCCAAGCCCGGCGAGGTGCCGCGCCGATTCCATCGCCTTGCGCAGCGTCGGGAAATTGACCACGCCCAGCACGCGGTGCTGCGGCAGCGGCGCGAGCTTCAGCGTGAGCCGGCGCGTCCACGCGAGCGTGCCTTCGCTGCCGACCAGGAGATGCGCGAAGTTGGTGCTGCCGTCGTAGGTGTAGGGCCGCTCGCTCTGCGGGCAGCAGACGTCGATGTTGTAGCCGCCGACGCGCCGCAGGACCTTCGGCACGTTGCGCTCGATCTCGCCGCGCTCGCGTTCGCCGATCGCGCGCAATCGGCGCAGGAGCTCGCCGACGCGCGGCGGCGCCGCGCCCATGTCGCGCTCGGGGCCGAAGCGCGCCTCGGTGCCGTCGGACAGGATCGCGTCGACCGCGAGCACGTTGTGCACCATGTTGCCGTACGCGATCGAGCGCGAGCCGCAGGAGTTGTTGCCGGCCATGCCGCCCAGCGTCGCCTGCGCCGACGTGCTGACGTCGACCGGAAACCAGAGTCCGTGCGGCTTCAGGAACGCGTTGAGCTGGTCCAGGACAACGCCGGGCTCGACCTCGACGGTCATCGCCGCGCCGTCGACGCCGCCGATGTCGGTCAGACGCTGGCACTGTTCGATCACCAGCGCCGCGCCGACGGTCTGCCCGCATTGGGAGCTTCCGGCGCCGCGCGGCAGCAAGGGCACCTCCTGCTCGCGGCAGAGGGCGATCGCCGCGCGCACGTCGTCGGCGGTCTTCGGCACCAGCACGCCGACCGGCACGATCTGGTAGATCGACGCGTCGGTCGCGTAGCGGCCGCGCGACGCCGCATCGAACAGCACGTCGCCGGCGACCGCGCTTGCGAGGCGCGCGGCGAGATCGCCGTTGGCCGCGCGGGGACGAACGACGGGCGGCGCCGGCGCGCTCACTGGCGAGTGACCGGCGGCAGGAGTCTGCGGGAGCGACCGCGAGCGGCGACTGGCATGGCCCGGATTGTAGAGGATGGCGCGCCCGGCGCTTGCGGGCACGCGGCAAACGTCAGTAGCATGGGGGGCTTCGCCTGTCCTCCGGCCCGCGCCCGGTTTCCGCACCCAGCCTTCAGCGATCTCGAGGTTTCCCCATGAATCCGCTCAACCGTCATCCATCCGGCCGCCACTTTCTGCAGATTCCGGGACCGACCAATGTGCCGGATCGGGTGCTGCGGGCGATCGATGCGCCGACGATCGACCATCGCGGCCCCGAGTTCGCTGCGCTGGGCAAGGCCGTCATCGCCGGAATGAAAGAGGTGTTCAAGACCGGCGGCGCGGTCGTCATCTATCCCGCCTCGGGAACGGGGGCCTGGGAGGCGGCGCTCGTCAACACGCTCTCGCCGGGCGACCGCGTGCTGATGGCCGAAACCGGTCATTTCGCCGCGCTGTGGAAGAAGCTCGCCGAGCGGCTCGGGCTGGCGGTCGAATTCCTGCCGGGCGACTGGCGCCACGGCGTCGCACCGGACGCGATCGCGTCCCGGCTCGCCGCCGACCGCGCGCACGCGATCAAGGCCGTCTGCGTCGTGCACAACGAGACATCGACCGGGGTCACGAGCAGCATGCCGGACGTCCGCGCCGCGATCGACCGCGCCGGCCACCCGGCCCTGTTCATGGTCGACACGATTTCGTCGCTGGCGTCGATCGACTACCGCCACGACGAATGGCGCGTCGACGTCACCGTCGCCGGGTCGCAGAAGGGACTGATGCTGCCTCCCGGACTGTCGTTCAACGCGATCAGCGCCAAGGCGCTCGCGGCGTCCAAAGATGCGAAGCTGCCGCGGTCGTACTGGGACTGGCAGGAGATGCTCGCGATCAACCCGACGGGCTTCTTCCCGTACACGCCCGCGACCAACCTGCTGTACGGGCTCGCCGCGGCGCTCGACATGCTGTTGGACGAGGGCCTGGACAGGGTCTTCGCGCGCCACGACCGGCTCGCCGAAGCAACGCGCCGCGCCGTGCGCGCATGGGGGCTCGAGATCCTGTGCGCCGACCCCGCGCGGTACAGCTCGACGTTGACCGCGGTCATGCTGCCGGACGGCCATAACGCCGACGCCCTGCGCAAGGTCGTGCTCGACCGTTACGACATGTCACTGGGGCAGGGACTCGGCAGGCTGACGGGGAAGATCTTCCGCATCGGCCACCTTGGCTCCTTCAACGACCTGATGCTCTGCGGCACGCTCGCCGGCGTCGAGATGGGGCTCGCCGTCGCCGGCGTCCCGCACCGCAAAGGGGGGACGCAGGCGGCGATCGACTATCTCGTAAAGTAGGGTCAGAGACGACTTTTCCTGTACGGCTGAGCGAGGCCTCGCTCCGTGTTTCGAAAAGTCGTCTCTGACCCTACTTTACGCGGCGTACAATCGCTGCGCGCCGTTCGATAACCCTTCCAGCGACGACGGACGCCCTTCGAGGAGAGATCGCAGATGACAACCACCCGTTGCCCCGCGGCCAGCCGCGGCCATGTGCTGTTTCGCACTGTCGCCAACGCAGCGCTTGGCAGCCTCGCCCTGCTGCTCGTCGCCGCGCCGGCGCACGCGGAGCTCGAGATCAAGCTGGGCCACGTCGGCGAGCCGGGGTCGCTGTTCCAGATCTCCGCCGACGAGTACGCGAAGCGCGCCAATGCCAAGCTCGCCGGCAAGGCCAAGGTCGTCGTCTTCGGCTCCAGCCAACTGGGCGGCGACAAGGAAATGCTCCAGAAGCTGAAGCTCGGCACGCTCGACATGGCGCTCCCCTCGACGGTGATGAGTTCCGAGGTCGATCTCTTCGGCGTGTTCGAGATGCCCTACATCGTCAAGGACCGCGCGCACATGGGCCGGATCGAGAAGGACGTGTTCTGGGCGAAACTCGCGCCGGAAGCGGAGAAGAAGGGCCTCAAGGTTCTCGCCGTGTGGGAAAACGGCATTCGTCACATCACGAACAGCAAGCGGCCGATCAAGGTGCCGGCCGATCTCAAGGGCATCAAGCTGCGCGTGCCGGAAGGCAAGTGGCGGCTCAAGATGTTCCAGGCCTACGGCGCCAATCCGAGCCCGATGAAGTTTTCCGAGCTCTTCACCGCGCTGCAGACCGGCGTGATGGACGGCGAGGAGAATCCCTTTACGCAGATCTACTCGGCGAAGCTGCAGGAAGTGCAGAAGTTCCTTTCGCTCTCGGGCCACGTCTACACGCCCGCCTATCTGACCGTGGGCACGCGCCAATGGAACACTCTGCCCGCCGATGTGCGCAAGGTGCTCGAGGACACCGCGAAGGAGACGCAGGCCTTTGTCTACGATTTCGCCGTGAAGGACGACACCGCGCTGCTCGTCAAGCTGAAGCAGGCCGGCATGCAGGTCAACGAGGTCGACCAGGAGGCGTTCGTCGCGGCGAGCAAGCCGATCTACGAGGAGTTCGGCACGGAAGTTCCCGGCGCCAAGGAAGTGATCGACCGCGCCGTGTCGTTGCGGCAGTGAGCGGCGCGGCGCACCCGTGGTGAATCCGACCGCGCCGGCTGCGGCGACAGCCACGGCCCGCTTCCGCGACGGCTACGGCCGGCTGCTCGAGTGGGTCGTCATCGCGCTGATGGTCGCGCTGGCCGTCGAGGTGACGCTCGGCGTCGTCTTCCGGACCGTCGGCCGGTCGGTGTCCTGGTACGACGAGGTCGCGTCGGTGCTGCTCGCCTGGCTCACGTTCTACGGCGCGGCGCTCGCGTCGGTCAAACGCGCGCATATCGGCTGTCCCGAGGTCGTCGACCGGATGCCCTGGCGTGCGAGGCGGCTGGCGGGCATCGCCGCGCAGATCCTCGTGATCGCGTTCTTCCTGCTGCTTGGCGGCGTCGGCGCATGGATCCTGCCCGTGCTTGCCACCGACGCGCTCGTCAGCCTCCCGTCGATTCCGATGAGCGTCGTGCAGTCGGTGATCCCGATCTCGTCGGCGCTGATCGTCGTCGCCGAAGCGACCTACCTCGCCGACATCGTCGCGGCGACCAGGCCGCCGTCGCCGGCCACCGGACTGTCGTTGTCCGAAGGCCTGCACTGATCGCCGTGGCGGGTCCGCGATGACGATCATGCTGTTGCTGTTCGGCGCCGTACTGGCGCTGGTGCTCATCAACGTCCCGATCGCCGTGTCGCTCGGGATCGTCGCGCTGGTCGCCATGGTCGCGAGCCACGGCCTCGCGACGCTGCCCAATCTCGCGCTCGTCGCCTACAACGGCGCAACCAACTTTCCGTTGCTGGCGATTCCGCTCTTCATCCTCGCCGGGGCGATCATGAATGCGTCGGGGATCTCGCACCGGCTGATCGCGTTCGCGTCGTCGCTGTTCGGCTGGATCCGCGGCGGGCTCGCGCAGGTGTCGGTCGGCGCATCGATGTTCTTCGCCGAAATTTCCGGCTCGGCGGTGGCCGACATCGCGGCGCTGGGGTCGATCCTGATTCCGGCGATGAAGGCCAAGGGCTATCCGGCGCCGCTCGCCGCCGCGGTGATGTCGTCGGCCGCCACGCTCGCCGTGATCATCCCGCCGTCGATACCGATGATCCTCTACGCGGTGATGGCCGAAACCTCCGTCGTCCAGCTCTTCGTCGCCGGCATCGTGCCGGGCGTGCTCGGCGGATTCGGGCTGATGGGCATGGCCTACTGGTTCGCGCGGCGCTACAACCTGCCCCGCGAGCAGGCGTTCTCCCTCGCGCGCGTGGCGAGCACCGCGCGCGAGGCGCTGTGGGCGTTCCTGCTGCCGATCATCATCCTCGGCGGCATCTTCGGCGGCGTCGTCACGGCCACCGAAGGCGCGGCGCTCGCCGTCGTCGCGGCGCTCTTCGTCGGCCTCGTCATCTATCGCGAGCTCCACCTCGCGCAATTGAAGCAGGCGGTGATCGAAGGCGGCGTGCAGACCGCGGTCGTCATGCTGCTGGTCGCGACGAGCGCGCTGCTCGGCACTTACCTCACGGAGGTGCAGGCGCCGCAGCAGCTCGCCAAGGCGGTTTCGAACTACACGCAGAACAAGTGGGCGGTGCTGGCGCTGCTCAACCTGCTCTTCCTGCTGCTCGGCATGTTCCTGCACTCGGCGGCGGCGATCATCCTGGTCGTGCCGGTCGTGATGCCGCTCGTCAAGGCGGTCGGCA
>JANMBN010000143.1:0-2057 GCA_031360485.1 Betaproteobacteria bacterium | reverse complement strand
GGCGACGACGGCGGAAAGATCGTTGCGGATGACGTTGATATCGAGCATCGTCCGATTTTAGCAAATGCGCGGAACAAGCCGCCTGAAGGCGGTCCCACGGCACTGTGGAACCTCGTGGGGCCGCCTTCAGGCGGCGTGTAGAGGTCGCGACCGGACGGCTACGAACCGCCGTTGCGCGCCTTTTTGTCCTGCGCGCGCAGCCACTCGAGCTTCTCCCTGATCTTCGCTTCCAGTCCTCGATCCGTCGGCTCGTACCACGACACGGCGGGCATGTTGTCCGGGAAATAGTGTTCGCCGGCGGCGTACGCGTCCTCTTCGTCGTGCGCATAGCGATAGCCCTTGCCGTAGCCGAGGCCCTTCATCAGCTTCGTCGGCGCGTTGCGCAGCCGCAGCGGGACCGGCCGCGTGCCGTCCTCGGCGATGAATGCGCGTGCGGCGTTGTAAGCCGTGTAGACGGCATTGGACTTCGCGGCGCACGCGAGGTAAATGACCGCCTCGGCCAGCGCGAGTTCTCCCTCCGGCGTTCCCAGCCGCTCGTACGTCTCCACCGCCGCGGTGGCGAGCGCCAGCGCCCGCGGGTCGGCGAGCCCGATGTCTTCGGTCGCCATCCGGATCAGCCGCCGGCCGACGTACAGCGGGTCGGCGCCGCCGTCGAGCATCCGGCACATCCAGTACAGCGACGCGTCGGGATTGGATCCGCGCACCGACTTGTGCAACGCCGAGATCTGGTCGTAGAACGCCTCGCCGCCTTTGTCGAAGCGGCGGAGGCTGCGCGCGATCGTCGCTTCGACGAACGCGACGTCGATCGGCTCTTTGCGGCCCTCGCCCGCAGCCGTAGCGAGGTACTCGACGAGATTGATGAGCCGGCGCCCGTCGCCGTCCGCGTACGCGACCAGCGTGTCCCGTGCCTCGGCGCCGACGCGGAGCCCGGGTCCGCCGACCGCCAGCGCACGGTCGAGCAACTGCCCCAGCTCCTCCGGCGACAACGGCTCGAGCACGTAGACGGCCGCCCGCGACAGCAGCGCGCTGTTGACCTCGAACGACGGATTCTCGGTGGTGGCGCCGATGAACGTGACCAGCCCCTGTTCCACGAACGGCAGGAACGCATCCTGCTGCGCCTTGTTGAAGCGGTGCACCTCGTCGACGAACAGGATCGTGTGCCGCCCCGACTGGGCAAGTATCGCTTCGGCCCGGGCGACGGCGTCGCGAATGTCCTTGACGCCGGCAAGCACCGCGGACAGCGCAATGAATTCGGCGTTGAACGCGTCGGCCATCAGCCGCGCGAGCGTCGTCTTGCCCACCCCGGGCGGGCCCCACAGGATCATCGAATGCGGCTTGCCCGAGGCGAACGCGACTGCGAGCGGCTTGCCGGGCGCGAGCAGGTGCCGCTGGCCGATCACGGCGTCGATCGACTTCGGACGCAGCCGGTCGGCGAGCGGCGCGGCAGGGTTGGCGGAAGCGAAGAGGTCGGTCACGGAGGCACGAAATTCGGAAGCAGGATGCCGTCACGCCGTGCATCGCTTGGCGTGCGGGAATCGCCTTGGGTCCACGGCCTCGCGTTGACCCGATCAATCGCGGCGGCGTAGAGTCCGCATTATCCGGCATTTCGCAGATTCCCATGAACGTTGCAGGAATTCCGCTGACGCTTGCGCTGGCCTCCGCCGCAATTCTCGTTGCCGCGGGCTACGGCGCGCGATTCGGCCTCTGGGACTACCGCTTCGGGTTCCAGCTCGTCCGCTGGAGCCTTTACACGGGCCTCGGGACGGCCGCACTCGCACTCGCGGGGTTGTTGATCCCGCGTGTCCGCGCCAGCCATGTGCCGATGCTCGTCGCCACGCTCGTGCTCGGCTGCGGCGTCGCGTATTTTCCCTGGCACTGGGCGCAGGCGGCACGGGCCGTCCCGGCGATCAACGACATCACGACGGATACCGAAAATCCGCCGGCGTTCGTCGCGGTCATTCCGTTGCGCGCGGGCGCTCCGGTTCCCGTCGCCTATCCGGGAAGCGAAACCGCCGCGAAGCAGCGCGATGCGTATCCGGACATCCGCCCGCTCGAGC
>JANMBN010000136.1:0-1914 GCA_031360485.1 Betaproteobacteria bacterium | reverse complement strand
CGCGAAAGGGCGCCAGTTTACGCCGCCGACCTCGTTCGGCTATACTTTGAGACTGTCGGGGACGTAGCTCAGCTGGGAGAGCGCCGCGTTCGCAATGCGGAGGTCGGGAGTTCGATCCTCCTCGTCTCCACCAGAGTTCTCGCGAGGCCCTCGGAAACTGCGCAGGGAACCCTCGATTCGAGCCGGTCGCGTCAATCCGGAACCATCGCCCTTTTAGCCGTCACGTCGGCGACGTCGCCGGCGCGAGCCCGAAGAGTTCGCGCATGCCGGTCACGCCCTTCAACGCGTGCGAACCTTTGGCGACGAGCTCGCGCGGATGGTGCTCGGCGAACGTCGAGGATACCAGCACCGGCTCGCCGAGCTCCTTCGTCATGCCCTCGATCCGCGAGGCCTCGTTGGCCGCCGACCCGATGACGGTGAATTGCAGGCGTTGCGGAATCCCGATGTTGCCGTAGGTCACGTCGCCGACGTGCAGTCCGATCCCGTATTGCAGCGCCGGCAGGTCGGTGTGCGCCGCGTTGGTCAGCGCAATGCGTCCGGCCGCCGCCCGCGCCGCCTCGATCGCCCGCGCGCAAGCATCGGCCGGCGCCATGCCGGCGGTGGGCGAGGTCTCGCCCGCGGCGATCGGGAAGATCGCCAGCACCGCGTCGCCGATGTACGCCAGGATCTCGCCGCCATGGTCGATGATCGCGCCGGCCATCGCCGCGAAGAAGCGGTTGAGGTACGCGAGATAGGTCGCGGCGTCCATGCTCTCCGACAGGCTCGTGGAATTGCGGAGATCGCAGAACCAGATAACCGCGTGGATGCGTTGCCCGTCCCCGTGCTTGATCTGCCCCTCGAGGACGCGCTTTCCCGTGCTTCGCCCGAGGTAGGTTTCCAGCAGGCTCACGGAGATGCGCCGTTGCGCGTGGACTTCGAACAGGCGGCCGAGCAACGGCATGACTTCGTAGAGGCCGCCGAGGTGCGCCGTGGAAAAGCCGCCTTTGGTGAACGAGGTCATGGAAATTACGTTGATCTGACCGTCGGAGAAACGGAACGGCATCGCCACGTAGTCGGTCGCGCCATCCTTGTGGAGGTCGCGGACGACGGGAAAGTCGAGCTTCACGTCGTCGTCCTCGAGGCGGCGGCGCACGCCGCCGGCGCCGCGGATGATAGGGGCGAACGGGCTGTCGGCAAACCGGGGCTGCAGCAGGATGTCGTGCGGCTCGAACACGACCCGCACCTCGGCGGCATCGTCGCGCCAGATGAGCACGGTCGCGAAGATTTGCGGATGCAGCGTGGGGATGATGACAGTGGAACGCGCGAGCGGATAGCCGGCAGCGCGGAGAAAACCGCAGAACTCGGCCATCAATGCCTCGGGCGACGACGCCTTCCACGCCTCCTCGATCAGCCAACCGGCGATCGGATTGCCGTGCACGGCGCCACCGCCCTTTTGCAGAAACGCCGCCTCTTCGTCGCCCTCGTACAGCGCGGCGATCTTGTCGCGGTAGAAGGACAGGTAGCCGCGTATCGGCTCCGCCTCGCGGTAGGGCTCCTCGTAGGCCCACACCGCGTTCTCGGCGACCTTGCCGTCTACGCTCAACGTCCAGTAACTGGCGTTGCCCTTGAACGGGCAGTGGGTCTGATGCGGTGTTCTTTCGAGGCAGTCCATGCGGACGTCACCGGGCGGAAAATAGTGCATGGGCGGGGCGCGCGTCTCGTGCAGGATGATCGCGCGCGTCGAATCGGCAACCCACGCGCCGTTGAATTCGACGCGGACCCGCTTCCGGCTAGGCTCGAAGCGGATCTCGTAGCCGATTTCGCGGGTCGCCGATTCGTCGCGAGCGATCATCCTGCACGAGACGCGCGCCCCGCCGATGCACTATTTTCCGCCCGGTGACGTCCGCATGGACTGCCTCGAACGGACACCGCATC
>JANMBN010000117.1:0-29436 GCA_031360485.1 Betaproteobacteria bacterium | reverse complement strand
TGGTCGTCCGCTTCGGGCAGGCAGCCGATGAAATCCGCCTTGTGCACGCCCTCGACCATGAGGTCCCAGCGCCGGGGTTCGGCCTCCGTAAAGCCGAACGGCGAGTACGCGCCCACCATGAACCGGATCTCGTTCGCGCGCGCGCGCTTGATCGCCATCAGCGTCTCGAGCGCCGACAGCCCGACCCGGTCGTTCGTCACGTCGACCATCGTGTCGGCGCGGGTCGTGCCGACCTCGATCATCAGGTCGAGGTGCTCGTTGACGCGCGAAGCCAGATCTTCCGGATCGAACGCCGGCCCGGCATGGATGTCGTTGATCAGGCCGTGCTTCTCGTGCAGAGACGCGTGGGACGTGTCGAGGATCCGGTAGTCGATGCTGGCGAGGTACTTCTCGTCGAGCGTGCCGGCGCGGTCCAGGTGCAGGTGGGCGTTGTGCATGCCGCCCAGTTCCCGTATCGCCAAACGGAGCCGCTGGTAGAACAGTGACATGGGTGCCGTCTTCGTGTGCGGTTGATGCGAGGTGCCGTCCGGGGTCGCGCGGAATGCCGGCTCCGCTCAACCGCCGGGGACTGCCGGCGACGAAGCGGCATTGTAGCTTTGTCCGCGCGCGGCCGGCACGTCGTCGACGATGACGGGGACGGCCGCCGCCACGCACCCCTGGCTCGAGAACGAGGCAATCCCCTCGTCGACGAGATCGAGCACGAGCAGCCATTCACCGGGCGCGTCCGGCGCCGTCGCGACCAGTTCGAGCGTGATCGCCTCGGCCGGCGCGAGATCCGCCGGCAGCGGCGTGCGCCCGTCGAGCCAGACCACCGGACGCCGTTCCCGGTCGAGCCAGCGGTTCACGAGCGCGATGCCGCTCCGGTCGGCCGATCGCCATGGCACATCGCTCGTGTTCCGGATTTCGACGGTGAGCCGCAGCCGTTCCCCGCGCCTCACCCTCCCGGCCGCGCGGACGACATAGCGAGCCCGGTAAGCGTCGGCGGGAAGGCACTGCAGTCCCGGCGCGGCCGGGAGGGCGCCGGCCGGCGGGACGGGCGCGCCCCGCACCTCGTCCATGCGGCGGTGGATCGCGTCGGTGAGGACCTGGACGTTGGGTTCGACGAAGAACTCCGCGTGTTCGCCGGACACGATGTCGACCGAGATCGGGCCGGAGTAGTACTTGCGCCAGCCGAACGCCGGATCCGCGAACTGCCGGTAAGGATTGCGGTCGCTCTCTGCCCCGAACATCAGCGCGACGCGGCCGGCGTAGGGACGCGGGATGAACTTCTCGTGCATGAACAGCAAGGCGACCTCGCGGCCGCGCGCCTTCAGCTCCAGCGCAAGCGGAAACGCGACGCGGGTCGCGCCGCAGTTGCCCCCGACGATGTACGGACCCTGCGGGCGCACCGCGAGGACCTCGTCGACATAGTGGGACGCGAGAATCGCGAGGTTCTCGTCGGTCCTCGTCATCACCTTGTGGCCGTTGCGCATTCCGTACACCGGCTGGTCGGGCCCGAGGTAGCGCGCGAGTTGCGTCAGCTCCTGGTAGCGCTGCAGGCACCAGAAGAGCGGCGTCCGCGTTCCGCCCGTGTTGAGACCGACCAGCACCGACTCCGGCGAGGCCCGCGCGCCGATCCACGAAGCCGTGTAGGTGCGCAGGCGGCGCAGGATGTCCTGGAGCCCGTCGCCCTGCGAACCGGACACGTCGGCCGCCGGCGCGGCCGCGTCCTCCTCGAGGATGCGCGCCATGTCCGCGATCGTGCCGAGCTGCGTCAGCGCACGCGCCGGCAGCGGCCGCGCGAGCTCCCGCTCCAGCTCGACGATCAGTTGCGCGGACAGGAGAGAGTGACCGCCGAGGTCGGCGAACGCGTCCTCCACGCTGATGTCCCCCTCCAGCCACAGCACGCGTCGCCAGACTCGCGCGAGCGTCCGCTCGAGCGGCGTTCGAGGCGCGACGCAGGACCGGCCAGCGCGGTCGCGCAACGCCGTCGGTGGCGGGAGCGCGGCATGGTCGACGCGTCCGTCCGCGGCAAAGGGCATCCGGTCCACCGTCACGAACGCCGTCGGCACCTGGTGGACGGGAAACTCGGCGCGCAGGAAGCCGCGGATGTCGTCGAGTTGCGGGACGTCGTCCTCGTTCAGAACGAGGTAGGCGACCGACCCGGCATGGCCGGGACGCCGCAGGACCACGGCCCGGTCGATCTGCGGATGCGCGTTGAGTCGCGCTTCGACCCGGTCGTCGTCCGCGGCCGGCGGCAGCGACGCGAGCGCTCGGTGCGGATCGGCCGTGACGCTTTCGAGGAGCCGGACGAAGTTTGCGAGCAGCCCGTCGATCGTCGCGGCGTCGAACAGGTCCGCGTTGTACTCGAGCACGCCGGTGAGCCGCCCTTCGCGCGCGGCCGCCGTGATGTAAAGCGCCAGGTCGAAGTCCGATGCGTCCTTGCGCAGGTCGATCGGCGTCGCGCGCAAACCGGGCAGATCGAGCACCCGGCTCCCCGTGTCCTGGTACGAGAACATCGCACGCGTCAGCGGAATGCGGGCGAGTCCCGGCAGCTCCGCGACCTTCTGCAGCGGGACGTGCTGGTTCTGCCAGGCCTCCATGACGGTCGCGCGGACGCGCCCCACCAGCTCCCGGAAGCTCGGATTCCCGGACAGGTCCGTGCGCATCACGACGATCGTGTTGAGATATCCGATCAGTCCCTCGAATTCGGCGCGGTCGCGCGAGGCGAACGGCGAGCAGACCAGCAGGTCCTCCTGCCCGGTATGGCGATTGAGGAGCGCGCAGAACGCGGCCAGCAGCGTGATGTACCCGCTCGCTTCCTCCCGCCGGCCCAGCGCCTGCAGCGATCGGGCCAATGCTTCCGGAAGCGCGAACATCCGGCTGCGACCGCCCAGCGCCGGCTGCGGCGGACGCCGATGGTCGGCGGGCAGGCGGAGCTCCGCAGGCTTGCCGCCGAGCTTTCGTGCCCAATAGTCGAGCTGTCCCGCCGCGATCGCGGCGCTTGCCCGCAGCCTCTGCCAGTGGGCGAAGTCGACGTACTGCACCGGAAGGTCGGGCAGCCCCGGCGCCTCGCCCGCGAGCAGTGCCCGGTAGACGACACCGAGCTCCGTCAGGAAGATCGGCTGCGATCGCCCGTCGAAGACGAGGTGGTGCATCGTGAACGCGACCACGTGCTCGTCGTCGCCCGTGCGCAGCACGAGCGTCCGCCATGGCGGTCTCGCGCGTAGGTCGAGCGGCGCGCGCGCGTCCGTCTGCAGGTGCCGCAGGATCAGCGCGTCCCGTGCCTCGGATGCGAGCCCCGCCAGTTCCGCCGCGACGTCGATCAGCGTCACGGCGGCCGGCTTCGGCGGCAGGATCCGCTGAACCGGCCGGCCATGCTCGATTTCGCGGAACACGGTGCGCAGCGCCTCGTGGCGCCGCTTGAGCTCGGTGAGGCTTTGCTCGAGCACCCGCACGTCGAGCGGACCCGCGAGCCGGAACGCCGTGGAGACGTTGTAGACGGTGCTCTCGGGCTTTAGCTGCGCGAGCGCGTAGAGCCGCTGCTGTCCGTCCGACAGCGGCAATGGTCCGTCGCGCGGCGCGCGGATCACGTCGCCGCGCGCCGTGTCGCCGGACGGGCGCAGTTCCATCAGATAGGCGATCAGCTCCGGTTTCCGCTCGAGCAGTTGCGACCGCAGGTCGGCGGTCAGCGCGTCGCTGGGCGCGTCGACGCGCAGGTTCTCGCCGTCGAGCCCGAGCCGGACGTCCGATCGCGCGAGTTCGGCCAGGAATTCGGCGAGGGGCTTCAAATCTCGAGCACCGTCCGCTCCGCGGATTCCGCGGCGGCCCGGTCGTAGCCCAGCGTCGCGGCGAGCGCCCACGCTTCGTCGGACAGGAAGTCGGCGCGGACCTCGCGCTTCCAGCGGTCCGCGACGGCAGCGTCGATCGTCCGGTGCTGGTGGAATTTCATGTCGCCGATCATCCGCGACTCGGGGTGGATGCCATCGGTCATTCGCTCCCGGCGGTCGCGCTGCGGATCGAGCATCGCCGGCTCGAACGGGACGCCGAGAAACCGGCACAGCTCGACGGTCGCGGGCGCGGGCGCGGTGACGAGGTCCTCGAATTTGATCCGGAACTTGCGCTCCTGCGGCACGCGCTCGAGAAAGGCCAGGATGTTCCGGTGCAGCACGATCCAGAGCATTTCGGCGAACGCCTCGCGCGGCCAGGGGCACGGCGTGCGCGCTGCCTCCTCCACGCCGACAAGGCGCGGGTACCAGAGCTGATCGAGCTTTGCTTCGTCGAGCGAGCGGATCATCCCGTGCGGATGACGCAGCAGGTGCACGTAGAGCGGGCCGTCGAAATACGCCTCGGCGCGCTCCAGCGTCTCGATGCGGGCCGCGTAGTACGGCGTCTTGTCGACGAGCCGGCGCTCGCCGAGCCAGCCTTGCATCAGGCGGTAGTAGTCGCGGACCGGCAGCCGCTGCGCTTCGAGATCCCGGATCAGCGCCCCGGCCTGGTCGACGCCCTGATTTCGCAGCTGCATCACTGCGCGCGTGTTGCCCTCGAGCTGGAAGCGCTGCGAGCCGGCGAACCACGCGTGGCGGTCCGCCAGCGTGTCGAACGACAGCAGGTAGAGTTCCGGCGGCGCGAACAATGCGCTGCTGCCGCCGAGCATCGCGCGGAGCAGCGTCGAGCCGGATCGCGGCGGGCTCAGGATGAAAACCGCCGGCGGATTCTTCGGGCCGTCGCGCATCCGGCCGGGACGGAGCGTGAGGGCGATCGACCGGGCGAAGCCTGCCACGTCGTCGGCGCCGACGCGATGCCGCGCCCCCGCGTCGGCCGACGCTTCCCGGCCGAGCATCCTCGCGACCAGCTTCGGGTAGTGCCGGCGCAGGTACCGATCGAACCGCGCGACCGTCGGCGCGTCGAACACCGCCGTGACGTAGACGGTCTCGCCCCAGTCCCGCTCGAGCTGGTTGACGAAACTCGCGGCCTTGAGCGAATCGCCGCCCAGGTCGAAGAAATCGTCGTCGACGCCGATAAGACCCGCGCCGAGCGCGCGTTCCCACAGCGCGACGAGGGCGCGCTCGACCGGCGTGCCCGGCGCCGCGTAGGCGGGCCGCGCCGCTGCGCCCGTCTCGCCCGAAAGTCCGAACGTCGCGGCGAGACGGTGGCGCTGCAGCTTGCCGCCTGCGGTCCTCGGGATCGACGGCACGATGTGGAGGATCCGCGGCACCTTGAAATATGCGAGCCGCGCGCCGAGGTGCTCGATCAACTCGCCCTTCGCGACCGTGGCCCCCGCTTTGGGCACCACCACCGCCGCGACCTCCTCCCCGAGCGTCGGATGCGGCACGGCGAAGGTCGCCGCCTCGGCGATCGCCGGATGCGCCAGCAGCGCGTCGTCGACTTCACGCGGCGACACCTTCTCGCCGCCGCGGTTGATGATCTCCTTGAGGCGCCCCGTCAGGAACAGGTGGCCATCGCCGTCCAGGTACCCCTTGTCTCCGGTACGGAACCATGGACCGAAAAATTCGGCGCCCCCGCCCGCGCTGCCGTTCGCGTAGCCGCGCATGACGTTGTCGCCGCGGACGACGACTTCGCCAGCGCACATCGGCGCCCGCGCGCGTCCGGCCTCGTCCACGACGGCGACCTCGGGTCCGGCTGCGACGCCGACCGATCCCGGTTTGCGCACGCCGTGCGGAAACGGATTGCTCGTGATCACGCCGGCGGTCTCGGTCATGCCGTAGATCTCGACCACGGGAACGCGGAACCGCTGCTCGAACGCTGCGAGCAGCGGCGCGGGTAGCGGCGCGGACACCGAGCGCATGAACCGCAGCGCGTGCCGCTGGACGATGTCGCGATGGTCGTCGGCGTACGAAAGGATCTCCTGCAGCATCGTCGGCACCGCCTGCGACCAGGTCGGGCGCGACGCGTCCAGTCCCCCGTAGAACGCGGGTACCGAGAATCCGGGCGTGCAGATCACGCATCCGCCGACGGCGAGCGGCGCGGCGAGCACGTCGATCAGCCCGCCGATGTGGTACATCGGCAGCACGTGCAGGCAGCGATCCTCGGGCGAGAGACCGAGCGACGCCACCAGGTTGCGCACCGACGCGATCAGGTTGCGCTGCGTCAGCGGCACTTTCTTCGGGAGCGAGGTCGTGCCGGACGTGTGCAGGACGAGTGCGAGATCGTCGGGCTGCGCGAGGTCGGCCGCGGCCGCCGCGGGCCCGTCCGCGCCCGAGAGGCGGAATATCCCCGCCTCGGCGCCATCGACCGGCGAGGCTTCCAGGACGCGGATCGACAGCGCGCGCGCGACATCGCGGGCCGGCGATTCGCGCCCGGCCGCGACGATAAGAACCTTCGGCGCGAGGCTCGCCAGGTGGAATTCGAATTCGGCCCGACGGTACTCCGGATTGAGCGGCGCGACCGCCGCGCCCGCGCCGACGGCAAGGCAGGCCGTCGCCATCTCGGGCCCGTGCGGATGCACGATCGCGACGCAGTCGCCGCGTCCGATGCCTTCGTGCCGGAGCGCCGCGACCGTCGACAGGATGTGGTCGCGCAAGCGCGCAAAGGTCAGCGGCCGCCGCCCCGGCGCCTCCATCGCGACGGCCGCGGGAACGCGGTCCGCGTGCCGCGCGATGCTGGCGTGGATCGTGTCGAAAAGGGTGGGCATCGGATTTCGCGCTAGCGGGCCGGCGGGGTCGCCTCGGTGTTTACCGGCGGCGCGACCGGAGCCGCGGTCCCGGAACAAGCCGGCGGTCGTTGATACGTCTCGACCGCCGGCTTGCGCGGCAATTGTAATACGTTGCGGGGGCGCGACCGGTTGGACGGTGCGCGGTCGATGTGCGCCCGGAACTCCTGCCGGAAATGTGCGGACAAGTCCGTTGTCGCCAAACGCCCGGAGTTGACCCGCCTGCGCGAACGCCCAATACTGGGAAATTGTCCGTCGGCGAGGTTCGTGATGCGTTCGGCCACGATGCGAGGCGCTGCGAGAACGACCGCGATGCGGGGCGGATTCCGCGCACGATCCGGCCGCCGAAGCGCGATGGGCCGCGGAGCGCGATGTCGATTCCTCTGACACCCGGGACCGCGGCGACGCCGTCGGCGACTGTCGCGCACGGCCACGTGCCGCGGCGCGCGGCGGACGTCTATTTCCTGTCGTACCCCAAGGCCGGGCGCACGTGGCTGCGTGCGCTTGTCGGCAAGGCGCTGGTCGACCATTGCCGGCTGCCGGAGGAGATGCTGCTCGACATGCCGGCAGTGACGCGCGCGGCAGGGCTGCCGGTGGCGGCATTCGATCACGACGGCAGCGGGCTGCAAAGGGGCCTGCGCTGGCAGGACATGCCGGACGACCGTAGCTGGTATCGCAACAAGCGCGTGCTGCTCATCGGGCGCGATATCCGCGACAACGTGGTGTCGGCGTATTTTCAGGCCACGCGCCGGATCGGAGTCTTTGCCGGGCCGATCTCCGCGTTCATTCGCCACGACGCCTACGGGATCGAGAAGATTCTCGCGTTCTACCGGATCTGGCACGCGAACCGGCACGTCCCGGTCGCGTTCGAGTTCGTCCGTTACGAGGACCTGCACCGCGACACGGCCGGCACGCTCGCCCGCGTCCTGGCTTTTCTCGGCGCCGGCGTCGCGCCGGCGACGATCGCGGCCGCCGTCGAATATTGCCGGTTCGAGAACATGCGCAAGGCCGAGGCGGAGAATCGTTTTCGCAAGGACATGTTGCGCGCAGCTCGCGACGGCGACCCGGAGGCGTTCAAGGTGCGCAAGGGCAAGGTCGGCAACTACGTCGAATACCTCGCGCCCGACGACATCGCCTGGATCGACGCTGCCAATGCCGCGCACGGCTGCGAGTTCACGCGCACGGCGATCACGCCGTCGTCCTGACCGAACGGCGCTAGCGAAAGAGGTCGGCCATGTTCTTGCCGGCGATCCGGCTCGCGGCCAGCACCAGCAGCAGCGTCAGCACCGTGGTGATCGTGCCGATCGCGCTCGCCTGCGCGAGCTGGTCGCCCAACACCAGCTCGTAGATGGCGATCGAGATCGTCTTCCACTTGGCGGAATAGAGCAGCACCGTGGCGCTGATTTCGCCGATCAGCGTGGAGAACACCAGAACCGCTCCTGCGAGAATCGCGGGCGCGGCGAGCGGCACCAGCACGCGGCGCATCGTCGTCCCCCAGCCCGCGCCGCAGATCTTCGACGCGTCCTCGAGCTTGGGGTCGATCTGCCCGATCGCCGCGGCGACCGAGCGGAACACGAATGCGACGCGCCGCGTGAAGTAGGCGAGCACGAGGATGATCGCGGTGCCGGTCAGCACCAGCGGACCGCTGTTGAACGCGGTGAGGTAGGCGACGCCGACCACAAGTCCCGGCAGCACGAACGGCAGCATGATGGTCAGGTCGAGGGCCCAGCGGGCCCGCAGGCGGCCGCGCGCGCTGGCATACGCCGTGACGGTTCCGAACACGATGCACACCGCCGTCGCGACCCCCGCGAGGATCAGGCTGTTCACGATCGGGCTCGTCAATTGCGACCAGACGGCCCGATAGTGGTCGAGCGTGTAGCTCTCGGGCAGCATGGTCCCGGGCCACCGCGCGGCGAACGACGCCAGCGCGATGACGAGCTGCGGCAGGATCGCGATGAATATGACCAGCCAGCAATAGAGGTTGCCGAAGGCGCGCGCGCCGGGACTCGCGAGGCGCGTCGCGGCGCGCGAGGTTCCGCCGACCGTCACGAAATTGCGCTTGCGGTTCACCCAGGAGAGCGCCAGCATCGCGAGCAGCGTGAGCAACACGTTCACCGCGGCGATCGCGGACGCCGCGTTCAGGTTGAAATACCCGTGGATCTGATAGTAGATCAGCGTGGGCAGCACCTGGAACTCGCCGCCGAGGATCGACGGCACGCCGAAATCGCCGATCGCCTTGATGAAAACGATCAGCATCGACGCCGCGGCCGCCGGGAAGACGAGCGGCAGCGTGATGGTCCGCAGGATCCGCGCGCGGCCCGCGCCCGCCATGCGCGCTGCTTCCTCGATGTGCGGGTCGGCGGCGGCGAGCGCGCCTTGGACGATCAGGAAAACATAGGGAAAATAGGAGAGCGCGAGCGCCAGGATGACCCCCGGCGGCCCGTAGATCGTCGGCAGCGTCCATCCCGTCCATTCGTGGACGAATTGCGTGATGGTGCCGTTGCGCCCCAATAGGATGATCCAGGCGTAGGCGCCGATGAAGGGCGGCGAGATCAGCGGCACGACGGTCATCGCCGAGATCAGCCCGCGGAAAGGGATCTCGATGCGCGCCACCGCGTAGGCCATCGGCAGCGCGAGCGCCGTCGCGAGCAGCGTCGCCGCGACCCCCGAGTAGATGGAGTTCCACAGCGCGCGCTTGTAGCTCGCGGCGGTGAAGAATCGCGCGAAATTGGCGAGCGTGAGGCTCGCCCAGGCCGGAGCTTCGCCGTTCTTGACGAATGCGAGCAGCATCGCATTGGCAAGCGGGTAGAGGAGGAAGACGATCGTGACCAGCGCGACCGACAGCCCCAGCGCCAGCGCCGCCCAGTCGCGTCCGGGCCGCCAGGCGGCGGTTGAGGCGGACAATGCAGCGGCCGGCATCGTGGCTAGCGGTGATAGAGAACCGCGTCGGCGGCTGGGATGCGCAGATGGGCGCCGGCACCCTCGGCGATGCCGGGCAGCGCCCGCGTGGTTTCGACCATGATGTCGGCGGGCGACGCGGCGGATTGCACCGTGTACCGAATCAGCCCGCCCAACAGCTGGATGCGTTCGACGCGGCACGGAACATCGCCGACGGCCGTGGAAAGCGCGAGATGTTCCGGGCGGATCATGACGGTGCCGTCATCGCCGGACGTTAGCGTCGCCGCCTCGGCAGCGTCGAGTCGCACCTGGCGCTCGGGCGCGAGACGGGCGCCGTTGCGCAGCGTCACGCCGGCGGACGGCGTTCCGCCGACCGCGAGGCGGACCGGAAGGAAGTTCGCGCGGCCGATGAAGTCGGCGACGAAGAGCGTTTGCGGGCGCGTGTAGATTTCCTCGGGCGTCCCGAGCTGGATCAGGCGGCCGCGATCGAACACCGCCAGCCGGTCGGATACCGCCGTCGCTTCCTCCTGGTCGTGCGTCACGTAGAGCGTCGTGATGCCCAGCCGGCGTTGCAGCGCGCGGATCTCTTCGCGCATCATGACCCGCAGCTTGGCGTCGAGATTGGCCAGAGGTTCGTCCAGCAGCAGCATCGTCGGCTCGTAGACCAGCGCCCGGGCCAGCGAAACGCGCTGCTGCTGGCCGCCGGAAAGGCCGGCGGGGAGGCGCGTCGCGTACGGCTCGAGCTGCAGCAGGCCGAGGGTCGCGCCGACGCGGCGGCGGATCTCGGCGGCGTCGATGCCGCGCAGCCGGAGACCGTAGGCGACGTTCTCGAAGATCGTCAGGTGCGGAAACAGCGCGTACGACTGGAACACCATGCCGATGTTCCGGCGCTGCGGCGGCACGGCCATGAAGTCGCGGCCGTCGACCGTGATCTCGCCCGACGTGGCCTTCTCCAGGCCCGCGACCATGCGCAGCGTCGTTGTCTTGCCGCAACCCGACGGGCCCAGCATCGTGAAGAACTCGCCGCCGCGCACGTCGAATGTGACACGATCGACCGCGGTGACGGAGGCCGGGCCGACCGCGAACTGCTTGGTCAGGTTGCGCACGCTCAGTGCTGCGTTGGGCATCGCCTGTTTCCCCGAGCGTGTGGGCTCACCCGTTGCGCCCGGCGTAGCGTGGGCGCCACGACGTGGCGAACGCGGCAGCCGCGCGCCGCCTTCGGGCGGGCGCGGTCTTGCGACGCGCCCGCTATTTGGCCGACAGCGTCTTGTCGAAGTGCTCGAGATTGACTTTGCGCATCGTCGCCGCCGCCTTGTAGTCGTAGGCGAACGTCTTCAACGTCTTCGCATCGGGCAGGCCCGCCGGCGGGGCAACGTCGGTGCGCGCGCTGCGGCGCTTGTCGATGTCGACGATCATCTGGTGCGCCGCCTTCGAATTGAGGAAGTCGAGGAATTTCTTCGCGTTGTCCGGGTTAGGCCCGCCCTTGATGATGCCGCTGGCGTCGTTGATGAGCGCCGTGCCGTCCTTCGGATAGACCGCGTCGACCGGGAAGCCGTCGGCCTTGCTCGCGACGACGTTGAATTCGCTGGTGAGTCCGACGGGGATCTCGCCCTTCGCGACATTCTGGTACGCGAGCTTCGAGCTGGTCACGAATGTCGGGATGGCGATGATCTTGTCCATCGCGTCCCAGCCGTACAGCTGCAGAATCTGCTGCATCTGCGAATACGCCGAGCCCGACTGCGCCGGATTCGCCATCACGACCTTGCCCTTGAACTCCGGCTTGGCGAGGTCCATCCAGGTCTGCGGCGCCTTGTCGAGAGGCATCATCTTCGTATTGACGATGAACACCTGGAAGTTGGTCGAGAAGCCGTAATACTTGTTGTCGGGCCCGACCGCCGTCCGCGGGAAGGCGGCGTCTTCCTTCGACTTGTAGCCTTCGTAGAGACTGAGGTCGGCGTCGAAAACGTCGATGTCCGGCCCGACGAGCAGGTCGGCTCGCGGCTTGGCCTTCTCGGCCTGCAGCCGAGTCAGGAGCTCGCCGCTGCCGCCGCTGATCACGTCCACCTTGATGCCGGGATTCTGTTTCTGGAATTCATCGACGAATGCCGTCATCACCTTCGGGCTGACGGCGTTGTAGACGACGACCGATTGTGCCTGCGCCGAAGAGACGCCGGTGAACGCGCACGCCGCGGCGATCGCGGCGACAACCGCGTGAATTCGCTGGCCGATCCTCATGATCACATTCCTCCGCAAATTTTCTGAACAACCGCCGCGGCTAAGCGAGACTCGGCCGGAAGCGGACCGTCGCCGGCAGGCTCGCGCCGGGTTGGAGCGTCAGCATACCGGTATCGCGGCGTCCTTGCGCGGCTAGATTGAAAGCGTCCGTGCAATGGGTGACCGGCTCGGCGCAGAAGAAATCTTCCGCGGCCGGCGAATAGACGACCAGAAAATCGAGGGGCGCGTCCGCTTCGATCGAAAGCCGGGCGTTGCGTTCGGGCCACCGGATCGTCGCCCGTCGTTCCCACCCCGTGAACACGTTGTCGAGCGCCGTGTCGGCCACCGGCAAGCCGTCCGCGGCGGCGAGCCGCGGATCGGCACCGGTCAACGCCGTGGGCATCACTTCGGCGTCCGTCGCCCACATCGCGTCGACCTGCGCCGACAACCGGCAGCGTGCCGTGCGCGGAAAATAGGGATGCAGCCCCAGCCCGACGGGCATGGTTTCGCGGCCCCGGTTCTCCACCGACAGGGTGACGCGCAATTCGTCCTCGGTCAGCACGATGTCCTGCCGCGCGCGATAGGGAAAGGGCCATGCGCCGGCGGCGTGTTCGTACTCGAGCGTCAGCCGGTCACCGGCGCGCTCCACGACCTTCCATGCGGCCTGCCAGCCGTGGCCGTGCTCCGCATGCGGTTGCGGCCACTGGTTCAGCGGCAGCCGGATCGCATGCCCGTCGAACGGAAAGCAGCCCGCGCGAATCCGGTTGGAGAAAGGGACGAGTGGAAAGCAGGCGAGGCGGTCGGCGGTGCCGGCGGCCAGATCCGCGCTCGACGCAGGACGCATCCAGTCGTGTCTGCGCGCGCCATCGGCCCAGCGGTAGTGCGCGATGGAGCCGCCGACGCCGGGCGCGACGCCGAGCTCGGCGCGTCCCGTGTGCAGTGTGATGATCGTTCCAGGGTCGTCCATGCGGGGCCTGCACCGCGGGGTCGTCGCGCCCGGATTGTTCGCCGGGGCGGCGGAAGGAATGCGCGCGACGGCCCTCCCGACCCCGCATGAATCAGCTTAAAGTACGGGCCTTGCGCTGACAAGGAGCCAGGACGCCATGAACGAGCGGTTCGCACGCTATCCGAGCCTCGCCGACAAGGTCGTGTTCGTCACCGGCGGCGGCTCCGGCATCGGCGCCGGCGTGGTCGAGCACTTTTGCGCGCAGCACGCGAACGTCGTTTTCGTCGACATCGACGATACGGCCTCGGCCGCGCTGTGTGCGCGGATTCGCGGGGCGGGAGCGCGCGTTCCACGCTACGTCCATTGCGACCTGCGCGACGTCGCCGCGCTGCAGGCGATCGTCGAGCGTGTCGGCGACGAGACGGGCCCCGTCACCGCGCTCGTCAACAACGCGGGCAACGACGACCGGCACAAAGCCATCGATGTCACGCTCGACTACTGGAACGACCGCATCGCGGTCAATCTGCGCCACCAGTTCTTCGCCGCGCAGGCGGTCTATCCGCAGATGCGGGCGGCGGGCGGCGGATCGATCGTCAATTTCGGCTCGATCAGCTGGATGAACAGCGAGGGCGGCTATAACGCGTACACGACGTCGAAAGCGGCGGTGCACGGCCTCACGCGCGGCCTGGCGCGGGACTGGGGCATCGACCACATCCGCGTCAATACGGTCGTGCCCGGCTGGGTGATGACCGAGCGGCAGATCGAGCTGTGGCTCGACGCGGATGGCGAGCGCCAGTTGCTAGAGAACCAGTGCCTCAAGGAAAAGCTCTATCCGCCGGACATCGCCCGCATGGTGCTCTGGCTCGCGGCGGACGACAGCCGGATGTGCACGGCGCAGAATTTCATCGTCGACGCCGGCTGGACGTGAGTACCCGCTGCCCGACTGCGGTCACAGCCCGGTGATCCGGCGCACCACGGCGAAGTAGGCGCGATAGGGCAGGAGCCCGAGCAGCTTGAGCGCGACGGTGAAGCGGTGCGGAAAGTGGATTTCGAAGCGTCCGGCGCGCAGGCCCGCGAGCGTGGTCGCAGCCGCCTCCTCGGCCGTGATGAGCGCCGGCATGGTGAACGTGTTCTTGTCCGTAAGCGGCGTCCGCACGAAGCCCGGATTGATCAGGTAGACGCCCAGCCCCCTCGGATTGAGGTCGAGGTAGAGCGTCTCCGTGAAGTTGATCAGCGCGGCCTTGGAGGCCCCGTACACGAGCGCCTTGGGCAGGCCGCCGTACCCCGCGACCGACGACACGACGCCGATCGCGCCCCGGCCCTGCGCGAGGAGCCCGGGCAGCACCGCGGCGATCGTGGCGATCGGCCCGTTCAGATTGATCTCGAGCAGCGCGTCGGCGTCGGCTTCGGTCAATTCCCAGGCACGGATCTCCTTGTGGGTTCCGGCGACGACGAGCACCAGGTCGCAGCCGCTCCACGCGGCGCGGATGCGGTTCCACGCCGCCGCGACCTCCGTCCCTTGCGTGAAATCGAGCGGCTCGATCAGCGCCTGCGCGCGCGCGACGGCCGCCTCGCCCGCGACTTCCGCGAGCTTGTCGGCCGATCGGGCCGACAGCGCGACGCGCGCGCCCGAGGCGAGAAGCGCCTTCGCGGTGGCGGCGCCGATGCCGGTGGAGGCGCCGATGACCCACACGCGGCAATCCGGCCACGCGGGCAGCGGCGGGTTGAGGGGCCTGAACAGCGGCATGGCGAGGAGAACCTGAAAGCGCGGATCAGCGTTTGCGGAATGCCAGCGTGACCTCGCCGACGCGGATGCCGAGCTTCGACATCGTCGTGCGGTTGAGCAGCGTCCTGTCGTCGATCAGGTACATCCAGTCATCCATGTCCACGTTCCACACGCGACCTTCCACCGGCAACGCCAGCACGTAGTTCCAGCGCAGCGCGTTGCCCGCCGCCGATCCCTGTGCGGTGCCGACGACATCGGCCGCCGTTCCACTGTACCGGTCGCCGTCCTTGGTGAGTTTCCAGACCCGGTTCTGCCTTTCGCCGTCCGAGTACTCGAAATGCTCGTCAAGCGTGCCCACGCGCCCGTCCCACGTCGCGTCGATGCGGACATGGAAGCGCTTCACCACCTTGCCCGCGCGGTCCTGGAACATGCCCCAGCCGTCGATGGTGCCGGTGAAGTATTGTGCGAGATCGAGGATCGGTTTGTCCGACTTGTATTCGGCGATATCGGCCGACGCGCAGCCGGCGAGGCCGGCGACGGCCAGCGCCGCCAGTGTGATTTTCAGCATGTTGCGATTCTCCTTGCGAGGGTATGGCAGCGGCGGGGGCGGGTCACGGCGACTGACCGAGAAGCTTCCTGCGGTAAGCGGGACGCGACGTGTTCGGATCGAGCCAGATCCCGAAAAATGCGGGGCCGAACTGCGGGTCGGCGATTTCGCCGATCGGCGTGCCGTTGAGGAAGAAGCGGACCCGGTCGGGCGGCAGATTCACGCCTGTGATCCGATCGCCCTTGCGCACGTCGGGAAAGATCCGCCGCATCGCCTCGCCCCAGCGTTGACGCTCGGCGGCCGTGCCGCGGCCGATTCCTTCGATCTCGCCGACGCTGCGCTCGGCGATGCCGGCGCCGTCGAGATTGCGGTGATAGTGGAGGTCGAGCGCGTAGGCTCGATCGGGCGTCCAGGCGTGGGTGCGCGACCAGAACCACCCGTCGTAGACCGACAGGCCCAGAAACGTCAGTTCGCCGCCGCCTTGCGGACTGAGGCCGGTCACGAGTGCCGCGACGCTGGCCGGGAGGGCCGGCGCGTCGACCTGCAGATGGTTCGCCATCGCCTCGGCCGCGAGGACGGTTGCGGCGACGATCGCCGTGAGCGCACGGACCACGAAGCCGCCGGCTTCAGCGCGCAACGAGCGTGTACTGCGCGACATCGGTGGAGCCGCTCGCGAAGCCGCCGATGCAGTACGCGAGATAGAACCGCCAGCAGCGGATGAAGCGGTCGTCGAATCCCTGCGCGCGCACGGCGTCGACATTGGCGTCGAATGCGGCAAGCCACCGGGCGAGCGTTTCCGCGTAATCGCGGCCGATCGCGCGAACCCCGGCGAGGTCGAAACCGGCAACGCCGATCTCGGCGACGAATCGCGATGGCGACGCGAGCATTCCTCCCGGGAAGATGTACTGCTGGATGAAATCGGATTGCGCACGGTAACGCTCGAACCGCTCGTCGGCGATCGTGATCGTCTGCACGCATGCGCGGGCGCCCGGCGCGAGCGCGCGCCGCACGGCCGCGAAGTATTCGGGCCAATACTTCTCGCCCACGGCCTCGAACATCTCGATCGACGCGACGCCGTCGTAGGTGCCCCGCTCGTCGCGATAATCCTGGACACGCAGCGTCACGCGGTCGGCGAGGCCCGCGCGGGCGATGCGTTCGCGCGCGAATGCGGTCTGCGCGTCGGACAGCGACAGCCCGGTGACGCGATAGCCCGCGCGCGCGGCGACTTCGGCGAAACCGCCCCACCCGCAGCCGATTTCGAGGATGTGCGCGCCCGGCTGCAATGCAAGCTCGCTGAGAATGCGCTCGTACTTCGCCCGTTGCGCGGATGCGAGCGATTGCGTGAAATCGCCGTCGAACGCCGCCGCCGAATAGGTCATCGTCGGGTCGAGCCAAAGCGCGTAGAAATCGTTGCCGAGGTCGTAGTGCGCGACGATGTTGCGCCTGGCCTGCCGCCTGCTGTTGGCGTTGAGCCAGTGCTTCAGCCGGAAGAGCGCGCGTTGCCACCAGTGGCCGTAGAACGCGCGCTCGAGCGCCGCCTGGTTGTGCGCAAGCACGGTCATCAGCGCCGGCAGGTCGGGTGTGTCCCAGCGGCCGTCCATCCACGCTTCGGCGAACGCGACGTCGCCGCCGGTGAGGATGTCGCGGGCGAGACGCCAGTCGCGAAACCGCAGCTCGCCCCGGCCGGCGCCGTCGTGGCCCGGACCGAACCGGTGCCCGCGCCCATCCGGGTCAACCGCGACGAGCTCGCCGCACGCGAGGCGCGCGAGCAGCGCAAAGAGGATGCGCACGGCCGGCGGCGCGTTGGGGGGCGGCATCGAGATCGATGCGGGGAACGTGCGCAGGTTGGCGTGTTCGAAGGTCGTCATGGATGTCAACGTGAAAGGGGCGCCCGCGGCGGGGAGGGCTTGGAGAAGTAGGGCACGCGCTTCGCCCAGAGTTTGAGCGCCTGCCAATGGATTCTTGCGACGACGCCGAGGGTGAAGAGGCGATAGCGCCACACGAGGCTGCGTGTCGTCGCCGGCGTGATCGGCTCCGCGTGTCCCGAAATCCACGTCTCGAGCAGCGGTTCGTCGCTGTCGTCGTCGAAATAGTCGATTCGCGCGAGCCAGCGCTCGGCGCCGAAATGGAAGCGAAACGCGTACCGGCCCTTCACGTCGCAGAATGGCGAGACGTGAAAGACCTTGCGCGCGGTCAGCGTCTGGCCGCTGCTGAGCGCGGCGCCGTCCGCATCGGCGAGCAGATACAGGTGGCGCTCGCCGAACGTGTTGCAGACCTCGCACAACACGGCGCGCACCGCACCGGCGCGGTCGTGGCAGACCCAGAAGCTGACCGGATTGAACACGTAACCCAGCATGCGCGGAAAGGCGTGCAGGACTATTTCGCCGTCGGCTTCAACGCGCTCGGCCGCGAGGAGCGAGCGGACCCAGGGCTCAAGGGGAGTGCCGTCGCGCGGGCCGTAGTCGCGGTCGTGGAACGACACGACGCCGCGGCGATTGCGAGCGATGCCGCGCGCTTCGAGCGCATGCAGTTCCGACAGCGCGAGACGCAGGCAGAAAGCCGGGTAGGTGAACGCGTGGGGTGCCGGGCGCGTCCGCCGGTGCGTGACTTCGCCGTGCACGAGCGCGCTCGCCGCGACGGGAAGCGCGCGCACCGCCGCCGCCGGCATCGCGGAGCGGGACAAGGCAGCGGTCGGCGCGGCGCGCATGGCGGGATCAGGCTGCCGCGAATTCACGCTGCGGGAGCGTCCGGGCCGTGGCGGCGAGGCGTTCGATCCCGGCAGCCACCGCGTACGCCGACTTCAAGCCATCCTCGTGAAATCCGTAGCCGAGCCACGCGCCCGCGTACCACGTATGACGCAGCCCCTGGAGCCGGGCGAACTCGCCCTGCGCGTCGTGCGCGGCGCGGTCGAGAAGCGGATGCGAATACTCGAACTCGCGAATGGTGAGAGCGGGGTCCGGATCGAAGGGCGGGTTCAGCGTCACGATGACCGGCCGCGAGAACGGGAGCGGCTGCAGCTTGTTGAGGAGATAGCTGACGGCGACGGGCCGCGTTCCGCGGGTGTCCGCGGCGGCGAGGTAGTTCCACGCCGACCAGGCGCGCCGCGAACGCGGCAGGAGCGCGACGTCGGTGTGAAGCATGACGCGATTGGGCTGGTAGCGCACGGCCGAAAGCAGCTTGTCCTCTGCCGGCGTCGGATCGGCGAGCAGGCGGCGCGCCTGGTCGCTATGGCACGCGAGCACCACCTCGTCGAAGCGCTCGCTCCGTCCTGCCGTTTCGACGTCGACGCCGTGCGCGCCGCGCCGGATCCGCCGTACCGGCGTCGCGAGACGGACGTCGGAGAGCCGTCGCGCGATCTGCGCGACGTACGCGCGGCCGCCGCCCCTCACCGTCCGCCACTGCGGCCGGTTGCGGATGCCCAGGAGGCCGTGGTTGTGGCAGAAACGAACGAACGTCGCCAGCGGGAAGTCGAGGATGTCCTTCTTCGGCGACGACCAGATCGCGGCCGCCATCGGGAGCAGGTACCAGTCGCGAAACGGCACGCCGAATGCGCGCTCGTCCAGGAACTCGCCCAGGGAGATCGACCATAACCCTTCGCGCTCGAGCAGCGCGGTCGTTTCGCGATTGAAGCGGAGGATGTCGGCGAGCATGCGCCAGAAGGCGGGCCGAAGCGCATTCGACGGCTGCGCGAAGAGCGATGCCACGTTCGTTCCCGCCCATTCGAGCCCCGCCGTGTCGATGCGCGCG
The DNA here is from genome assembly GCA_031360485.1 of Betaproteobacteria bacterium. Lineage (GTDB taxonomy): Bacteria > Pseudomonadota > Gammaproteobacteria > Burkholderiales > Casimicrobiaceae > CAIWHR01. Next base: position 10,706 of record JANMBN010000117.1, on the reverse strand, counting down.
GAGAAGGTCATCTCGGAAGCCACGCTGACGACGCCGAGTTCGGCGAACAGCGCGACGAGATTCGGATACGTTCGGTCGTTGAAAACGAGGAAGCCGGTGTCGACCGGCGCCGTCACGCCGTCCAGAGTCACGTCGACCGTGTGCGTGTGGCCCCCCAGGTAATCGTTGGCCTCGTACAGCGTCACGGCATGGCCTTGTCGCTGCAGCCGCCATGCGCTCCCCAGCCCGGCGATGCCGGATCCCACGATTGCGATGCGCACTTGGTCACTCCCTTTGCGTCTCGACCCCGGCGATTCGCCGATCGACGTCGCCTGCAGACCCCTGGCTTTGCATACGCGCAATGGTCCGGGATGGATTCAATGTTCTCGGCGGCAACCGAATTCCATTGGAGTGCCGCCGCATTCTACATTGTCCTGGACAATATAGAATAGTTATTGAAAAATACGGCAATTAGTGACGGATGTCAATTATATGTATAGGACACAAACTGGGCTGCCCACCCGCGGTTTCGGCGATCCGGCAGGGTTGCGGTGCGTGCGACTGTCGTGTGCCCGCGGCCCCACGACGGTGCGCTTCGCGTCCACGTCGGGCGCATCCGCCGGCTTCGCCGCGACGTACATGAACCTTGTACGTTGCACGGTCGTCCGCCCGAGCCGTTGACCGCCTTGCCGTCGCGCGGCAGGGGCGCCACGCGTGCCAACGTACAATCCGCCGTCGCGGTCAACCGAGGTAATCGATGCTGTATCCCGATTTGTTCCGGGCGCTTGAAGAGGTGCGCTGGAATCTGGAAGCCGACGTTCCCTGGGACACGTTCGACGGGAGCCTGCTTTCCGACGAGCAGGCGCGCACGATCAAGATGAACGCGATCACCGAGTGGTCGGCCCTGCCCGCGACCGAGATGTTCCTGCGCGACAATCGCCACGACAGCGATTTCAGCGCGTTCCTTTCGATCTGGTTTTACGAGGAACAGAAGCACGCGCTGGCGCTGATCGAGTACCTGCGCCGGTTCCGCCCCGGATTGGCGCCGACGGAGGCCGAGCTGCACGCGGTGCGCTTCGAGTTCGACCCGGCGCCGCCGCTCGAGACGCTGATGCTCCACTTCTGCGGCGAGATACGTCTCAATCACTGGTACCGCCGCGCCGCCGAGTGGCATGCCGAGCCGGTCATCAAGCGCATCTACGAGCTCATCGCGCGCGACGAGGCACGCCATGCCGGGGCTTATCTGCGCTACATGAAACGCGCGATCGAGCGCTGCGGCGACGAAGCGAAGCGGGCGTTCACCAAGCTCGGCGTGCTGATGGCAAGTCCGCGCCGTGCCGGGAAGGCGTTGCACCCGACGAACCTCCACGTCGCGCACCGGCTCTTCCCCAACGATACCGTCCAGAGCCGGCTGCCCGATCCGGTGTGGCTCGAGCACTGGCTCGACAAGCAGATCCGGTTCGACGGCGAGTGGGAAAAACGGGTGATCGCGATGATCCTGCACAACCTTTCGTCGCTGTTCGGGCAGACGTTCGCGTCGGCGCAGGAGCTCAACCGCTTTCGCAAGTCGATCGCCGGCGCCTGAGGCCGGGCCCCCGTCGCGGGAGTCCGGTCCGGCTTCGCGGCGCCCCGGCGTGGCAGAATGGGTGGCCGATTTCCGCCGCGCATCGCGTTCGCGCCGGAATGACCGCAGGGAGGACCCGAACATGAAACTCCGGTGCGCGCGCCTCGCGCTGCTGTTCGCCGTTGCCGTCGCATTCGTTCAGCCGGTGCCGGTGTTGGCGCAGGATTATCCGAACAGGCCCATCCGCTTCATCGTGCCGTATCCGCCGGGCGGCGGCACCGACGTGGTCGCCCGCATCATGAACGAGGCGCTCGCAGCGGAACTCGGCCAGCCGATCATCATCGACAATCGCGGCGGCGCCGCGGGCAACGTCGGCACCGACATCGCGGCGAAGGCGGCGCCCGACGGCTACAACATCCTGTTCACGCTGTCGTCGCACACGATCAATCCGAAGCTCTACGACAAGCTCCCGTTCGACGTCGAGCGCGATTTCGTCCCCGTCAGCCTCGCGGCGATGATCCCGCAGATCCTGGTCGTCCATCCGTCGGTGCCGGCCAGCAACGTGACGGAGCTCATCGCACTGGCCAAGGCAAGCCCCGGCAAACTCAACTACGCGTCGGTCGGCACCGGTTCGCCCGGCCACATCGCGGGCGAGCTGTTCAAGCTCAAGACGGGAGTGGATATCGTCCACGTTCCGTACAAGGGCGGCGGTCCCGCCGTCGTCGACACCATCGGCGGGCAGGTGCAGCTCCTGTTCGTTTCGATGCCGGCGGCGTGGCAGCACGTGAAGGCCGGCAAGCTCAGGGCGATCGCGGTCACGAGCGCCAAACGCAGTATCGCCGCACCCGACGTGCCGACGATCGTGGAGTCCGGGATCCCCGGCTTCGTCGTCGATTCGTGGTACGGGGCGCTCGCGCCGGCGAAGACGCCGCCGGCCGTCGTTGCCCGGCTGAACGCCGCGTTCGCAAAGGTGCTGGAGAATCCGCAGGTCAAGGAAAAGCTGCTCCTGCAAGGCGCCGAGGCGGCGGCGTCGACGCAGGCGGAATTCGACCACGTGATCAAGGACGAGCTCGCGAAATGGGAGATGGTGATCAAGACCGCGAAGATCCGGCCCGATTGACGTCGTCGACGCCGTGAACGCGCCATCCTCCGGATCGCCGGAATCCGCGGTCGCCGCGCTGGTTGCCCGCGCGCGGGCCGCGCAGCGCGTCTTCGAAACGTGGACGCAGGAGCGCGTGGACGAGGCGGTGACGGCGGCGGCGTGGGCGATCGTCGAGCCGGCGCGCAACCGCGCGCTCGCGGAACTCGCCGTGCGCGACACCGGCCTGGGCAGCGTCGCCGACAAGATCGCGAAGAATCACCGCAAGACAATCGGCCTGTTGCGCGATCTCGAAGGCGCGAAATCGGTCGGCATCATCAGCGCGGATCCCGCGCGGGGCCTGATCGAGATCGCGCGGCCGGCCGGGGTCGTCGCCGCGATCACGCCGTCGACCAATCCCGCCGCCACGCCGGCCAACAACAACCTGAATGCGTTGAAGGGCCGCAACGCGATCGTCCTGGCGCCGTCGCCGAAGGGTCGGTCGACGCTGGCGCTCCTGCTCGAATTCGTGCACGCCGAGCTCGACCGGGTCGGCGCGCCGCGCGACCTCGCGCTGCAGCTCCCGGCGCCGATCACACGCGAGCACACGTTTGCGCTGATGCGGCAGGCCGACCTCGTCGTCGCCACGGGTTCGCAGACCAACGTGCGCGCCGCGTACGAGAGCGGCACGCCGGCTCTCGGCGTCGGCGCGGGCAATGTCGCGGCGATCGTCGACGAAACGGCCGACATACCGGCCGCGGCTTCGATGATCGCGCGCTCCAAGACCTTCGATCATGCCACGAGCTGCTCGTCGGAGAATAGCGTCATCGCGGTGGCACGGGTGTATGACCCGGTGGTCGCCGCACACGCCGCGGCGGGCGGCGTTCTGCTTTCTGCGGCCGAAGCGCGGCAACTGGAGGCGGCGATGTTCGGTTGCGGCAAGCTCGCGCCGGAATTCATCGCGCAAGCGGCCGGCATCGTTGCCGAGCGTGCCGGGCTCGCGCGGGCCGATGTGCGCGCGGCGAAGTTCCTGGTCGTCGCCGAGACCGGCGTTGGACCGGAACATCCGTTTTCGGGCGAAAAGCTGTCGCCGGTGCTCGCGCTCTATCGCGCCGACGATTTCACCGCCGCCGCCGCGCTTGCCGAGAGCCTGCTTCGGTACCAGGGCGCCGGGCATTCCGTCGGGCTGCACACTCGCGCACCGGAGCGCGCGCTGCAGCTGGGACTCGCGCTTCCGGTCTGCCGCGTGATCGTCAACCAGGCGCATTGTTTCGCGACGGGCGGCAGCTTCGACAACGCGCTGCCGTTTTCGCTGTCGATGGGCTGCGGCACCTGGGGCGGAAACAGCATCTCCGACAACCTCAACTACCGGCACTTCCTCAACATCACTCGCGTCGTGCATCCGCTGCCGGCCGCGCGCGTGCGCGAGCCCGCGGCCGAGGATTTCTTCGCCGACTATCGCCGGAAGCACGGTCTTTGACCGGCCCCGACGCATGCGCACGATCCGCGAAGCGATCGACCGCCACGCCGACGGCGAGCCGGATGCGCCGTTCCTGATCGCGCCGGAGCCGGGAACGACGCTGAGCTACGCCGGGCTCCGCATCGCCGCCGAGTCGCTCTGCGCCGAGCTTGCCGCGCAAGGCATTCGCCCCGGCGAGACGGTGTCCTACATGCTGCCCAACGGCGTCGCCGCCGCCAGCTTCTTTCTCGGCGGAATGTACGGTGGCTACGTCGTCTCGCCGGTAAGCCTGCTGGCACAGGATTCGCTGATCGAGCACACGCTTGCCCATTCGGAGACGCGCATCGTCTACGCCGCGCCGGAGTTCGTCGAGCGGCTTTCCGCGATCATTGCGCGGATCGGCAGCGTTGCGACGGTTCGACCGACCTTGCCCGACGGGCTCGCGCTGCCCTGGGTAACGGAAACGCCGGCCGCCGGCATCCCCGACGCGGCATCGCCGGCCTTGCTGATCTACACGTCGGGCACGACGGGCACGCCGAAAGGTGCGCTGCTGTCGCATGGCAACCTGGTGCACGCGGGGCGCTCCGTCGCCGACGCGCATGCGCTGGCGCCGTCCGACCGCGTCCTGTCCTCGCTGCCGCTCTACCACGTCAACGGCCAATGCATCGCCACCGTCGCTCCGCTCGTCTCCGGCGGCAGCATCGTGATGCCGCACCGGTTCAGCGTCTCGCAATGGTGGTCGCTCGTCGAAACGTTCCGGCCGACGTGGCTCAACGTCGTCCCGACGATCATCGCGTACCTGATCAACGGGCCCATGCTCACGGCGGCGCAGTCGGCGGCCTGCGGCGGCATCCGCTTTGCGCGCTCGGCGTCCGCGCCGCTGCCGCCCGAGCACCACCGCGAGTTCGAGGCCCGGTTCGGCGTCTCGGTGCTGGAGGCGATGGGGCTCACCGAGTGCGCGTCGGTCGCGTTCGCGAATCCGCTCGATCCGCGGGCGCGCAAGCTCGGATCGGCGGGGCGTCCGCTGGGGATGGAGGCGCGCATCGTCGCCGCCGACGGTGGCGTGCAGGATGACGGCGGGCGCGGCGAGATCGAATTGCGCGGGGAAAACGTGATGCTTCGCTACCACAAGGACGCGGAGGCGACGGCGCGCGCGCTCCGCGCCGGCGGGTGGCTCGCGACGGGCGACCTTGGCTATCGCGACGGCGACGGCTTCTATTTCATCACGGGCCGCCTGAAGGAGCTGATCATCAAGGGTGGCGAGAACATCGCGCCGCGCGAAATAGACGAGGCATTGTTGAAGCACCCCGCAGTGCTGGAGGCGGCGGCGGTGGGCATTCCGGATCGCGAATACGGGCAGGAGATCCTTGCCTGCGTTGTGTTGAAGTCCGGCTGCACGTGCACGGAGGAGGAGCTGCGCGCGCATTGCCTGGCCGAGCTCGGCCGCTACAAGACGCCGAAGATGTTCCGTTTTGTCGCGGACCTGCCGAAAGGGCCGTCGGGAAAAGTGCAGCGGTTGAAGCTCGCCGAGGGTGTCGCGTAGCCGACCCCCGCGCCGCGCCGCGCGGCTCCGCTCGGCGCTGGCATGCAATCCGACCCCGACGCGGCGATGGCGTGTCGGCGACCCGTCCCGGCACCTGTTCGCGCTTGCAGACGCAGCGTGAACAGGTCCTAATTCGCCCGGACGCTCCACGAATGGCCGAGCGCCGTCCATTGCGCCCGTTCCCTGGCCAGCAGGTAGTCGCTCAACGGGTGCGCGGCCAGCCAGCGCCGCGAAATGCGGATGCGGATGCGGGCCGCAACCCGCAGCTCGATTCGCGGCACGGCGATCGTCGTGCGCGCGTGATGGAACAGCACGGCGAGACGAAGCGCCAGCACGGCGGCGCGAACCGCTTCGTCGTCGAAGGCCGCCGCGATCTTCGCGAGCCCGCCGCGGCAGCCGAATACGAGCAGCGCCAATCGGCTCTGCTCGCCCGCCGAAAATCCGGGCATGTCCGCATTCTGCAGGATGTAGGCGCCGTGCTTGTGAAACCCGGTGTGTGAAACCGACATTCCGGCCTCGTGCAGCAACGCGGCCCACTCGACCATCTGCTCGGCGATGGGGTCGCGCCCGCCCGCGGCGCGCCGCAGGAGCGTGACCGCCAGCTTGGCGACGCGCGAGGCTTGCGCCCGGTCGATGCCGTAGCGGTCGATGAACCGCTCGACGGTCACCGCGCGCGCGTCCTCGTCGAATGTCCGCCCGAGAAGGTCGTACAGCACACCGAGCCGCAGCGCTCCGCCGACCGCGTCGATGCGCTCTATCTTGAGTCCCGCAACCGCCGCCGACATGATCGCGAGGCCGCCCGCCAGCACCGGCGCGCGCTCGGCCTTGAGCGCGGTCAACCGCAGCCGGGAGATGTGGCCGGCACCGAGCATCCGCCGGCGCAGCCGGGCAAGTCCGGGCGGCGTGATGCCGCCGGCGGAAAACGCGTTCTTCTCGAGGATGTCGGCGAGCGCCACCGCGGTCCCGGACGACGCGTACGCTTCACGCCAGTGACTCGGCCCGAAATCCCGCGCGATGGCCTCGATTTCGACGCGCGCCACGGTTTCCGCGGCGTCGAGACCCGCGCGGGTGATTTCGCCGTCGGGAAAGAACCTCTGGGTCATCGCGACGCAGCCGAGCTTGAGCGAATCGAGTCGCTCGGGCACGAGGCCGCGGCCGATGATAAATTCGGTCGAGCCGCCACCGATGTCGATGACGAGTCGAGGCTCGGGCGAGCGCGGTAACTCGTGCGCGACGCCGAAATAGGTCAGCCGCGCCTCTTCGTGTCCGCTGATGACGTCGATCGGCAGGCCGATCGCGTGTTCGGCGCGCGCGAGGAATTCGCGCGCATTCGTGGCGACGCGAAAGGCGTTGGTCGCGACGACGCGCACGGCGGACGGGTGCAGGCCGGAGAGCCGTTCGCGAAACCGCGCGAGACAGGCGAGCGCGGCCTGCATCGCGGCAGGCTTGAGCCGCCCCTTCGTGTCGAACCCGGCTCCGAGGCGAAGTGTCTCGCGCCAGGTGTCGAGCTGGTAGATCTGATCGCCTTCGACCCGGCCGATTTCGAGCCGGAAACTGTTCGACCCGAGGTCGACGACGGCGAGCGTTGTGGCAGGCACGAGCAGCCCATGCTGAAGGCGGGGGGAGACCCGCGGGAAGCGTAGCAGATAATCGCCGCTGGCCCGCGGTGTCCCGGCTCCCTTGGGCCCCCGCTGTCGCACGGCTGTCATAATGTCCGTGCATTCTGTCCACCCGCCCTTGTCGGCTCGCGCGATCCGCGCCCGCCCGCTTTCGAATGAGACCCCCCAGCCCTCCGCCGATCAATCGCGAGCTGTCGCAGCTCGCGTTCAACCGCCGGGTGCTCGAGCTCGCCAAGGATCCGGCGATTCCTCTGCTCGAGCGCCTGCGGTTCCTGTGCATCGTCAGCAGCAACCTGGACGAATTCTTCGAGATCCGCGTCGCCGGCCTCAAGGAGCAATTGCGGGTGAAGGTGCCCCCGCCGGGCATGGCGCTGCCGGCGCTGCGCGCACTGCTGGCGGCCATCGGCGGCGAGACGCACGCGCTGGTCGCCGACCAGTATCGGCTGTTGAACGAAGCCATCGTACCGGCGCTGCCCGCCGCGGGCATCCGCCTGCTCCGGCACGGCGACCGCAATGCCGCACAGCGCGCGTGGGTGTCCGACTATTTTCATCGCGAGGTCAAGCCGCTGCTGACGCCGATCGGCCTCGATCCCGCGCATCCGTTTCCGCAGGTGGTCAACAAGAGCCTGAACTTCGTCGTCGAGCTGTCGGGCCGCGACGCGTTCGGCCGGGAAACCGCGGTGGCCATCGTCAAGGCGCCGCGGCTGGTGCCGAGGGTCATCACGTTGCCGCGCAACATTGCCGGTGCGGACAACACGTTCGTCCTGCTGTCGAGCGTCATTCACGCGCACCTGCACGAGCTCTTCGGGGGGCGCGAGATCGTCGGCTACTCGCAGTTCCGGGTGACGCGCGACGCCGACCTGTGGTTCGACGAGGAAGAAGTGAAGAACCTGCGGCAGGCGCTCGAAGGCGAGCTTCCCCAGCGCCATTTCGGACAGGCGGTGCGCCTCGAGGTCGCCGCAACCTGCCCCGAGCAGCTCGCGAAGTTCCTGCTCCAGCAATTCGACCTGGCCGCCGCCGATCTCTACCGCGTGGACGGTCCCGTCAATCTCGCACGGATGGCCTCGCTGATCGACGCCGTCGTCGGCGATGAACTCGAATACCCGCCGTTCACTCCCGGCTTGCCCGACCGGCTCAGGGATTCGGCGGACCTGCTTGCGACCATCCGGCAAGGCGACGTCCTGCTGCATCATCCATACCAGTCGTTCGACCCGGTCGTGCAGTTCATCCGCAAGGCGGTCGACGATCCCGACGTGATGGCGATCAAGCAGACCGTCTATCGCACCGGCGTCAACTCGGTGCTGATGGAGGCGCTGATCGAAGCGGCCCTCCGCGGCAAGGAAGTCACCGTCGTGGTCGAGCTGCTCGCGCGGTTCGACGAGGAGGCGAATATCAACTGGGCCGAGCGGCTCGAGCAGGCGGGCGCCCAGGTCGTCTACGGCGTTTTCGGGCTCAAGACCCACGCCAAGCTCGCCCTGCTGCTGAGGCGGGAGAACGATGCTGCGGGCCGCACGCGGTTGCAGGCCTACGCGCACCTCGGCACGGGGAACTACCACCCGCGCACCGCGCGCTTGTACACGGACTTCGGGCTGCTCACGGCGAACCCCGAAATCTGCGCCGACGTCAACGAAGTGTTCCTGCATATCACGAGCCTCGGCAAGGCGAAGCGCCTGAAGCATCTCCAGCTCGCGCCGTTCACGATGGACAAGCGGCTGATCGACGCCATCCGGCGCGAGTCGCGGCATGCGCGCGAGGGAAAGCCGGCGCGCATCGTGGCGAAGATGAACGGCGTGCTGGAAGAAGGGGTGATCAGGGCGCTCTACCTGGCGTCACAGACGGGTGTGGAGATCGACCTGATCGTGCGGGGCGCCTGTGCGTTGCGCCCCGGCATCGAGGGCCTGTCGGAGAACATCCGGGTTCGCTCGATCGTCGGCCGATTTCTCGAGCACAGCCGAATCTGGTACTTCGACAACGACGGCGCCCGGAACGTCTGGCTATCGAGCGCGGACTGGATGGGGCGCAACCTGTTCCGGCGGATCGAGGTCGCGTTCCCGGTGCTCGATCCGGCACTCAAGAACCGCGTCATCACCGAAGGGCTCGAGCCGTACCTCGCCGACAATCGGGATGCCTGGGAGCTCGCCGGAGATGGAACCTATTCACGACCGAAGGTCAAACGGCGAAAGCGGCTGCGCGCGGCCCAGGACGAGCTTCTCGCCCGCCTCGCCGAGCAGGCCGACCAGGATGCGTAGCAGGGTGATGCGATGGACCTGATCCTCTGGCGCCATGCCGAAGCCGAATCGGGCGAACCCGATCTCGGCCGCCGCCTTACCGCGAAAGGCCTTCAGCAGGCCGACCGAATGGCGGCGTGGCTGGACCAGCACCTATCCGCCACCACACGGGTGCTGGTCAGTCCGGCCGATAGAGCCCAGCAGACGGCGCTCGCGCTGAAGCGCAAGTTTCGCGTCGTTCCGGAGCTCGCGCCGGGCGCATCGCCGGCCGCGGTACTGGCGGCGGCGGGCTGGCCCGACGCGCACGAGCCCGTTCTCGTCGTGGGGCATCAACCGACGCTCGGCGAGGTCGCGGCGCTGCTCCTTTCGGGCGAGGAAGCCTCGTGGAGCGTTCGCAAAGGCGCGGTGTGGTGGCTGTCGAACCGCATCCGCAGCGCCGAGTCGAGCGTCGTGCTCAAGGTCGTGATCGCGCCCGACTTCGTTTAACCCCGTCCCCGCCGCGGCTCCCGCCTGCCGCGCTGGCACCAGCCGCCTCCTGTGTACCGTGCGGCAAGTGCCTCGGGTACCCGTTCGCGAATGCGCCGGCCGTCGGCGCGGCAAGCCCGATTCGCTCGCTGTCATCGTGGTGTCACACGGCGCGCTGACAATGTCGAGCTCCGCTACCGACGAGGAAAACCGCAATGCGCAAGTACCTGACCCAGGGACTCCTGGCCGCCGCGACGATCACGTTCGGCGTTTCCGCCGCGATTGCGGTCGACATCACCGGCGCCGGCGCGACGTTCCCGTATCCGATCTACGCCAAGTGGGCGGAGGCTTACAAGCAAAAGACCGGTGTCGGAATGAATTACCAGTCGATCGGATCGGGCGGCGGCATCGCCCAGATCAAGGCCAAGACCGTCGATTTCGGCGCGTCCGACATGCCGCTCAAACCCGAGGACCTGAAGGCCGCCGGACTGATGCAGTTTCCGGCGATCATCGGCGGCGTCGTGCCCGTCGTGAACATCGAAGGCGTCACTTCGGGTGCGATGAAGTTCACGGGCCCCGTCCTGGCCGACATCTACCTCGGCAGGATCAAGAAGTGGAACGAGAAGCCGATCGCCGACCTCAATCCGGCCGTCAAATTGCCCGACGAGCTGATCACGGTCGTCCGCCGCTCGGACGGCTCGGGCACCACGTTCATCTGGACCGACTATCTGTCGAAGGTCAGCCCCGAGTGGAAACAGAAGGTCGGCGCCA
>JANMBN010000054.1:0-7757 GCA_031360485.1 Betaproteobacteria bacterium | reverse complement strand
TCGATGTAGCGGACCTCGCCGTTGCGCAGATGGACGCGGATCCCGCAGCGGCACGCGCACATATAGCAGGTGGTGTTGCGCGTTTCCGCCGTGGCTCCTCGCAGAGGCGTCGCGGCGGGATCGTGTAGGGGCTTCTTCGTGGGCATGGCGGGAGCGGGAATCGCGGCGGGCGCCGGGCGTGTGGCTCCCGGCGCAAATGGGGCCAGCACGAACCCGCCCCGTGCCCGAAGGGTACCGCCATTTACACCGGGCGGGGCGCCCCATGTCTACTACCGCGATGGGGAGACGTGGATATCCCGTTCGGGTAGGCCGCGGCGGGAGAACCGCCGCGTCGCTGGCCGGTGGCCTCGCCTGGAATCCGGTCAGGGAAGGGGGCCGGGCATCCGGTTATACTTCCCGGCCTTGGAACCGCAAACCGCATCCGGGGTATGAACGAAGCCATCAGCGTCATCCTGATCGACGATCACGCGCTCTGCCGCCGTGGACTGTCGGAGTTGCTGGAACGGAGCGCCGACATCAAGGTGCTCGGAACGACCGGCGATCCGGACGAGGCGCTCCGCCTCCTGCGCGACGGGCGGCCGGACCTTGTGATCATGGACCTGCGGATGGCGCCGGTCGACGGGTTCACGCTGCTCGCCCGCATACGGGCCGAAGGCATCGAGACGCCGGTCGTCGTGCTGACGATGAGCGACCTCAAGGACGACCTTGCCCGCGCGTTCCGCGCCGGCGTGCGCGGCTATCTGCTGAAGGACATGGACCCGGACGACGTGATCGACGCCATCCGCCGCACCGCGCGCGGCGAGATCGTCGTCGCGCCGCTGATGGCGGCGAAGCTCGTCGACCTCCTGGTGCCGTCCAAGGAAGGCAAGACCCGCGGCGACTACCTGAAGCAGCTGACCGGGCGCGAGCGCGAGATCCTGCAGCAGCTCGCGAGCGGCAAGAGCAACAAGGCGATCGCGCAGGTGCTCGAGATCAGCCACGACACCGTGAAGCTCCACGTCCGCCACATCCTGTCGAAGCTCGGGCTCACGTCGCGGGTGGAGGCGGCTGTCTTCGCGGTCGAGCACCGCGTGGCGTCGGAATCGGGATTGCCGAATCGGGCAAGCGGCTGAAGCAGCGTAGCGACGCCCGCTCGACTGCGGCGCCGCTAGGCCACGCTGCCGAAACCCTTGTCGACCGCGCCCGCAGGCGCCTTGAGCCCGGCGATCCTGCAGCCTTGCGCCACCGGCCCGCCGGGAAAGAGCCGATAGAGATGCCTGATGCCGCCATGACGGTGAAACTTCTCGTCGAGCGCATCGTGCAGCTCGCGCAGGTTGACGGCCATCGCCTCGTGTCGGCCGTAGTACTCGTGCAGGGCGCGCAGCGCTTCCCAGTGGTCGTCGCCGAGTTCCAGGCCTTCGCCGCGCGCCGCCTCGACGGCGGATGCCGGCGTCCAGTTCTCCGGCGCGTGAGGGAATCGGGGGTCCTTGCCGGCGCCGCTTTCGCCGCTCACGATTTCATCCAGCAGATTCGTCATGGGTTCGTCCTCCAGGTGGCGAACGTCGGCCACGCAGCGCCGGTGTCATTATAGGCGCACGACAATGATGCGAAATCTTCGCCGGCTCGAGAGCGCCGTCCAGCGCAACTGCGACATCTCCGATGCCCGCCACGCGGGGGATTACGGCCTGTGCACGTTCCTGCTGAAGATGCGCGAGTACTATCGCTGGGAGCAGGAGCTGCCGTTCACGCGATCGCTGCCCAAGGACGAATTGGGCGATTGGCTGTCGGCGCGCGAGCAGGCGTGGAACCGCATCGAGGCCGATGAGTTCATGCCGCTGCCGCTCGCGCGCGGCGAGCTCGACCCGTTCGACGCCGACGCGGCCAATCGCGAGCTGCTGCCGCAGGGCTGCGTCTACAGTGCGGGCTACGGGCGCTATCGGAAGCCGATGTTCTTCCTGGGCCGGCTGCTGCGGGTCGAGGAGCGCGCCGGATTCACGATCCTGATTTCTTCCTCCGAGTACGCGCGCGAGTTGGCCGCGCCGCCGGCGATGCTTCAGGGGCGCACGATCTACCTGCGTCTCGAGTCGGTGCGCCGCTACCTGTGGGAGAAGATCGAGGAGTGGCAGTGGCGCAAGCAGGACAACGCCATGGCGCGTGCGCTGGCGAGTTACGACTTCATCGCCGACACCGAAGCGGCGCTGCAGCGGATGGCCGACAACGAGATGGAAACGATGATCCTGCACGAGGTCGGCGAGGCCATGGCCGGCGAGCTGCTCGGCGCGCCGTGGCGCGAAATGGCGCTGTCGGCATCGCGCACCCGCAGCGAGCCGGTCGTGCGCGCGGTGCGCGATCTCCTTGCCGACTGCCTGTCGACCCTGCCGGGGTTGCTCGCGCGCGGCAACCTGCCGGCGCTGCATTTCTATTTCGCCACCTTCGACGCTCCACGCCGGCAGCTGTTTCCGGAGGCGCTCGACGCCTACGAGCATTATCTGCGCGTTGGCGTCCTGGATCGACTGGGAGAGGTCGCGCGCGACGGAAGGGAGCGCTGGCTCGCGACGGCACGGGAGCTGCTCGCGGTCGACCCGGGCGCCCGTGAGATCGCGACGGACGCCCTGCTCGCGAACGCTTCGCCGCCTGCCGGCGCGCGTTCGGCCAGCTAGACAGGCACCGCATTGACCGTTTGGTCGATCAGCTTTTTGATGACGCGCACCATTTCCGGCGATTCGATGTCCATCATCTGCTCGACGACCCACTTGTTGTCGCCGCTCGCCATCGCGTCGGACACTTTGCCGGCGAAATAGCGCAGGCAAGCGTAATCCGGATCGCCTCCGGTGAACGCGAAGCCCGCGTACTCGTCGAAGCGCGCGTTGATCAGGTCGATGAACGGCTTGCGGTATTCCCCCGGCCCGAACAGGTCGAGCTGATTGTTCTCCATGGTCGCGGCCAGATGGCGCGCGAGCTCGCCGACGAGCGAGGCGCGGTCCGCCTCGGTGAGCTTGCCGTACACGGCGCGGTCGACGAGCTGAACGAGAAACGCGATGAACTCGGTGATGACGTCGGTCACCAGCCGGTCCGAGCCGAACCGGAAGCCCTCCCTTTCCATGTGCTTGAAGATCTCGAGCGAGATCTTCCAGACGTTCGCGCCGATCACGCCTGCCCTGTCGGCCAGCGTGCGCGCGCCCTTGTTGCGCCACCGGGTCTTGACGAGCGCCACCGACGGGTGGGTGCTGATGATCGCCATGGTTTCCTTTCAATGCACTATATTCGGGGATGGTAATCCCGGGAGCGACGCATGTCAGGATTGGATATGGAACTGTCGAGCGGAATCGCCGCCTTCGAGGCCAAGGAATTCGCGCGCGCCATGCAGCTGCTGCGGCCGCTGGCGGAACAAGGCGATCCTCGCGCGCAATACCGCGTTGCGATCATGGCGCAGGTGGGACTGGGCGTGGTGAAGAATTGCGCGAACGCGGTGAAATGGATGCGCGCCGCCGCCGAACAGGGCTTTGCCCTCGCGCAGCACGGCCTCGGCTTCATGTACTTTCAGGGCGAATGCACCCGGGCCGATCCCGCCGAGGCCGCCCGGTGGTTCAAGCTCGCCGCGGAGCAGGGCCTGGCCGGATCGCAGTCGACGCTCGCGATGATGTACGAGAAGGGCGTGGGCGTCGAGCGCGACGCCGCCGAGGCCGCAAGGCTGCGCGCGCTGGCCGAGAAAGCGTCCGGCGACCCGCCGGCTACTTCCTGATCCAGGCCTCGAAGCCGCCGGCATTCTTTTCCATGCCGTCCGTGTAGCCGGCTTCGTAGGCTGCGTTGACGCGCTGCGCCTCGCGCCTGGGGTTGTGCAGATAGCCGCTGGCCCAGCCGATGACGTACTCCGGGTCCACGTCTTTCTTCTGCATGCGGTCGACGGTTTCGTAATAGACGGTGCTCATCGGTCGCGCTCCTCGATTCGTTCAATGGGCGCATGGTAAGGGATGACGGAGGCCGTTTCAATTCCTCGAAGCCCCGTGTCCTTGTCGCGACCCGTGCGCCGCGATACCCTCGCAGGTATTTCGCGCCGCGTGCGCGGCAGGCCGATCCCGGAACCCGAATGCGCTTCAAGGTCGTCATCGGCGAGCAGGTCTACGCCATCGAGGTGCCGGAAGAGCTTCTGGACGAGGCGGCCGAGTTCCACGCTGCGCTGGACCGCGACATGGACCGCGGCTGGCAGATGAGCCGGCAGTTCGTCGAGCGGCCCGACCGGCTGCAGCGCTGCCAGATCGTCGCGGACAAGCTGCTGACCGGCATCATGAACGGCAACGAGGCGACCACCCTGCTGATGACCGCGTACATCGCGCTGCGAATGCCCGGCGCGACCGGCGTGGACATCGACGTTTCCGGCGAGATGCAGAATACCGAGTTGCTCTTCGCGTAGGCCATGCCGCTTTCCAGCGCGCGGATCCGCGAGGTCAAGCCCCTCAGCTTCATCTATGAGGTCGCCCAGGCGCTGCCGGCCGACGTGTGCGCCGAGGCAATCGCGCGCTTCGAGACACGCACCGACCAGCAGTACGCCGGCCGCATAGGCCAGGGGGGCGACGAGGCGCCGGATGTGAAGCGCTCGACCGACCTTCGCATCAGCGGGCGGGAGGACTGGCGCGACATCGACCGGACCTTGTCGCAGCAACTCGCGGCGACATTCAACGAGTTTGCGGGAGAGTTTCCGTACTTTGCCGCCAACTCGTTCAAGGACATCGGCTACAACCTGCAGCGCACGGTGCCGGGAGAGTATTACCATTGGCACGTCGACGCGGGCCCGGGGGCGTTCAGCGAGCGCCAGCTGGTCGCGATCTGGTACCTGAACGATGTCCCGGGGCCGGGCGGCGAGACCGAGTTCCCGCTGCAGGAAGTCCTGATCCGCCCGGCGCAGGGCAAGCTCCTGCTGTTCCCGCCGTTCTGGACCCATGTGCATCGCGGCGTGCGGCTGGAGAAGGGAGTCAAGTACATTGCCACCACCTGGATCTGTTTCGCCTAGCGAATGCTGATTCACATCCCCGGCGTGCTCAAAGGCGACGAAGTGGCGCTCGTGCGCGCGTTGCTTGCCGCAGCGCGGTTCGTGGACGGGCGGCTCTCGGCCGGGACCGCGGCCCGGCGCGTGAAGAACAACCAGGAGCTCGAGAATGGCGCGGCGGACCTGGAGCGGCTCAACCGCGTGGTGATGGGAGGTCTCGTGCGTCACCCGACCTATCGCGCCGGCGCGCTGCCGTTGCATGTCGCGAGCCCGCTGTATGCGCGCTACGAGCCGGGCATGGCGTACGGCGATCACCTCGACGATCCGATCATGGGCGCGGACGGCGTCAAGTACCGCTCCGATATCGCCGTCACGATTTTCCTCAGCACACCGCAGGAGTACGATGGGGGCGAGCTCGTGATCCGCACGCAATCGGGCGACCGGGCGGTGAAGCCGGCCGCCGGCGACGCGGTGCTGTACCCGGCCGGAAGCATCCACCGGGTCAGTCCGGTCACGCGTGGCGAGCGCCTGGTCGCCGTCACCTGGGTGCAGAGTCTGGTGCGCGATCCGGGCCAGCGCGAGTTGCTCTATGGACTCAACGCGGCGCGCGAGAAGCTGCTGCAAGACGCGCCCGAGGCGGCGGAAACGGCGCAGGTGAATGCTGCTTACCTTAATCTGATCCGCATGTGGTCCGACATCTGAGGCCGACGCGATGAGCGACCCGGAACTTTCCATGGAACAGCGCATCCTGACGGCGGTCAAACTCACGCTTGCCGCCGTCATCAAGGATACCGCCACGCCGCACGGCATGCGTCATCCGCTGTCGGACGGGACCATCGAGGATCTGCGCCAATGCCTGGCGCTGATCAGCGCGCGGGAACGCGAGCTCGCGAGCGCCGCGGGCGGACCCGCCGGCGCGCGAGGACGCGGTGATCCGCTTTTACAAGAAAGCACCTTCCGGCGACGCGAGCTAGGAAAGGCGGAGAGAGGGCAACATGGCGCAAAACGGTTGCGGCGCGCTCGAACCTTATGCGTTGCGCGTGGTGGGCGACAGCATGGAACCCGAGTTCAACGATGGCTGCGTCATCATCATCGACCCGGGCTACGCGCCGCGCGACGGCTCGTACGTGATCGTCGAGTTCGCCGGCGACGTCTTCTTTCGCCAGCTCGTCTTCGACGGCGACCGGCGCTTCCTGAAGCCCCTCAATCCGAAGTACGGCGGCTTCGAGCTCACTCCGCCCTACACGATCCGCGGCGGCGTGGTGCAGCGCGCGGGAAGGAGACGCGCGCAGCACAAGCACTACGAATGAGGGTCCGTCAGTACCCGCCCTTGCGCAGGCTCTCCGGCAGCCCGGCGATCTTGCCCGCCTGCTTGGACGGGTTCCCCGGGTAGAGATCGAACAGCGTCTTGTTGTCCACCTTGCGGTCGGGCCATCGGTCCTGCATGGCCTTGAGGATCGCGCGATTGTTCGGCTGCTCGCCGTTGTGATTGATGTAGGCGTCGCGCAGGTACTCGATCACGTCCCAGTGGTCCTGGGTGAGCGTGATCTCCTCCGCCGCCGCGATCGCTTCCGCGACATCCTTGTCCCAGTCGTCCGGCGATGCGAGATAGCCGTTTTCCGTCGCCTCGAGCACCTTTCCGTTCACGTTGTACGCCATGGTCTCCTCTCGTGCGATCAATCCGGCCTCGAGTCGAGGTCGCCGATATCCTTGTGGGGAATGAACACGCCGCAGCCGAGCTTGCGCTCGTCGCCCAGTCCGTGCTGCTGCAGCGCAAGCGATTGCGCCGGCGTGAGGCCGGCGACCATCAGGCTGCGGGTTCGATAGATGCGCGCCGGGGTCGCGACCGGCGTCACGCGCCCGCACACCAGGGTCCCCGGGTCGATGCCGAGCGTGCCAAGTTCGCCCGCGGCGGCCGCCAGGAAAGCGGCTTCGTCGCCCGCGTCGGCGAGGACGACGCAGCGCGAAAAAAGGGTCGTGATCCGCGACAGCGGGCGCAGCGTGAGCCCGTCGACGCGCAGCGGCCAGCCGGCCACCTGCAGCGTGCGGCCGACCAGCGCCCCGGCATCGTCCAGCCGGTGCCGGGGCAGGCGAAGCGCAAGCTTGGCGCGATGGGAAAGTTGCAGCAACGCGTCCGCTCCTTCGGGTCGCATCCAGCCGCTGGCCGATGCCGCCCCGTACACGGTATGCAGGCCGGCGCCGGGTTCGAGGGCGAACCATGGCAGCGCGGCCCCCACCGCCTGCGATAGCGCGTACGCATGATCGACGGGCAGACAGCGGCAGGAAATCGCGAACACGGCGTCCACGATATCGTCCGGGACGGCCGGCTCCGTGGCGACGCTCTTGTCCTCCGGGCGCACGAGCGGCGGCCCCCTCAGTCCACCGGCAGCGCGGCCCTCAGGGCGTCGCGATCGAACCACCAGTCGTCCTGGACCAGCACGTCGACGACGTTGCGCAGGCGCGGCAGGAACAGCGCCGGGTCGTGGAGTTCCATGTCCTGGATCCACCGGTTGAAGTTCTCCTGCCCGTCGACGCCGCTGTGCCGGCGCGCCACCGTGGCGAGCACCTGATTGGCGTAGAGAAGAAGGTGCTCGCGCTGCGGTTCGCGCGCGCGGAGATCCACGAGGTAGTACGCGGTGACGGCGGCCACCGCCGCACCGTCGGATTCCGGCGGCGTCTCTTCGACCACGCGCTGCAGCAGCGCGACGCTCAACTCGGGATCGATCGGGTAGGTGACCGCGAGCCAGATGCCATGGCCCAGCGCGGGCAGCGAGGCCGGCTGATCGGAAAGGAA
>JANMBN010000248.1:0-2984 GCA_031360485.1 Betaproteobacteria bacterium | reverse complement strand
AACGCAACACACCTGCCGCCGGTCAAGTGCTCGGCGCGCGACGGCGCTTCCTGATCGCGGCGCCCGCAGCGGTGGCCGCCGCAGTCTCCGGCCACGCCGCCGGCGTCTGCCTGGTGACGAACGAGTGAATGGCGCCGACCTTGACCTCGCCCGTTGCGAGACCGCCGATCCCGTCGATCGAGCGCCGCGCTTCTTCCACCTGCCCCAGTATGCCTCGTGCATGAGCGAGCCAGGCATTGCCGGCGTCGGAGAGGCGCAGGTTTCTGCCGACGCGCTCGAACAACACAGTTCCCAAGTCCCGCTCCAGTTGCGCCAGCTGGTGCGAAAGCGTCGATTGCGTCACGTGCACGCGCTCGGCCGCCCTGACCATCGTCCCGGTCTCGGCGATGGCGACGAAGTAGCGCAAATGACGCAGGTCCATCAAGGGCCCTCCAATCGATGGCATCGAACGATTAGTGCGAATAATATCATTGGATTTAACCAAGCGACGCGCTTAGGGTGGTAATCCGTTGTCCACAATCACAAAGGAGAAGACCATGGAACGCAACACACCTGACGCTGGTCAAGTACTCGGCGCGCGACGGCGCTTCCTGATCGCGGCGCCCGCAGCGGTGGCCGCCGCAGTCTCCGGCCACGCCGCCGGCGCCTGCCTGGTGACGGACGGCGACATCCTCGGGCCCTTTTACCGGCCCAACGCCAAGTCGACGGCCAAGCTGGCCGATGCCTCGACCCCGGGGGAACGGCTCGTGCTCACGGGCACCGTGCTGCGACCCGATTGCAAGACACCCGTGGTCGGCGCGACGGTGGACATCTGGCATTGCGACCACCAGGGCGCCTACGACGTCAAGACCCCTGACGAAAAGATCGCGCCCGAGAACTACCGCTTCCGCGGCATCACGCAGACAGGCAAGGACGGGCGCTTCGTGGTCGAAACCATCGTTCCGGGCCGCTACGGCATTCCCCCGGGGCTGGAAGGCTTCGAGCAGCACGCGGGGCAGACGCGCCCGGCGCATATCCACCTGACGATCGTTCACCCGATCTACCTGCCGCTCACCACTCAGATCTATTTCACGGGCGACCCCCACATCGCCGAGGATCCTTGGGCGAAACACTCGCGCGTCATGGCCGAGTTGAAGCGCAGCGGCGGCGCGGCTTCCGGAAGCGTCGAGTTAGTACTCGCCAATCGGCCCGGTCAGCGCCGCGCATAGGGCGGAAGCCCTTGCCGGACGAGTTGCCACGGCCCTGCCGGCGGCGCGGCGCAGGCTGCCATGAAGATCGAACGCATCGAGACCATCCTCGTGGACATTCCGACCACGAGGACGCTCCACCTCGCGTTCGCGGCGGTGGATGTGCAGAACTACGTCATCGTCCGGGTGTTCGCCGACGGGCTGGTCGGGCTCGGCGAGGCCTCGACGATCGGCGGCCCCGCCTGGGCCGACGAGAGCTCCGAGGCGATCAAGATCACGGTCGATACCTACCTCGCGCCCCAGCTGATCGGGCAGGACGCCCGCCAACTGACGCGCTGCGCGTACCTGATGGACCGGAGGGCCACCGGAAACCGGTTTGCCAAGGCCGCCGTGGACATGGCGCTGCACGACCTGGTCGCCCGCTCGCGCCGAGAACCGCTCTACGGCCTGCTGGGCGGCAAGGTGCACGATGCCATTGCGGTCGCCTGGACCCTTGCCGCCGGAGACACCGGCAAGGATATCGCCGAGGCCGAGGAGATGCTCGAGCGCCGCCGCCACAATATCTTCAAGGTCAAGATCGGAGCGAGAGACCCGAAGGCCGATTTTGCGCACGTCGAGGCAATCTGCAAGGCGGTGGCCGGCCGCTCCAGTGTCCGGGTCGATGTCAACCAGGCCTGGGACGAGCTGACGGCCGCGAAATGGATCCCGCGGCTCGCCGCCGTCGGCGTGGAGTTGGTCGAGCAGCCGGTCGCCCGGTGGAACTACGCCGCGCTCGCGCGGCTGGCGCGTGACAACGCCTGCGCCATCATGGCCGACGAGAGCGTGGACACGGTGCAATCCGCGTTCGCCCTCGCGAGCGGGGCCTGCGCCGACGTGTTCGCGCTCAAGCTCACCAAGGCGGGCGGCATCGCCAATACCATAAAAGTCGCCGCGATCGCGGAAGCGGCGGGCATCGGTCTGTACGGCGGCTGCATGCTCGAAACGGCGATCGGCACCGCCGCCTACGCGCAGGTCTTCGCTTCGCTCGCGGGTATCAACCATGGCTGCGAGCTGTTCGGGCCGCTGTTGCTCAAGGACACGATCGCGGTCGAAACGATCGAGCTGCGCGACTTCACGATCCGCATCCCGGACGGCCCGGGTATCGGCGTCGACCTCGATGAGGACAAGCTGAGCTTCTACCGGCGAGACCGGCACCCGTCCGCCTGAGGGTGACCGCATGCTCGAGCGGACCGTCGTGGCCGGCAGCATCGGGTCGACAGTTGCCGGTCGTGTTTACGAAAGGCTTCCGGTAACTTGTGTGTGCTCCGACACTATCTGTCGGTCGCGTTCAGGACAACGACCGGTAGACCGCCGTTTCGAATTCTAGAAACAGCGGCAGCGACTTCACGTCGGCGAAGGGCAGGATCTGCGTCATGTAAACGCCGCCGATGCTGGCGACGGGATCGATCCAGAAATAGCAGTTCGACAGACCAGCCCACGCTAGGCCACCGGCGCAACGTCCGGTCGGCGCCCTCTCGTGATTGATCATGAAGCCCAGTCCCCAGCTCTTCGGCACGCCCGGAAAGAATTCGACGTCGTTCGAGCGCAGCGGATTGACGGTGCGCAACGGCGCGACGCGCAGCTCGCCCATCTGGTTGCGCGACATCAGCTCGACCGTTTCGGCTCTGAGCACGCGGTTGCCGTTGCCCGCGCCCTTGTTCAGGATCATGCGCACGAAGGCGAGGTAATCGGCCGCCGTCGAATACAAGCCGCCGCCGCCCATTTCGAATTCCGGCTCCTGCGGCACTTCGAAGTCAC
>JANMBN010000547.1:0-1537 GCA_031360485.1 Betaproteobacteria bacterium | reverse complement strand
GAAGGGGGCATCAGCCACAACGAAATCGAGAATGCCAAACCGGAAGATCTGGCTGCGGGCTGCAACGTGTTGTTGAACGTCATGCTCGATAAGGCGCGAGTGGTCAACTAAGTAGGATTCGTCCAATGAAACCCAAGATTGTGCTGATGGCGACCGGCGGGACCATTGCGTCCCGCTATGACCCGAGCCTGGGCAGCACCGTGGCGTCCCAGCCAGCCGATGAGCTGCTCAAGATGTTGCCGCAGGTGGCCCAGTTTGCGGAAATTGAAGTCCATGACTTCGCCACGATCCCGAGCTACGACATGAGCGTGCAGTTTGCCTTCAACCTTGCCAGGGGAATCAAGGAGATTCTCGGCCGGCCGGATGTGGCGGGTGTCGTGGTTACCCACGGCACGGACACGATGGAGGAGACCAGCTATCTCGCCGATCTTCTTCTCGATTCCGACAAGCCGGCGGTATTCACGGGCGCGCAGCGAGCTCACGACGATCCGCAGGCGGATGGCCCGCTCAATCTGCTTAATGCGATGCGGGTTGCCGCATCGCCGTTGGCACGCGGGTTGGGTGCAATGATCTGCTTCAACGGCACGATCCATGCGGCGCGCGACGTGGCAAAAATGCACACCAGCGCGGTGGAGACATTCCAGTCATTCCCGCTGGGTCCGCTCGGAGAGGTTGATGGCGACGCGATTGTGGTCCATCGCCGGCCAACCCTGCGCCGGAGCTTCAAGGTCGACCAACTCGAGGAACGGGTGGACCTTGTGAGGCTGGTGCTCGGCATCGATTTGCGTGGCGTCGAAGCGGCCATAGAGCGGGGCATCGCCGGGCTGGTGGTCGAGGCGTTCGGACGCGGCAATGGCCCGTCGCGCCTCACCGAACTGGTGCGCGTCGCCACCGGCAAGGCGGTGCCGGTGCTGGTTACCTCGCGCTGCGCCGCGGGGAGGGTGCAGCCCATCTACGGCGGCGGCGGTGGGGGCTGCGATCTGGTCGCGGCGGGGGGTATTTTTGTGGGGGATCTGAAAGGGGCGAAGGCCAGGCTGTTGCTGATGGTGCTGCTCTCTAACCCGGCAACCAGAGATCGGCTCGCGGACAACATTGCCGCGCTCGCCCCCTGAGGCGCGGACAAAAGTTATCCAGGCGTAACAACAATCGAGGAGAGTGAGATGGCCACGACGCTAATCAAGAACGGGCGAATTGTGACGGCGGTGGACGACTACACCGCCGACATCCTGATCACCGACGGCAGCGTCCAGACGATCGGCAAGAGTATTGCCGTCGGAGCGGATGTCGAGGTGCATGATGCCGCCGGCCTGCTGGTCCTGCCGGGCGGTATCGATGTGCACACGCACCTCGACTGGGAGTTCGGCCCGAGTCGTACGGTCGACACCTTCGAGACCGGGACGAAAGCCGCCGCTTTCGGCGGAACTACCACGCTGATCGACTTCTGCAATCAGAATCGCGGGGCTAGTCCGCTTGCCGGGCTCGAGGACTGGCATGCGCGGCGCACAAGTGCGTGCGTAGACGTCGGCGCGCACATGAT
>JANMBN010000535.1:0-9357 GCA_031360485.1 Betaproteobacteria bacterium | reverse complement strand
AGGGGGACAATTCGATCGGCGAGTTCTATTCGGTAGCGCTCACCAACCATCATCAGCAGGCCGACACGGGCACCAAGATGATCCACGTCGGCCGCAATACGCGCAGCACGATCGTCAGCAAGGGCATTTCGGCCGGCCACTCGAACAACAGTTACCGCGGCCTGGTCAGGATCGGGGCGAAAGCCGACGGCGCGCGCAACTACTCGCAGTGCGACTCGATGCTGATCGGCGACCGGTGCGGCGCCAACACGTTTCCGTACATCCAGGTCCAGAACAACAGCGCCACAGTCGAGCACGAGGCGTCGACGTCGAAGATCGGCGAGGAACAGCTGTTCTACTTCGCGCAGCGGGGCATTGGCACCGAGGAAGCGGTGTCGATGATCATCAACGGATTCTGCAAGACCGTGTTTCAGCAGCTCCCGATGGAGTTTGCGGTCGAGGCCACCAAACTGCTCGGCTTGAAGCTCGAAGGGAGCGTCGGATGATTCGGCAGAACAGCAAAGTGCTGCTCGAGGTGCGCGGACTCACCGCAACCGTGAACGGCATCGAGATACTCAAAGGCGTCGACCTCACGGTCAGGAGCGGCGAGGTGCACGCGCTCATGGGGCCGAACGGCTCGGGCAAGAGCACGTTCGCCAAGGCGCTGGCCGGGCATCCCGCCTACGTGGTGACCGGGGGCACGGTCCTCTACGAGGGCAAGAATCTGCTCGACCTCAAGCCCGAGGAGCGCGCGCGCGCCGGCGTGTTCCTCGGATTCCAGTATCCGGTGGAGATTCCCGGCGTCGCCAACAGCCAGTTCCTTCGGCTTGCCTACAACACCGTGCAGGCGCAGCGCGGCAGGGACGAACTCGATCCGCTCGAGTTCGACGACTATGTGCGCGAAAAGATGAAGCTGCTCGAGATGAGCCCCGATTTTCTCGACCGCAGCGTCAACGAGGGCTTTTCCGGCGGCGAGAAGAAGCGCAACGAAATACTGCAGATGGCGCTCCTCGAGCCGCGTCTAGCGATCCTGGACGAAACCGATTCCGGCCTCGATATCGACGCGCTCCGGGTCGTCGCGGGCGGCATCAACCACCTCGCCACCAGCGACAACGCGATCGTACTGGTCACGCACTACCAGCGACTGCTCAACTACATCGTGCCCGACTACGTGCACGTGATCGATTCGGGCCGCATCGTCAAGACCGGCGGCAAGGAGCTCGCGCACGAGCTCGAGACGCGCGGCTACGATTGGGTCGGCGCGGAGAGCCGGGCCACCGCAAAGGCGGACGCATGAATTCCCCCCGCGCGGTCGACACGGGTTACCTCGAAGATCTGCTTGCAGGCCAGCCGCAGCTGCCGGCGAGCCCGCTGGCGCGGCTCAACACGCTTCGCGCCAAGGCCGTCGACCGTGTCGGCGTGCTGACGGTGCCCACGATTCGCGACGAGGACTGGCGCTTTACCGACCTGTCGCCGCTGACCAGGCTGTCGTTCCAGCCGGCACGCACGCCGGTTCGCGCGGACCCCGCGGAATTCGAGCGCTTCCATATCGCCGAAGCGGCGAACCGGCTCGTGTTCGTCGACGGCGTCCATTCTCCGGAACTTTCGAGCGTCGATGGGGACTGCGGTCTCGTGGTCGCGAACCTTCCCGCGGCAGGAGCGGCGCACGCGGCGGCGATAGAACGCCATCTCGCTCGTCATGTCGAGTTCGACGACAACGTGTTCGCCGCGCTCAATACCGCGTTCCTGCACGACGGTGCGCTGGTCGTCGTTCCGCGCGAGGTCGCTGCCGCGGCGCCAGTGCATCTGCTGTTCGTCGCGACGCAGAAGGGAGCGGCAAGCTATCCGCGTTGCCTGCTGGTCGCCGAAGCGGGAAGCGCCGTGACGGTGATCGAGGATTACGTCGCTTTGCAGCAGGAGACCTATTTCACCAACGCCGTCACGGAGATCGTGCTGGCGGATTCCGCGGACGTCCATCACATCCGCGTGCAGCGCGACAGCGGCCAGGCGTTTCATATCGCGAACTGCGCGGTGTCGCTCGCACACGCGAGCCGCTACCGGTCGGTCAGCGTCACGCTGGGCGCGCGAATCTCGCGCTATGACCTCAACGTGGTCCAGACCGCCGAGGGCGCCGAGTGCGCGATCGATGGACTGGCGTTGATCGGGGAGCGCCAGCTCGCCGACACCCATACCTGCATCGACCACGCGAAGGCGCATGGCACGAGCCGCCAGCTGCACAAGTGCATCGCCGGCGGCGCCGCGCACGCGGTGTTCAACGGCAAGATCGTCGTGCACCCGGGCGCCCAGCGCACCGACTCGTCGCAGTCGAGCCGCAACCTTCTGCTGACCGGCAAGGCGCGCGTCGACACCAAGCCGCAGCTCGAGATATTCGCCGACGACGTGAAGTGCGCGCACGGCGCCACGGTCGGCCAGCTCGACGGCGACGCGGTGTTCTATCTGACGAGCCGCGGGCTGTCCGATGCCGCCGCACGCAACCTCCTCACCTATGCATTTGGCGCCGAGATCATCGACCGCATCCCCGTTGCATCGCTCAAGCATTGGCTCGAGCGAGCGGTGCTCGAACAAACCAACCGCCAGCCATGACCGCGATTGAAACCGCACTGAAAGTCCGGCCCGCTCCCGCCTTTCCCGTCGAGCGCATCCGGGCCGACTTCCCGATCCTCGCGCTCGAGATCGGCGGCAAGCCGCTCGCCTATCTCGACAACGCGGCCTCGAGCCAGATGCCGCAACCGGTGATCGACCGCATGGTGCGCTACCAGACGACGCAGCACGCCAACGTCAACCGCGGCGTGCATTACCTGTCCGAGACCGCGACCGCCGCTTTCGAAGAGGCGCGCGTGAAGGTCCAGCGCTTCATCAATGCGCGCGAAGAACGCGAAGTGATCTTCACCAGCGGCACCACGGACGCGATCAATCTGGCGATGCACGGCTACGGCCGGAAATTCGTCGGCGCCGGCGACGAAATCATCCTCACCACGCTCGAGCACCATTCGAACATCGTGCCGTGGCAGATGCTGGCCGAGGAAAAGGGCGCGAAGATCCGCGTGGTGCCGATCAACGACGCCGGCGAGCTGCTGACGGGCGACTACGAAAACCTCTTCAACGCGCGCACGAAACTCGTCGCCATGATGCACATCTCGAACGCGCTCGGCACCGTCAACCCGGTCAAGCGCATGATCGCGATCGCGCATTCGCACGGCGTCCCGGTGCTGGTCGACGGCGCGCAGGCCGTGCCGCACATGAAGGTCGACGTGCAGGATCTCGATTGCGATTTCTACGCGTTCTCGGGCCACAAGATGTGCGGCCCGACCGGGATCGGGATTCTCTACGGCAAGGCGGCGCTCCTCGAGCGCATGTCGCCATTCAAGGGCGGCGGCGACATGATCCTGTCGGTGACGTTCGAGAAAACCACGTACAACTCGATCCCGCACAAATTCGAGGCCGGAACCCCGCCGATCGCGGCGGCGATCGGGCTCGGCGCCGCGGTCGACTACCTGTCGGCGATCGGCATGGACACCCTATTCGCGCACGAACGCGAGCTGCTCGACTACGCGACGGAGCAGGTCGCCCGACTGCGCGGCGTGCGGATCATCGGGACCGCCGCGAAGAAGGCGTCGGTGCTGTCGTTCGTCGTCGACGGCGTGCATCCGCACGACGTCGGCACTTTGCTCAATCAGGAGGGGATCGCGGTGCGGACCGGGCATCATTGCGCGCAGCCGGTGATGCAGCGTTTTCGCGTGCCCGCCACTTCGCGCGCCTCGTTCGCGTTCTACAACACCATGGCCGAGGTCGATGCGCTCGTCGCCGGCATTCGGAACGTGCAGAAGGTGTTCGCGTAATGGCCGACCCCAAGGCGCTGTACCAGGAAGTCATCCTCGACCACAACAGGAAGCCGCGGAACTTCGGCGCGCTCGTCGACGCGAGCCACCACGCGGAGGGCCACAACCCGCTTTGCGGCGATCGCATCAGCGTGTCGCTCAGGATCGACGGCGAGCGCATCGACGACATCGCGTTCCAGGGCGAGTCCTGTGCGATCTGCAAGGCGTCGGCGTCGATGATGACCGTCAACGTCAAGGGCAAGACGCGCGCTGACGCCGAGACCCTGATTCGGGAGTTCCGCGACATGGCGACCGGGAAGCTCGACCCGGGCGGCGCCCATCACATCGGCCGGCTCACCGTCTTCGCCGGCGTGCGCGACCTGCCGACGCGCGTCAAGTGCGCGATCCTGCCCTGGCATACGCTGCATGCCGCGTTCAATTCCGTCGCCAATACGTCGACCGAGGCGGAGGACGACCCGATGCACGCGCCGATTGGCAACGCCTGAACGAACCGTCAAATGCCGAAGATCGCCGAAATCGAGAGCACGCCCAATCCGAACGCGCTGAAGTTCGTCCTCAAGGAGCCGCTGACCTGGGGAATGAAGCGCTCGTACGACAACGCCGAGGAGGCGAAGGACGACCCGCTCGCGGCGGCGCTGTTCGACATCGGCCATGTCACCAACGTGTTCTACATCGATCACTGGCTCACGGTCACGCAGGACGGCGGCGCCGACTGGCAGGAGCTGACGCGGCAGATCGCCGAACCGATCCGCGCCGCGCCGGCGGCGAGCGCACGGTCGGCCGCCACGGTGGCGGCGGCGTCCACGGCCGTCGCGGACCTCGATCCCGAGGATCAGCAGCGCCTCGACGGCATCAATGCGCTGCTCGATGTGCACATCCGCCCCTACCTGCAGGGCGACGGCGGCGACCTGTACGTGATCGGCCTCGAAGGCAACCGGCTTTCCGTCCACTACCAGGGGGCGTGCGGCAGCTGTCCCAGTTCGATCTCGGGGACGCTCGCCGGCATCGAGAATCTGGTGAAGA
Source organism: Betaproteobacteria bacterium (assembly GCA_031360485.1). Taxonomy (GTDB): domain Bacteria; phylum Pseudomonadota; class Gammaproteobacteria; order Burkholderiales; family Casimicrobiaceae; genus CAIWHR01. The sequence continues at coordinate 4,495 of JANMBN010000535.1, read as the reverse complement.
CGATAGAGCCCGACATCGAAGTCTTCGCGGTCTAGCAGGTCCATGCCGACGGACGCGGTTCCGGTTTGGTGAACGGATGAGCCCTCTGCCCGGCCGTCCGAAGGAGGGCTTGCTTCCGCCTGGCGGGAAGGTCCGCAGCGCCAAGGGCGCCCGATGAGCGAATGGGTGACGGTGGCGCGGGCCGGCGAGCTCGCGCCGGGCGAGTGGCGGGTTGTGGATGTGGACGACACGCAGATTGCCGTATTCAACCTCGATGGCCGGTTCCATGCGATCGCGGACGTCTGCACCCATGACGGTGGTCAGCTGACCGGCGGCACGGTCGACGGTGACCAGATCGTCTGTCCGCGCCACGGCGCACGCTTCTGCATCCGCACCGGCGCCGCGTTGTCCGCGCCCGCTTACGAGCCGACGGCCACGTTCCCCGTGCGCGTCGAGAACGGCGACATCCAGGTACGCGACGACCGCTGGGATTGACTCCGGCGCTCAACCGAAGAAAGGGAATTCTCATGGCAGGCTCGAGCAAGGACGCTCCCAACCCCACGGAAATCAAGCTGCATCAGACGTCGCGCATCCTGGAGATCGCCTTTTCCGATGGCAAGCGCTTCAAGTTGCCGTACGAGTTCCTGCGCGTCTACTCGCCGTCGGCGGAGGTCCGGGGTCACGGGCCGGGACAGGAAGTGCTGCAGGTCGGCAAGAAGAACATCGAGATCGCCAAGATCGACCCCGTGGGCACCTACGCGGTGCAACCGGTGTTTTCCGACGGGCACGATACGGGCATCTACTCGTGGGACTACTTCTACACGCTGGGCACCCACCAGGACGAGATGTGGCGGACGTACCTTCGGCGCATCGAGGAAGCGGGCGCAAGCCGCGAGCCGCTCCCGGGTGCGCCCGCGCAACCCCCGAAGTCGAAATAGCCGCGCGTGGACGATCGCGACGATCGTTGCCGCGTCGACCACGCGGGTGAAGAGCGGCGGACGGACCGTGCTTTGCCGTTCACGGTCGTTCTGATCAATCCCTACGAGCTGGGCCGGCAGCCGTTCGCGCTGGCCGAGCCGTGCGCCTGGTTGAACCAGGCCGGATTCGACGTGCGCTGCATCGATCTCTCGCTGCAGCGGCTCGATCCGGCATCGCTTGCAGGCGCCGGTCTCATCGCGCTGTACGTCGGCATGCACACCGCCACGCGGATTGCGGTCGAAGCCATCCCGCGCATCCGGCGCATCGTGCCGCACGCTCATCTCTGCGCATATGGTCTCTATGCGCCGATGAACCAGGAAGTGCTGCGCGGCCTCGGTGTCGCGACGCTGCTCGGCGGCGAGTTCGAGCCCGGGCTCGTCAGCCTGGCGCGCCGGCTGCGCGCCGGAGAAGCCTGCGACGTGCAAACCGAGCCGATGGTGAATCTGGCCAGGATCGGGTTCATGACCCCCGACCGCTCCGGCCTTCCGCCACTCCGGCGCTACGCCCATCTGCTAACGCCGGAGGGCGGCGAGAAAGTGCTCGCGTTCGTCGAGGCCAGCCGAGGCTGCAAGCACCTGTGCCGCCATTGCCCCGTCGTGCCGGTCTATCGGGGCAAGTTCCGCGTGGTTCCGGTCGAGGTCGTGCTGGCGGACATCGCGCAGCAAGTTCAGGCCGGCGCCGAACACGTTTCTTTCGGCGATCCGGACTTCTTCAACGGCCCGACGCACGCGACGCGGGTGATCACGGCGATGCACGCCGAGTTTCCCCACCTCACATTCGACGCCACCATCAAGATCCAGCACATCATCGAGCACGCCGGACTGCTGCCGCAGCTGCGAACGGCGGGCTGCCTCTTCATCACATCGGCGGTCGAGTCGGTGGACGATGCGGTGCTGAATCGCCTCGCCAAGAACCACACGCGCGCCGACTTCGAGCGCGCGTTGCAGCTGTGCCGCGAAGCGAGCATCTTCCTCGCACCCACGTTCGTGCCTTTCACTCCGTGGACGACGCTCGAGGGCTACCTCGATCTGCTGCGCACGCTGGTGCGTCTGCGCCTGGTCGAGGCCGTGCCGGCCATCCAGCTTTGCATCCGCCTTCTCGTGCCCGAGGGCTCCTTCCTGCTTCAGCTGCCGGGTTTCCCCGAGATGATCGACGCATTCGACGCGCGAATGCTGGGCTATCCCTGGCGGCACGCCGATCGGCGGGTCGATGCATTGCAGCGGGCCTTGCAGTCCTGTGTGGCGCAAGGGGAACGGCAAGGACTGGCGCGCGGCGAAATGTTCGATCGGATCTGGCGTCTCGCGCATGACGCGCTTGGGCTGCCGACACCGGGACTCGCTCGCGCGGATTTCGGCGAATGCATCGCGCGACTGTCCGAGCCCTGGTATTGCTGTGCCGAGCCGACAGAGCAGCAGCTAAAAAGCTTCTGACCCGGCCATGAAGCGCATTCTCCTGCTGCTGCCGACCGCGAGCTACCGCAACGACGATTTCCTCGCCGCTGCCAGGAAACTCGACGTGGAAGTCATCACCGTCGCAAACCATTGCCACCAGCTCGCGCCGCTCCTCGGCATGAGTCCGATCTTCTCCGTGCCCTTTGACCGGCCACTCGTCGCGGTCGAGCAGGTGTCGGCGGCGCTAGGGCGCAAGCCGGACGCGGCGCTGGCCGTGGACGACGCGGGCCTCGAACTCGCCGCGCTGCTGCGCCTGCGCCTGCACCTCCCCGGCAATCCTCCGGCCGCCGTGCGGCTGACGCGCGACAAGTTGGCGTTTCGCCGCTTGCTGCAAAGCGGCGGCCTCAACTGTCCCGCCTTTTATCATCTAGGGGACGCTGCCCGCGCGACGATGCCGCGGCCGCCCGTCTCGTTTCCCGTGGTCGTCAAGGCGCGCCGGCTTTCAGGGAGCCGCGGCGTCATCCGCGCCGACAACCCGCCGGCGTTCACCAAGGCCGTTCAATGGGTGCGCGGGATACAGCGCCAAACCGATCGTGACGCAGCCCGGCTCGGGCTGGTCGTGGAAAGCTTCATCCCCGGCCGCGAATACGCGCTGGAGGGACTGCTGGAAAGCGGGCGGTTGCGCGTGCTGGCGCTGTTCGACAAGCCGGATCCGTTGGACGGTCCCCATTTCGAGGAAACGATGTACGTCACGCCGTCGCGCCTGCCGCGGGCGACGCAGGACGCGATCGTCGACGCCACGCAGCGCGCGTGCACGCTGGCCGGTCTCACGAGCGGGCCGGTTCACGCCGAAATGCGCGTGAACGAACGGGGCATATGGCTGCTGGAAATCGCCGCTCGCTCGATCGGCGGGCTGTGCGGCAGAATTCTGTGCCACGCGCTTGGCATGAGCCTGGAAGAGTTGATCCTGCGCCATGCTCTGGACCAACCCTTGCCGCAGGTGCGGCATGGCAATGCGAGCGGCGTGATGATGATCCCGATTCCCGGGCGCGGCATCTACCGGGGCGTGCGCAACCTCGACAGCGCGATGCAAGTCACCGGCATCACCGCGATCGAGGTCACGGCGAGTCCCGGCCACGTCATTGCGCCGCCGCCGGAAGGCGCCAGCTACCTGGGGTTCGTTTTCGCGCAGGCAGCGTCGCCGGACGCGGTCGAATCGAGCCTGCGCGAAGCGCACCGGCGGCTCGCCTTCGATATCCAGGCGGAGATTCCCGTCAATCGGGCGCGCCCGGCGTGCTGAATCGCTACTTCTTCGCCGCCCCCGACGCCGAGACCGCGGCCCGAAGGCCGAGGAGGTAGCTGTCGACGCCGAAGCCGCAGATCTGCCCTTTGACGATTTCGCCGAAGACCGACTGATGCCGAAACGGCTCCCGCGCGTGGATGTTCGACATGTGAATCTCGACGACAGGCACGGTGAGGATCGCGAGCGCGTCCCGGATCCCATAGCTATAGTGGGTCCACGCGCCCGCGTTGATAATGACGCCATCGAACTTCTCGACGAAGGCCTCGTGGATCTTCTCGCACATCGCGCCTTCGCTGTTCGTCTGAAAGCTCACGACCTCGACGCCAAGCTCCTTCCCCAGCGCCCGCAGCTGCCCATCGATCTCCGCCAGCGTGATCGTTCCATATTGCGCGGGGTCCCTCTTGCCGAACATGTTGTGGTTGACGCCGTGAAGCATCAGGAACTTCTTCATGATTTTTCTCCGTAAGAGCTAGGTCCGCCTGGACGGGACCCTCCCGACTTCGATCTTGAACCGACCGTCGACCCCCGCATCGACCTTCATGCGAAGCTTCCGCCGCAACGCTCAGATCGATTGAGGCGGCCGCGAGGACAACGGGATGGCGATCGCCTCGATCGCCGGCGTCGCGCCCGCCGTCCGCTGCTTGTGGTGCGTGTCGGGATGCCACCCGAGCACGAGGAGCATCACGAAGAAGCCGATGACGTAGGCAACCGACACGTGCCAGCCGTGGCGCAGCCACTGGCCCACCGATTTCGCTTCGGGGTACATGTTCGACAGCGCAACGCCCGCAGACGAGCCGAACCAGATCATCGAGCCGCCGAAGCCGACCGCGTACGCGATGAAGCC
>JANMBN010000531.1:0-6565 GCA_031360485.1 Betaproteobacteria bacterium | reverse complement strand
TGGCGCATGGAAGGCCTGCCGTGGGAGCAGCTCTGAAAAGTAGGGTCAGACACGACTTTTAGTAGCGTGTCAGCTCATGGCTCAGCGCACGAAAAAGTCGTGTCTGACCCTACTTTTCACTACTTTTCAAAGCGCGAGCGTCATGTAGATGACGCCCGGCAGCGGATTGTCGTAGTACGCCGCACATTCGCGGAAGCCGAGCCCCACGTACAGCCTGCGCGCGTCGGCCATCCAGTCGAGCGTGTCGAGCTTGAGTTCGGTGTACCCGATTGCGCGCGCGTCGGCGATCAGCGTTTCGGCGAGCCGGCGCCCCCAACCGCCGCCGCGCTGCGCCGGTTGCACGTAGAGCCGTTTGACTTCGCCGATGCTGATTGCGGTCCGCGCCTCGCGCGGATCCTCGCCGGCCCCGCTCGCGGATTCGATCGGCCGCAGCGCGATACAGCCGAAGGCGCCGCCCGTGCCTCCGGCGAGCAGCAGCCGCCCCGACGGCGGCGCGTAGGCGCCCGGCAGCGTCGCCAGCTCGCGATCGAAACCCTGGAAACAGAGATCGACCTCGAGCCATTGCGCGTACTCGACGAACAGCGCACGCGCGAGCGCGATGTCGGCCGGCGTGGACGCAACGCGCAACGTCGGGGTCGTCGCATTGCGCGTCATAGGCCCTGGCTCGCTACGACTTCTCGCAACCGCCCACCTTCGCCTCCGTTCCCGGGTACGCGGAGACGAGATCGCGGAGCTTCGCGACGACGGCTGCCTGGGGATCGCGTATGACGAGCATCGACTGCGTGATCACTTGCTGGCGCGGCGCGAGCCGCGCATTCGTCACGCCGAGCTTCACGAGATCGGCGAGCCGTGCGTTCGCGATGTCCTCGGCATGAAACGAGCCCAACGCCACGGCGTACCGCTGCGGTCCGCTGTCGACGACCAGGGCGTCACCCACGCCGCGCGCGCGGAGATCGGCGGCGCGACGGTCGGCCTCGGCGCGGTTCGCCGCCGGCGGCAGATAGACCCAGAACGCCATGGTGGTTTCGATGCGCCGCTGCGACAGGAGCTTGCCCAGGGCGAGCGGCTCGAGGTCGGCGAGCGCGCGCGCGCGGTCGGCGTCGCCGAGCGGCCCCCATTCGAGGCAGACGTCGGCGAGCGCGGCGACCTTCGCGGGCCCGAGCGCCGCGACCTGCTGCGGCGTGAGCAACCGGATCTTTTCCGGCTGCACCTGCTCGACGAGCCGCGCGGCCTCCCCGTCCGAGGTCGCATCGAGGCGCGTGTACCCGAGGAACGTCAGGTTCGCGAGGAGAAGGAGGACGACGACGGTGCGCATCGAGGAATCGTGGGCGGGCTCTGCGATCGGGGTCCGCCAATGGGCATCGGGTCGGAGGTCGCCGGGCGGCCGCACGCCCGCAGTCACCGCGACGACAGGGAGAGCTTGCGTCGCGGCGTCAGGATAACGCCAAATCCCACGACTCGCCGGCCAGCGCAAGCACGCCTTCGAGTACGAGATTATCCACGATCTCGACCGGCGGGTTGAGATGCCCGCCGATGTCGGGCGCGGCACCGCCGGCGAGGTAGCAGCGCACGTGCGCGGGATTGGTGTCGATCTGCCGGCGCATCTGTTCGATCGCGCCGCAGACGGCCTGCACCGCGCCCGTGTAGATCGCATCCGCCGTGTTGTCCGGAAACTCGCGGAAATCGCCGGCGGGTACCCGAAGGCCGGACGTGTTCTCGGCGAGCCCCTGCAGCATCAGCCGGATTCCCGGCAGAATCAATCCGCCGTGGAACACACCGTCCACATCGAGCGCATCGATCGTCACCGCGGTCCCGGCATTGACGACGAGGCACGCGGGGGGAAACAGATCGGTCGCCGTGGAACGCCGCCACGCGGCGACCAGCGACGCCCAGCGGTCCGCGCCGAGCTGTGCCGGCTGCGCGTAGCGGTTGGTGACGCCGCATGCGAATTCGGTCGCGGTCAGCCATTCGGGCACGAGGCGCCAGCGCGCGAGCTGCGCCTCGACGCGCACGCGCGCCGCTTCGCCGGCGACGTTGACGCCCACCACGCGCGTCGGCCGCTGCAGGCTATGCCAATCGCGCACGGAAAGCGCGCCGATCTCGCTGTTCGGCGTCACGCCGAGCACGAGCCATCCGCGCGGGCCGCGCAGCCCCCACTTCATCCGGCTGTTGCCCACGTCGATGACGAGGATCTGGCTCACGCCCGGCGCATCGTGATCTCGCCCGAGAGGAAGCGCGCGCGCCGCGGGCCGTCGGCGAGCACCAGCGCGCCGCTCGCATCGACGCCGGCCACCTTGCCGGTGACGGTCGCGCCATCGGGAAGCAGCAGCCTCACCGACTTGCCCTGATAGGCATGGCGATGCTGCCATTCCGCGACGAACGGCGCGAAGCCGTCCTTCGCATACACGTCGAGGACGGCGGCAAGCTCGGCCAGCAGGCGCGCGAGCAGCCGATTGCGGTCGATCGGCGGCGCCTTCCGGCCGGCGATGGAGGCGAGATCGGTGACGGGCACCGTGATGTCCTTGCGCGCAGCCGGCGGCAGCCGGACGTTGAGACCGACGCCGATCACGGTCGTCGTGGGGCCGAGCGCGTCGCCGTTGAGCTCGATCAGGATTCCGCCCACTTTCAAGTGCCGGTGGATGAGGTCGTTCGGCCATTTGAGCGCGATGTCCCGGAAGCCCTCGGCTTCGAGCGCGCGAACCACCGCGACGCCGACGGCGAGAGAAAGCCCCGCGAGAAAGCCCGCGCCCTGCTCGAACTTCCATCCCAGCGAAAACGTGAGGCTGCCGCCCGCGATCGCGGTCCAGGTGCGTCCGCGCCGGCCGCGACCCGCCGTCTGCCATTCCGCGGCGAGGGCGACGCGATGGACGTCCCGCCGCTGCGTGCGCCGCATCAGCTCCGACGACGTCGATTCGATCTGGTCGACCACTTCGATGGCGAGCGGCAACTTCGTCGCGCGCGCCTCGGCCAGCCGTTCGAGCTGGCCGCGGACGCTCTTGGCGTCGAGAAAATCGGGAGCCGCGAGCAGCCGGTAGCCGCGACCTTTCATCCGTTCGAGTGCGAGGCCCGCCGCTTCCGCATCCTTCAGAACCTGCGAAACCCGGGCGCGCGTCAGCCCCACGTTCGCGGCAAGATCCTCGCCCGAATGGAACTTCCCATCCGCGAGTTGGCGTAGAAGCGAGAATCCGAGAGGAGTGAGCACTTATTAACAATCGGTCGTTGGCTGCGCGAAATGTTACACGACAGGGGGGTCAGCGGGGACCTGGCGACCGCAGCCGTTCGCCCGATCCTGGTGCGGCCTCGGCCGCGCGGCTACCGGGCGTCAGCCCGCCGTACCCGCGAGAAGGTTCAGGACCTGCGGATGCAGCGCGGGATCGCCACAGGCCACGACCGATCCACCTTCGTCGCAGCGGGTGCCGGCCCAGGTGGTCATGACCCCGCCAGCCTCCTCGACGATCGGGATCAGCGCCTGCACGTCGTACGCGTGCAGCGACGATTCGATCACGACGTCGATGAGCCCCATCGCCAGCAGGCAATACGCATAACAGTCGCCTCCCCAGCGTACGAGGCGCGCGCGATCGGCGACGCGATCGAACGCGGCGCGCTCGTCCGCCGACCCGAACATCTTGGGGTCGGTGCAGGCGACGGCGGCATCGGCGATCGCCCGGCAACGCCGCGTCTTGAGCATGCGGCGCTCGCCGCCGCGCCGCCACTCGGCCGTCCCGCCGGCGATCGCGACGAACGTCTCGCCCACGAAGGGCTGGTGCGCGACGCCAACGACCACGCGGTCGCCGTCGTGGAGCGCGATCAGCGTTGCCCAGTGCATCTGGCCGAGGATGAAGCTGCGCGTGCCGTCGATCGGATCGATCACCCACGTGTAGTTCGACGCGCCCTTCTGCCAGCCATGCTCTTCGCCGCGGATGCCGTGACCGGGATAGGCGCGCGCGATTTCGGCGCGGATCACGGCTTCGGCCGCATGGTCGGCAGCGGTAACGGGGTCGTAACCCCTGGCGCCGCCCTTGTCCTCGACGTCGAGCGCGACGCGAAAGTGCGGGAGGATCGCCGCGCCGGCAGCCTGCGCCGTGCGCTGCGCGAAATCGAGGAAGTCGGCGGTCGCAACGTGCTTCATCGGCGTCACGGCCCGAAAGGGTGTCGATCAGCCTCGCGGCACGATCTTCACGCCGGCAAGCTTCTCCTGCGCCTCGATCAGCGACGCGACGTACTTGTCGCCGAAACCGAGCAGATTCGCGGTGACGAGGCTCTGATGGACGGCTTCGCCGACGATGCAGGGCACCGGCAGCGATTCCGCAAGGTGCGTGTAGTAGCGGAGATCCTTCATCGCATTGACCAGTGTGAACTTGAGCCCGGTGAGGTCGCCGTTCCCTTCGAGCATCTTCCCCAGGATCATCTGGAAGATCCCGGAGTTGACCGCGCCGGCCGAGATGACCTCGTGCAGCTTTCGGAGCGAGAGACCGGACTTGACCGCGGCCGCGCAGGCCTCGGCGGTCGCGTTCGCGATGGCCATCGCGATGAAGTTGTTGATGAGCTTCAGCGTGTGTCCGTGCCCGGGCGGACCGGCATGGATGACGTTTTCGCAGAAGGCGGAGAGCACGGGTTTGAGCTGCGCGAACACGGCGTCGTCGGCGCCGACCATCGTGTTGAGCCGGCCCTGCTCCGCCTCGACCGGCGTGCGCGCGAGCGGCGCGTCGACGAACTGCGCGCGCTTCGCGCCGAAATCCATCCGGATCGCCGCCGTCGACGCCGGCTCCGCGGTCGACGTGTCGACGACGATCAGCCCTTCGCGCGCCGCCTCGAGCAGGCCGTCGGCGCCGTAGACGATCGACTCGACCTGCGGCGTGCCGGTCACGCACAGGAACACGATGTCGGACTGGCGCGCGACCTCGGCATTGGTCGTCACCTCACGGGCACCCGCCGCAAGCAAATCCTCGAGCGGCTTGCGGTTCCGATGAGCGCGCACCGTCAGCGGGTAGCCTTTGGCGACGACGTTCTTGGCCATGCCGTGACCCATCAGCCCCAGTCCGATGAATCCGATGCGCGGTTTCGTGTTTGCGTTCATGGGTCCTCTCCATCCGGAAAAATCGGGCCGATCGGCTTGCCGGACCCGCGGTCGAGTCTAACGCATTTGCAGTGATGGAGAAGCGTTCGCGGCGAGCGGTCAATCGACCGCCGTCGGCTCCTGCGATAGGCCCTTCGCTCGGCGCCGCTCGTGCAGCGCGATCAGGAGGCCGCTGCCCGCGATCACCGCCATTCCGGCCAGTGTCCACGCGTCGGGGAAATTGCCGAAGGCGAACCAGCCGATGAGGGTCGCCCAGACCAGCTGCATGTAGGTGAATGGAGTCAGCGCGGACGCCGGCGCGCGCTGGAAAGCGAGGATGAACACAAAATGCCCGATCGTCCCGAACAGACCTGTCGACGCCACAAGCGCGAGATCCGGCCACGGCATCTCGACGCCGCCGACATACCAGGGCATCGCCGCGGAAATCAGCACCGTGCCGACGATCGCGGGATAGAACAGCGTCACGCGCGGATCCTCGCTCGCGAGCTTGCGCGTCAGGATCTGGTAGACCGCATAGAACATCGCGGCGGCGAAGCCGAACAGCGCCGCGCCCTGGAAAACCTCGGACCCGGGCCGCACGATGATGAACATCCCGGCGATACCTGCAATCACGAGCGCAATCCGGGAACGCGTCATCCTTTCGCCGAGAAAGACGGCCGCGAGGATCATGACCAGGACCGGTGTCGTGTAGTTGATGGCGGTCGCCTCGGCAAGCGGCAGGTACCTCAGCGCGGTGAAAAAGCAGAGCGACGACAACGGCAGGATGGCGCCGCGGGCGAGCTGCAGCCAAAGGCGTTGCGTCCGCACCAGCGCGGATCCCATCTGCGGCAGCAGCCACAGCATCATCGCGAGCGCCTGAATGCCGTAACGCGCCCACACGAGCACCGGGACCGGGTAGCGCTGCCCGAGCGACTTGACGATGGCGTCGAGGATCGTGAAAGAGAGCACCGACGCCGAAATCAGCAGGATCGCGGACAGCGGCACATTGGCATGCGGGCGCATCGGGGTCTCTCGTCACCCGCCGGTCCGGCGAACCGCGCGTGCCGGAACATTCTAATGCAATCGGCGAATCGAGGCACTCGGCCCCGCCGCAACCAACCGCAGCGCCGAGCGCGACTGCGCCAATGCGCGCGTAAAATCGATGCGACACGACATCGAAGCATCCCCACGCGCGAAGGATTCCGCTTGCCCGACAGAATCGCCTGGATGATCTACGGCGCGAACGGCTATACGGGACGGCTCGTGGCACGCGAAGCGAAGCGCCAGGGAAAGACGCCGATCCTCGCGGGCCGGAGCGCGGCGCCGGTCGCCGCGCTCGCCGCCGAGCTCGATCTCCCCTCGCGCACGTTCGACCTCGCCGACGGGACGGCGACGCAGCGAGCGCTGGCCGATGTCGCGGTCGTCGCGCACTGCGCAGGACCGTTCTCGGCGACGAGCCAGCCGATGATCGACGCGTGCCTCGCCGCGCGCACCCACTATGCCGACATC
>JANMBN010000530.1:0-4191 GCA_031360485.1 Betaproteobacteria bacterium | reverse complement strand
CCCGGTGACTCGGTCGAAGACGTCGACACGCCCGCGCTCGTCGTCGACCTCGACGTCTTCGAGCGCAATCTCGACCTGATGGCGCATGCGGTTCACGGCGCGCGCGTCGCGCTGCGTCCGCATGCGAAGGCGCACAAATGCCCGGACATCGCGCACGAGCAGATCGCGCGCGGCGCCGTCGGCATCTGCTGCCAGAAAGTCGGCGAAGCCGAAGCGTTCGTCGCCGCCGGCATTCGCGACGTGCTGGTCACCAACGAGATCGTCGGTTCCGCGAAGCTCGGGCGCCTCGCCCAAATGGCCAATCGCGCCGTGGTCGCGGTGCTTGCGGACGATGCCGCCAACGTCCGCCACATCGGCGCGGCGGCAAGGGCCGCCGGCGTCCGGATCGAGGTGCTGGTCGAAATCGACGTCGGCGCGAATCGCTGCGGCACGCCGCCCGGCGCGCCGGCGGTGGCGATCGCGCAGGTGATCGCGCGCACGGCCGGGCTGTCGTTGCGCGGGATTCACGCCTATCAAGGCGCCGCGCAACATCTGCGCGCGCCCGAAGAGCGGCGCGCGGCGATTTCGCGCGCTGTGGAAATCGCGGGCGAGACGAAGGCAATGATCGAAGCGGCCGGGATCGCCTGCCCGACGATCACGGGCGCCGGGACGGGCACGTGGCAGCACGAGCGGGACAGCGGCGTCTACACCGAGATTCAGCCGGGCTCGTACATCTTCATGGACGCCGACTACGAGCGCAATGCGCTGGCGCCGGATCAGCATCACTTCGAGCAGAGCCTCTTCGTGCTCGCGACGGTGATGAGCGCGCCGGCGCGCGAGCGCGCCGTCGTCGACGCGGGATTGAAGGCGTTCGCGTTCGACTCGGGTCCTCCGCTCGTCCACGGGGCGCAGGGACTGGCGTACGTGAAAGCGTCGGACGAGCACGGCGTGCTCGCCGTCGCCCCTGACGTCGCGCGCCCGCTCATCGGCGACCGCCTGTGGCTCGTTCCCGGCCACTGCGATCCCACGGTCAATCTCTACGACTGGATCGTCGGCGTGCGCGGCACGCGCGTCGAGTGCGTGTGGCCGGTGGCGGCGCGGGGCGCGCTCGGCTGAGCACCGGCGAGCGCGTTCAAAGCGTGACGATTCCGCGCGGGGTCCGGAGCATCGCGGCGAAGCGCGGCTCGCGGTCGTAGGTGGTCGGCAGCACTCCGTCGAGGCCCAGCGCCGTGAGCGCGCCGCGGATCGCGGCGGGATCGGGGTGCGCCGCCGCGAGGCCCGCGATCGAGACGTTCGACCGGGGAAGCGACGCCGAGGGGTGCAGCGGGACGTCCCACTGAATCAGCGTCGGCACGATCCCCTTGCCCGGAAGCGAGCCGTCATCGGGAATCGTGATCCGCCAGCGATAGTCGCCGCGCGCCATCGGATGCACGGCGCCGAGCGGGACCGGGCACTGGTTGACTGCACGCTCGATGTCCGGCGTTCGCGCGACCCAGTGGATGAGCCGCGGGCGCTCGGTGAGCTCCGCCTGCAGCGCGATGTTGTCGAGATCGAACCAGCGGGGCCGCGCGGGCTTGTTTGCCTGCGGATCGATCGCGATGATCTCGAGGTAGACCTGCTCGGCAAGGCGCACCAGCGCATTGTGCGTCCCCATCGCGACGTGCTTGCCGCCCGGCTGCGCCGCGACGCCGGCGACTTCGGCGATGTACTCGATGCCGTCGGCGAGCGTCGTCGCCGCGAGGACGAGGTGGTCGAGCGTCGCCAGGGAAATTGGGGTCAGAGTCGATTTCCGCGGGTGGCTCGGGACGCATCCAACCGGCGAATGCCCGGAATTCGACTCGGACCCCGACACGCTATCGCCGCGATTCTCATCGCGGCCCGGATTCCTCCGGCGCGAAATCGAGCTCGACTTTCGCGCCGTTTGGATCGTGGAAGAACACCTGCCACACACCCGATCCCTTCTGTTGCCGGCAAACGTACTCGACGCCGTGCGCATCGAGTGCCGCCAGTGCCGCGGGGAGGCCCGTCGCCGAAAACGCCATGTGGTCGATGACGCCGGCTTTGAGTTCGTCGCGCGTTCGCCCGCCGACGACGTGCAGCACCGGCTGGCTCCCCGCGTAGAGCCACGCGCCGGGAAAGCCGAGCGGAGGCCGCGGGCCATCGGCGAGCCCCAGAAGTTCCCCGTAGAACCGCACCGTGCGCGGTACGTCGTCGGTGAGGATCGTGAAATGGTTGATGCCCGTCGTCGTCATGCTCGCTCTCGCTGTTGACCCGGTCAAGGCTCTCGGCGGCGAATGCCGCCTGGCCCGATGTTACTGCACCGCATGGCGAACGAACGCACCGAGCAGCGCGGTCGCGTCCGGCGCATGCGAATCGTTGTACGGAAATTTATCGTCGCCGCCGCTCCACGCGTGGCCGAGCTTGTCCACCAGGACGTGCTGTGCGACGAGGCGGCCGGCGACGTGCCATTCGCTCGTCGTCACGACGCGGGCATCGGGCGTGGTTGCCGCTTCGGTGCGGTCCGGCGGCGGAAGCTCGTCGTCGGCTCCGGTGTCCGCCGCGGGATGGCCGTTGAGCGCGAGGTACTGCCGGACGAGCTGCACGCCGTTGACCGGCGCGACGACGTCGTCGCTGCCGCCCTGGACCGCGACGAGCGGCACTGGCAGCGCATGCGGCTTCACTTGCGCCCGCACATCGCGCGCGATTTCCTTGAAGGCCGTGTCGGCGCCCTGCTTCAGCACGCGGAAAGCGGCCACAACCGACGACGCCGCACCGCACGCGATCCCCGAGTGCACGAAGACGCCGGCGACGAGCTCCGGCTTGCGGACGCCGAGCACCGACGCGAGCGCGCCGCCGGACGACATCCCGGCGACGAACACGCGTTTGCCGTGGATCCGGTACTTCCGGCGCACCGCGCGGATCTGCGCGGCGACGATCGCGGTCTCGCCCCAGCCGTGGGCCGTCGCCTTGTCGAACCAGTTCCAGCAGCCCCATGCGTTGGCGCGCCGGTTCTGCCGCGGCAGAAGCACGAGGCAGCCGAGATCGTCGGCGAGGTCGGAAATGCGCGTCGCGGCGGCGATCTCTTCCGCCGTCTGCCGGCAGCCGTGGATCAGCACCAGGAGCGGCACGCGGCGCCAGCGTTCGTGGCCGCGCGGGATGTAGACGAGATATTCGCGCCGCGGCAGGATCCACGGCGACGACGCAAGCAGCCCGCGAAGCGCGGTTCCCGTATCGGACTCGAAGCGACCCGGCTCCGGCGGCGCCCGCCGAAAGAGGCGCGCGAAGAGGGCCTTGGCGCGTGACCAGAGTTTGCCGAGCATCTGCCGATACCTGGTGGGGCCGGTGCCGGGCGGCCGTGGGGCTTGCCGGCGAAAGCCGTGTCGATGAATTCCGTCAGATCAGGACGATGTCGTACTGCTCCTGCGTGTAGATCGATTCGACCTGAAGCGAGATCGGCTTGGCGATGAAATCGCCGAGTTACGCCAGCGACTGCGATTCCTCGTCGAGGAAAAGGTCGATCACCGGCTGCGCGGCGAGAATCCGGAATTCGCGGGCGTTGAACTGCTTCGCCTCGCGCAGGATCTCGTAGCAGATCGTTTGTGCGGTCTTGAGCTGGCCGCGTCCCTGGCACGTCGGACAGTTCTCGCAAAGGATGTGCGCGAGCGACTCGCGCGTGCGCTTGCGCGTCATCTCGACCAGGCCCAGCTGGGAGAAGCCGTTGACCGTCAGCCGGGTCCGGTCGCGGTCCAGCGCCCTGTTGAGCTCGGCGAGCACCGCGGCGCGGTGATCGGCGTTCTCCATGTCGATGAAGTCGATGATGATGATTCCGCCGAGGTTGCGCAGTCGCAGCTGGCGTGCGATGACCTGCGCCGCCTCGAGGTTCGTCTTGAAGATCGTGTCGTCGAAGCTCCGGCCGCCGACGAAGCCGCCGGTGTTGACGTCGATCGTCGTCATCGCCTCCGTCTGATCGACGATGAGGTAGCCGCCCGACTTGAGGTTCACGCGCCGAGCGAGCGCCTTTTCGATCTCGTCCTCGACGCTGTTGAGATCGAACAGCGGCCGTTCGCCGGCGTGGTGCGCGATGCGGTCGATGAGCGCGGGCGTGTACTCGCGCGCGAACTCCTGCATCTTCGCGTAGGTCTCGCGCGAGTCCACCACGACGCGGGTCGTCTCCTCGGTCGCGATGTCGCGCAGCACGCGCTGGGCGAGGTT
>JANMBN010000522.1:0-8769 GCA_031360485.1 Betaproteobacteria bacterium | reverse complement strand
CCATGAAAAACCCGCGATCGTCGTCGAATACGCGCGGCAGGATGAGCTTGACCTCGGGGATTGCCGTCGGCGTGAATTTCATCGGATGTCGGGCTCACGCAGCAGCGCGAGCAGGTATTGCCCGTACCCGTTCTTCGCCATCGCCTGGCCGAGCCGCTCGACGTCCTCGGGACCGATATACCCCAACCGGAACGCGATCTCCTCGGGGCAGGCGATCTTGAGCCCCTGCCGGCGCTCGATGGTGGCGATGTACTGCGACGCATCGAGCAGCGATTCGTGCGTGCCGGTGTCGAGCCACGCCATGCCGCGACCCATCACCTCGCAGGCGAGCGCGCCCCGAGCAAGGTAGGCGCGATTGACGTCGGTGATCTCGAGCTCGCCGCGCGCGGAGGGCTTGAGGTCCGCCGCAATGTCGACGACCCGCTCATCGTAGAAATAGAGGCCCGTGACGGCGTAGCGCGACTTAGGCCGCTTCGGTTTCTCCTCGAGGCTCACCACGCGGCCCGACGCGTCGAATTCGGCCACGCCGTAGCGCTCGGGATCGGCCACCGGATACGCGAACACCGTCGCCCCTTCGGTGCGCGCGCTGGCCCGCACGAGCTGGGGGGAAAGGTCGTGCCCATAGAATATGTTGTCGCCCAGCACGAGCGCCGAGGGACCCCGGCCGACGAAATCGCGGCCGATGACGAACGCCTGTGCGAGCCCCTCCGGCGCCGGCTGTACCGCGTAGGAAAGATTGAGTCCCCACTTTGCCCCGTCGCCCAGAAGCTGAGCGAACCGCGGCGTATCCTCGGGTGTCGAGATCAGCAGGATGTCGCGGATTCCGGCGAGCATCAGCGTCGACAGCGGATAGTAGATCATCGGCTTGTCGTACACCGGCAGGAGCTGCTTCGAGACGACCTGCGTCACCGGGTAGAGCCGCGTGCCGGAGCCGCCGGCGAGGACGATGCCCTTGCGTGTCATCGCGCGTTTCCGCCGTTCACGCCGGCGCCGCGGCGTAGTTGAGCGAGATCCATTTCTGGTACTCGCCGCTCGTCACCGCGGCGAGCCACGCGCCGTTGTCGAGGTACCACTGCACGGTACGGCGAATTCCCGTGGCGAAGGACTCCACGGGGGACCAGCCGAGTTCGCGGCGGATCTTGGCCGCGTCGATCGCGTAGCGGCGGTCGTGTCCCGCGCGGTCCTGCACGAATGCGATCTGGCTGGCATAGTCGCGGCCGGGCACGAGTTCGCCGAGGATCCGGCAGATCGCGTGCACGACGTCGAGGTTGCCCATTTCCGCATCGCCGCCGATGGCGTAGGTTTCGCCCGGACGCCCGCCCGCGAGAACCGCGCGAATCGCCGCGCAGTGGTCGCCGACGTAGAGCCAGTCGCGGACATTCCGTCCGTCGCCGTAGACCGGCAGCGCCCTGCCGGCGAGCGCGTTGACGATCATCAGCGGAATGAGCTTCTCCGGGAACTGCCGGGGGCCGTAGTTGTTCGAGCAGTTGGTCGTCAAGGTCGGCAGCCCGTACGTATGGTGATACGCGCGCACCAGGTGATCGGCGGCGGCCTTCGACGCCGAGTAGGGGCTGTTCGGCGCATAGCGCGTGGTCTCGGCGAAACGGGGATCCCCGGGGCCCAGCGAGCCGTAGACCTCGTCGGTGGAAACGTGGAGAAAGCGAAACGCGGCACGCTCGCCGGCCGGCAGCGCCGACCAGAAGGCGCGCGTCGACTCGAGCAGCGTGAACGTGCCGACGACGTTGGTCTCGACGAACGCCGCGGGTCCGTGAATCGACCGGTCGACGTGGCTTTCCGCCGCGAAATTGACGATGGCGCGCGGGCGATGTTCCGCCAGCAGCGCATCGACCCGCGCGCGGTCGCCGATGTCCCCGCGCACGAAGATGTGGCGCTCGTCGCCGCGAAGCGCTGCGAGGCTGCCGAGATTGCCGGCGTAGGTCAGATTGTCGAGATTGACGACCGGCTCGGCCGAGCGCCCGAACCAGTCCAGCACGAAGTTGGCGCCGATGAATCCGGCGCCGCCGGTGACGAGAATCATGGGATCCTGGAGGCGGAGCGGCGGCGCGGCGCGGCGTCGGCCGCGGCGCGGAAATAGCCGAATTCTATCATCGCGAAGCGATCACGTCGCACCGACTCCGTAGTACTCGCGGTACCACGCGACAAACCGGGCGAGCCCGTCCGCGAGCGAGGTGCGCGGCGCGAATCCGGTGGCGGCAGCGAGACGGTCCGTCGCAGCGTAGGTCGCCGGCACGTCGCCGGGCTGCATCGGCGCATACACCTTGATCGCGGGCCGGCCGAGCAGCCGTTCGAGCGTGGCGATGAACGTTTCGAGCTCGACCGCCTCGTGGTTGCCGATGTTGTAGACCGCATGCGGCGCCGCATCGACCGAACCGGCCGGCGGCTTCGCAATCACGCGCGCGATCCCCTCGACGATATCGTCCACATAGGTGAAATCGCGGCGCATCTTCCCGTCGTTGAACACGCGGATCGGCTCGCCGGCGAGGATCGCCTTCGCGAACAGCATCGGCGCCATGTCGGGGCGGCCCCACGGCCCGTAGACGGTGAAGAACCGCAGTCCCGTCGCCGGCAGCCGGAAAAGGTGACTGTAGCTGTGCGCGATGAGCTCGTTCGCCTTCTTGGTCGCCGCGTACAGGCTCACCGGATGGTCCACATTCTGGTCCTCGGAGAAAGGCAGCACGTGGTTCGCGCCGTACACGCTGGAACTCGACGCGTAGACGAAGTGCGCGATTCGCTGCTGCCGGCAGCCCTCGATGACGTGGCCGAACGCCGTCAGGTTGTTGGCGAAGTAAGCACCGGGATTGACGAGCGAATAGCGGACGCCCGGCTGCGCGGCGAGATGCACGACCTGCGTGAACGCACCGTCGCGGAAGAGCCGCGCCGTCGACTCGGCGTCGGCGAGGTCGGCACGCTCGAACCGAAACCCGGGGCGCGACGCCAGCCGTGCGAGCCGGGCGTCCTTGAGCGCGACGTCGTAGTACGGGTCGAGATTGTCGACTCCCGTGACGAGAGCGCCGTCGTCGAGCAGCCGCGCGGCCGTGTGCATGCCGATAAAGCCGGCGCAACCCGTCACCAGAACGCGTTGGCCGGTCGGTCCGCTCACGACGTGTGCTCCGTCACCGACAGCGCGCGCAGCTTCGCGTACTTCATGAAGCTCGCGAAGCTGCCGATCGCGATGTGAACGAATCCCGCGACGCCGTCGAGGAACCCCAGCCTGACGACGTAGTAGCGAAGGAACCGCGTGACCGGCGAGAGGACGAGCGGAAGGATACCCGCGCGTTCACCGCGCATATGCATCGCGCGGGCCTGGAGCGTCGTGTAATGGTTCTGCTTGGCGAGATACGCGTCGAGCGACTCGGCCGACGCGTGCAGCAGGTCGCCGCGCAGGCGCGCGACGGCGCCGTCCGTGACGACGTTCTCGTGCACCGGGTCGTCCGTCCAGCGCGCGCGGCGACGGTCGAACAAACGGACGATCCAGTCCGGATAGCCTTCGCCGTGCCGGAGCCAGCGGCCGAGGAAACGGTTGCGGCGCGCCACGGCGAAGGCGCCCGCGGACGGCGCCGCGGCGAGCGCCGCGCGAATCGCAGCTTCGAGCTCGGGAGTGACGCGTTCGTCGGCATCGAGGCAGAGCACCCAGTCGTGCGCGGCCTGCGCCACCGCGAAACCCTTCTGCGGACCGAAACCGAGCCACGGTTGCACGATGACCCGCGCGCCGCAGCGACGGGCGATTTCCACGGTATCATCGCGGCTGCCGGAATCGACGACGACGATTTCACCGGCGAACGATGCCGACGCAAGGCATTCTGCAAGCTGTCCGGCTGCATCGCGCGTGATCACACAAAGACTCAGGGGAAGCTGACCGGACATGCGCGTGACGATCGCGGGGCCGTCGGCGCGGCGCAGGATGACAATGCCCGCATTCTACGGGGTTTCGCGGGCCCGGAGCCTGTCGGACCTCCCTTCGCGCCTGCGGCGGAGGCAGGCCCGGCAGTCTCCGGGGCGGGAGCCGGCGTCGTGAACGCGATCCTCGTGGTGCGGCCCTCGTCGCTGGGCGACATCGTCCACGCGCTCGCGCTCGTCGCCGATGTGCGCGCGCAACGGCCGGGGCTCGCCATCGATTGGGTTGCCGAGGAGAGTTTCGCGCCGCTCGTGGCGCTCGATCCCGGAGTGCGCCGGGTGATTCCGATCGCTCTCAGACGCTGGCGCGGGCAACTGCTCGCCGCCGCGACGTGGCACGAGATGGCGGCGTTCGGGCGCGACATTCGCCGGGATCGCTACGCCGCGGTGCTCGACCTGCAGGAGCAGATCAAGGGCGCGGTCGTCGCCCGTATCGCGCGGGGGCCTCGGCACGGGCCCGATCGCGCGAGCATCCGCGAGCCGATCGCAACGCTGGCGCACGACGTGCACCACGCGATCGACCCGGACCAGCACCTGATCGACCGCTGCCGGCAGCTCGCCGCCGCCGCGCTGGGATACCGTGCAGAGGGACCGCCGCGCTTCGGCCTGGTCGCGCCGGCGCCGGCTCGCGCGAGCGCCGTGCCGGATCGCCCCTACCTGGTCTTCCTGCATGCGACGAGCCGCGCCGACAAGCTGTGGCCCGAAGCGAACTGGCGCGCGCTGATCGCTGCATTCGCGAAGGCCGGCTTCGCAATCCTGCTGCCCTGGGGCAGCGAGGACGAGCGCGAGCGCAGCGAGCGGCTTGCCGCCGGCGAACCGGCGGCGGGCGTGCCGCCGCGGCATCTGCTCCCGGCACTCGCCGCGCTCATCGCCCGCGCTGCGCTCGTCGTCGGCGTCGATACCGGGCTGGTGCACCTCGCCGCCGCGCTCGGCACGCCGACGGTGTCGCTGTTCGTCGCCACCGATGCGAAGCTGGCCGGCGTCGAGCGCGCCAGCGCGTTCGCGCGCGACCTGGGCGGCGTGGGGCGCGTTCCCGCGCCCGACGCGGTCATCGAAGCGGCGGGCGCGCTGCTGCGCCGCGCGCCGCGTTGCTAGCGCCGCCGCCGATGCGCACGCTCTACAACCTCTGCTGGCATCTCGCGCTGCCGTTCCTGCCGCTTCGGCTGTGGTGGCGCGCGCGCAGGGAGCCCGGCTATCGCGAACGCATCGGCGAGCGCTACGGCAGGTACGGGAGCGGCGGCGGCGCCCCCCGCGATCCGGTGCTCTGGGTGCACGCCGTGTCGCTCGGCGAGACGCGGGCCGCGGCGCCGCTCATCGGCCGGATGAAGCGCGCGTACCCGGATGCGACGGTGCTCCTGACGCACATGACGGCCACCGGGCGCGCGGCCGGGCGCCTGCTGTTCGGCGACGGCGTCGTGCAGGCCTGGCTGCCATACGACGTGCCGTTCGCGGTACGCGCGTTCCTCGCGCGTTACAGGCCTCGTGCGGCATTGATCGTCGAGACCGAGCTTTGGCCGAACCTCGTCGCGCTCGCGCACGACGCCGGCGTGCCGGTCTTTCTCGTCAACGCGCGCATGTCGGAGAAATCTGCGGCCGGTTACGCGCGCGTGCCGTCGCTTGCGCGCCCGATGTTGGCGTCGCTCGCCGGCGTCGCCGCGCAGTCGGAGGCCGACGCCGCGCGCCTCGCGGCGCTCGGTTCGCCGATGCCGGTTGTCACCGGCAACCTCAAATTCGATGCCGACATCGACGAGGATGCGCTCGCGCTGGGGCGCGAACTGAGGATGCGTTTCGGCGAGGTGCGCCCGGTCTGGCTTGCGGGCTCGACCCGCGACGGCGAGGAAGCGCTGATTCTCGAAGCGATCGCCGCGCGCGCGCTGCCGCGGGCCACGCTGACCGTCATCGTCCCGCGCCACCCGCAGCGATTCGACGAAGTCGCGGCGCTCCTGCTCCAGCGCGGCATCCCTTTCGTCCGCCGCAGCGACAACGCGCCCGTTCCGGAGGACACCTCGGTCGTGCTCGGGGACTCGATGGGCGAGATGGCCGGCTACTGCGCCGCAGCCGACATCGTGTTCGTCGGCGGCAGCCTGCTCCCGCTGGGCGGCCAGAACCTGATCGAGCCGATCGCCGCGGGCCGGCCGACGCTGGTCGGGCCGCACATGTTCAATTTCGCCGAAGCGACGGAGAAAGCGCTGGCCGCCGGCGCGGCGCTCGAGATCGCGGATGCAGGAGCGCTGATCGCGGAAGTCGCGGCGCTGCTCGGCGACCCGGCGCGGCGCAATGCGATGCGCGAGGCCGCGGTCCGCTTCCATGTGGCGCACCGCGGCGCCGCGGACCGGCTCTGGGCGTGGCTGGCGCCGCAGCTCGACATGGCGCTTGCGCGCACCGCGCCCGCCGCCGAGGCGTCCGCGGGCGTCAGCCCTTGAGCTGCCGGTTGACGTCCTCGACGTCCTGCTCGGAGAGCGTGCCGACCGCCGCCTTGAGGCGCAGCACGCCGATCAGGTATTTGAAGTACGCGTCCGCGAGATCGCGGCGCGTCGAAAACACGTTCTGCTGGACGTTGAGGACGTCGAGATTCGTCCGCACGCCGACTTCCTGCCCGAGCTTGTTCGATTGCAGCGCGACGTCGGCCGACACCACCGCCTGCTCGAACGCCTTTACCGAGGCCGCCGCGCTGTTGACACCCGCGAATCCGGTCTGCGCCAGGAATAGCGCGCTGCGGCGCGCCCCCTCGAGGTCCTGCCGCGAGCGCTCCTGCAACGCAATGGCTTCGCGGATCTTCGAGCTGTTGAGTCCGCCGGTATAGAGCGGCAGTGCCAGCTGGAGGCCGATCTGGCCGAGGCGCGAATTGCTGGAGGCGCCCGACGACGACGTGCCATTCGAGCCCTGGCCGTTGAAGCTGCCGACGAGATCCAGCGTCGGATAGTTGGCGGCCTTCGCCCGGTCGACCTCGAGCGCGGCGATGTCGAAGCTAGACTGCGCAATGCGGACGCTGAAGTTGTCCTTTATCGCCTTGTCGACCCAGAAATCGAGCACATTCGGCTCGGGTAGCGTCGGCTGGATGCCGGCGCCGACCTTCTTCAGATCCTTCGGAAAGCGGCCTATGATCGCGCGGAGCGCGGTGACCCGGTTGTCGTACTCGTTGCGCGTCGTGATCTCCTGCGCGACGATGGAGTCGTACTTGGCCTGCGCTTCGTTGGTGTCGGTGATCGTCGCGACACCCACTTCGAAATTGCGTTTCGCCTGCGCGAGCTGTTCCGATACGGCGGCCTTCTGGCTCTCGTTCAGCTCGATGTTGTATTGCGCGAGCAGCACGTCGAAGTACGCGACCGCGACGCGGATGATGAGGTCCTGCTGCGCCGCGGCGAGCGTGTAGTCCGCCTGCGTGACGGTTTGCCTCGCCTGGTCGACCGCGACGACGTTTTGCCTGCGATAGAGCGGCTGCGATGCCGACACCGTCGCGCTCAGGACCCCGAAGTTCCGATTGGTGTCGAGCGGCGCGTCGCCCTTGATCGTCTGGTCGTAGTTGTTGAGGTTCGCGCTGCCGGAAAGCGACGCGCTCGGCAGCAACCCGGCCAGCGCCTGCGGCAGCTTTTCCTGCGTCGCTTCCCAGTTGGCTTTCGCGGCCGCGATCGCGGGGTCGCTCTTCTGCGCCTCGCGGTAGATCTGCACCAGGTCCTCGCCCGCGGCGGGTCCGGCCAGAACGGCAAGATGGATCGCCACCGGGATGGTGAAAACTAGCAGGCGTCGCTTCATTGTCGGCGTTCCCCTTCTCAATACCGTTTCACCGTCGGATCGACTTCGAGCGCCCACGCTTCCACGCCACCCTGCAGATTCTGCACATCCGCAAACCCGGCCTCCGCGAGGAACATCGCCGCGTGCTGGCTGCGCCGGCCCGTATGGCAGACCATCACCAGCGGGCGGTCGCGGGGCAGCTCGGCCAGGCGACGCGCGATCTCGCCCAGCGGAATGAGGAGCGAGCCGTCGATCCGGCAGTAGGCGAATTCCTGCGGCTCGCGAACGTCGATCAGCACCGGGGCGACGCGCGACGCGTCCCCGCGCCAGCGGGCAAGATCGGGCGCGGTAAGCTGCGGGATCAAAACTCGAAACGCGCCGGCGTTGCGGCGTTCTTCAGCGGGTCGATCACGGTCTCGAACACGGTGCGCTTCACGAGGGCGCCTGGCGCGACCCAGCGCACGAGCAGCGCCGACATCACCGGCGGTTCGCCGACGACGGCGAACACGCGCCCCCCCGGATTCAGCTGCTGGGCGAACGCGTCGGGCAGAACCGGCGTGGATCCGGTCAGAACGATCGCGTCGTATGTCGTGCGTCCCCAGCCGCGGGCACCGTCGCCGAGCGCGAGTTCGACGGATCCGAAACCGGTGCGAGCGAGCTTCGCCGCGGCTTCCTTCGCAAGCCTCGGATTGATCTCGACGCTCGTGACCTGCGCGCCCCGGCGCGCCAGGAGCGCGGCGAGATACCCGCTGCCCGTCCCGATCTCCAGAACGCTCTCTCCCTGCGCCAGCTTCAACTCCTGAACGACGCGGGCCTCCATCTTCGGAGCCCACATCCTCTCGCCGTCGCCCAGCGGAATCTCGAGATCCGCGAAAGCCAGCAACCGGTAGGCAGCCGGGACAAAGTCCTCCCGCGGGACGGTGAAGAGCAGGTCGAGAACATCCTGGTCCAGCACGTCCCACGTGCGGATCTGCTGTTCGACCATGTTGAAGCGGGCGCGTTCGACATCGGTTTGTGCGTTCATGGCGAAGGGAAAATCGGCGCGGCAAATGAGAGAATCGAGCTTGCAATTATCACATAATTCCAGTAGCTTGAATGTCACACGTTGGGGGTCCTGGCGCG
>JANMBN010000227.1:0-3938 GCA_031360485.1 Betaproteobacteria bacterium | reverse complement strand
CTCGACATTTCGCGGATGCGCGTATCGGGCGAGCCTTCCGGACAGGAAGGGAGGGCCGCCCTCGCGCAGGAGGGCCAATCCCTCCGTGGTTTGCGCCGGGCGCGGGCCGCTCGCATACTTGCGGGCGATGCCCGGTTTCGTACCCGACGCGCGCGACGAGGACCTGATGCTCGCCAAAGCCGCCGGCGACGCGGCGGCGTTCGACGCGCTCTACGCCCGCCACCGGGGCGGCGTCTACCGCTACATCCTGCGGCATTGCGGCCATGCGGGTGTCGCCGACGAACTTTTCCAGGACGTCTGGATGAACGTGGTCCGCGCGCGAATCTCGTACGCACCCAGCGCCAAGTTCACTACGTGGCTCTACCGGATTGCGCACAACCGGTTGATCGACCATTGGCGCGCAACGGGTCACGTCGAGCTCGTCACGGCGGGCCCCGACGACGCCGGCGACGACCCGCTGGATGCGATCGCCGGCGCGCGGAACGACGAGCCCGAGGTCCGCGCGGGCGCACGCGAAATATCGGCGCGGCTCCATGCGGCGCTGTCGGCGCTGCCGCCGGCTCAACGCGAGACGTTCCTTCTGCACCAGGAGGGCGGTCTCGAGCTTACGGAAATCGCCGCCATAACGGGCGCCGGCGTCGAGACGGTGAAGAGCCGCTTGCGCTACGCGCTCGCGAAGCTGCGCGCCGAGCTCGGAGACCTGCAGTGACGATGCCGACGAGCGACGACCGAGACGCGCTCCGCGATCCGCGCGTCGACGCGGCGTGGCGCGCGGCATCGCGCGACGAACCGCCGCCGGCGCTCGACGCCGCGATCCTCGCCGCCGCGCGGCGCGAAGCCGGCGCGGGCCCGCGCAGCACGCGCGAGCCGCAAGCGATGCGTGCCCGCCGGTGGTGGTGGCCGCTCGCCGTGGCGGCAACGCTCGGCGCGATCAGTGTCGGCCTGTTGCAAACCGTGACGCCCGACCGGCTCGGTGCGCCCGCCTCCGACAGCGCCGTCGTGACCGACATGCCGGCGCAGGTCGCGCAACCCGCGACGGAAATCGCGAAGCCGGCGCCGCGGCAGGAGGCGTCCACGCCGGGTGGGCGTAAAGAGGCGGATCAAGGACGCGGGCCCCCGCGCGAAGAAGAGCCACGCAGAAAGGCGACCGCGGAACGCGCACTCCCGCGCAGCAATGCGCCGCCGAGCGCGGCACCGGCCGCGGCCGCACCCGCGGAAACGAAGCGGGAAAGCACTCCCCGCGATAGTGACGCACTGCCCGAGCCCTTTCCCGCCGCACGCGATGCGGTCACCTCACCGCAATCCGCCGCCCCGCCGGTTCGTGCGCCGCCGCCGCCGGCGATGGCGGCCGGACAGGACCTGCGGGAGAACGCGGCCGTGCGGCCCTCACCCGTCGCGAAGCTGGCTGCGGGAAGCGCCGCCGAGCGCAGCCCCGGAGAGGCGAGCGGCAAGGTTCGCGCGCCATTGCCGGTCGCGGAGTGGATCGCCCTGATCCGCCGGTTGCGCGCGGAAGGGAACACCGTGGACGCCGCCAGGGAACTTGCCGCGTTTCGCGCTGCGCACGTCGATCACGAACGGCTGCTGCCGCCCGATCTGCGCGACTGGCGACCGCCCGAAAAATAGCGTCAGAGTCCTTTGAGCAGCGTCCTGATCGGCGCCGGCAGCGCGGCCGCCAGGGCGTCGTCGCGCGTGAGCCAGACGAGACCCGGCGACTCCGCGCGCGATGGCCACGCGCGCACCGTGACGCGCTGCGGAAGGATCGTCAGCCGATAATGCGTGAAGCTGTGCTCGATCGGGCGAAGGTTCTCGCCGGCCGTCACGTTGGCCGCATAGCGCGCCTTGCAGTGCCGCGCGACGTCGGCGTCAGGCTCGATCTCCGGAAGGCTCCAGAGGCCGCCCCAGATGCCGGCAGCGGGCCGCTTCTCGAGCAGGATCGCGCCCGCGCGCTCGACCAGGAGCACACGCACCGCACGCTGCGGCAACGCCCTCTTCGGCCGCGGCGACGGCAGCTCCGCGACGCGGCCGTCGCGCAACGCGACGCAGTCGCGGGCGACGGGGCACTCGCCGCAGCGCGGCGCCGCGCGCGTGCAGACGGTCGCACCCAGATCCATCAGCGCCTGCGTATACGCCTCGATGCCGCGCTTCGGAAGCAGCGATTCCGCGACCGCCCACATCGTTGCGGCCACCTTCGCCGTGCCGGGAAAGCCCTCGATGCCGCGATGCCGCGCGAGCACGCGCTTGACGTTGCCGTCGAGGATCGCCGTCCGCGCGCCGAACGCGAACGCCGCGATCGCGGCCGCGGTCGAGCGGCCGATGCCGGGAAGCGTCGCGATCGAAGCCGGGTCGCGCGGAAAGTCGCCCCCATGCCGATCGACGAGCGCGCGCGCCGACGCGTAGAGATGGTGCGCGCGCCGGTAGTAGCCAAGACCGCTCCAGTGCTCGAGCACGCGATCGAGAGGCGCGGCGGCGAGCGCGCGGACGTGCGGAAATGCGGCGAGAAAGCGCAGGTAATACGGCACGACGGTCGCCACCTGCGTCTGCTGCAGCATGACTTCCGCGAGCCATATGCGGTAGGCATCGCGCGTGCGCTGCCACGGCAGGTCGTGGCGGCCGTGCGTTCGCTGCCATGCGACGAGGCGCGTCGCGAACGGGCGCAGCGGCGGCGCGGAACGCGGCGGCCGCCGGCGAATCTCGACTGCGCGCGGCGCGGGCACCGATGTCAGCGACGCCCGCGACGAAATCCGCTCAGCGGATCGCGAGCCGCTGGCGCGCCTTGGTGGCCGCGTCGGACTGCGGATACTTGGCGATCAGTCCCTCGAGCGTGCGCCGCGACGCCGCGCCATCGCCCATTTCGAACTGGCTCGTCGCGATGTTGAGCAGCGCATCGGGCACCTTCTGGCTTTCGGGATACGCGGCGATCAACTGCCGCTGCGCAACGATGGCCGCGCGGTAATCCTTCTGCGCAAACTGCGCATTGCCGATCCAGTATTGCGCGGACGGCGCGAGCGGGCTCTTCGGGTACGATTTCACGAACGACGCGAAACTCGCGATGGCCGCGCCAAAGCTGCCAGCCTTGAACTGGTCGAGCGCGGCATCGTAGGCGCGCTGTTCGCCGGCAATGTCGGGCGCCACGGGACCCGGCCGGCCGGGGGCCGCGACAGGGCCGGCCGGCGTCGCCGCGCTCGGAGCGGGCGCGGACACCGGACTTGCGGGGGGCGCGGGGGTCGGCGGCAGACCCAGCGATGCGGAGGGGCTGGGGCCGGTCGCGGCGCCGGGTGCAGAGGCCGCGGAACCGCTTTCGAGCTTGCGCAACCGCGAGTCGAGATCGATGTAGAGATCGCGCTGCCGCTTTTGCGCCTGCTCCTGCTCGTAGGTCAGCACCTCGATCTGGCCGCGCAAACGCGCCACGTCGGACTTGATCTGCTCGACCTGGCCGAAGAGCTCGACGAGCCCCTGGTTTTTCAGCTGCGATTCGAGCGCGGCGATCCGGTCTTCCAGCTGCCGCTGAACCTGCGCAAGCCGCTGGTTCGTGGCGTCGATGCGCTTGCGCGCCTCTTCGTCATCGAACAGCGCGGCACGCGCGGGCAGCGCGAGGAGCCACGCGATCGACAGCACCGCGACCGCGCCGCGCATCGGAAACGGTCGGCGCGTCACTCCGCGGCCTCGAGTGCCTTGGCTCGCTGACGCTCGCCCACCTCGTTCACTCCGCGGCCTCGGGTGCATTGGCTCGGTGACGCGCCCTTCGGGCCTCGGCTCGCCGACGCGCCCTTCGGAGCGGCCTCCTTGTACCAAGTTTCCATGGGTAACCGCAGCGCGTCGGCCGCCGCCCGCGCTTGCAGACGCGCTCTACGAGCCTTGGCTTCGCCATGCGCGCGCAGGCGTCCTTGGCTCGCCGACGCTCGCCCACCTCGCTCACACGCGGCCTCCGTGCGCTCTAC
>JANMBN010000382.1:0-5285 GCA_031360485.1 Betaproteobacteria bacterium | reverse complement strand
CGGCCGGACTCTTCGCGAATTCCGCGTCGGCGGCGACCCTGCGGTGGAATTCGGCCGCCAGCGCGGGATCCGCTGCGAGCTGCTCGCGGGCAACCTCTTCCGCAACGTAGCTTTCCATGTACTCCTTCCGCTCGTACGCGTTGTTGAACGCCCCCCACGCGACCATCGAGTCGGGCGCTCGAGGCTCCGGGTCGTCGTCGACCTCGAAAGAAAGGTAGAACGGCTGCGGAAGCGAGCCCTCGCGCGCCAGGTCCGCGATGACGGCGTCGCGCAGCGCAAGGCCGGCGTCGCGCAACGCCGCGTCGCCGGCGTGCAGCGGCTCGACCTGGATGGAAATGTCGTGTTCGAACTTTGCGCCGTCGGTGACGTGAAGATCGATGCAGGCGATCGGGTCCCAGGCATTGACCAGGCGCAGCATCGCCTGCATCTCCGCCGTGTCCGCTTTCGCGTAGTCGCGGTTCAGGTTGAAATTCTGCGCCGTGGTGCGCCACCCCATCGCCTCGGGGCCCCGCTGATTGGGCCGATTCCAGCGCCCGAAGCGCTCGTGGCCATCGATATTGAAGACGGGGACGAAGACGAGGACCTGTCTGTCGAGCGCACCGGCGGCGGCCCGGTTCGCCAGCACGTCGCGCAGGGCAAGAAAGCCGGCATCCTTGCCGTCGATCTCGCCGGCGTGAATGCCACCCTGCACCAGCAGCACGGGCAGGCCGCGGCGGCGGGCTTCCTTGGCGGTCAATGCGCCGGCGCGCGAGGCGATCAGCGCGAGCATCGGCCTTCCTTCCGGCGTGCGGCCGAACTCCACGCAGCGAACGGCTTTCGGATAGGACTTCTGGAACGCGGCGCACAGGCGGACGACTTCGGCATAGCGGCCGGTCTGCGCAAAGCCGGAGCGCTCGGCGACGGTGCCGAGCAGGTCGGTCGCGGCGTTCGACGCCGGCGCCCATGCGAGCGCCAGCATGCAACAAAGCGAGGCGAAGCGTGCCACGGGTCAGTGCAGCCGCCCGGGTGCGCCGCAACACTGCTTGAATTTCTTTCCGCTTCCGCACGGACACGGATCGTTGCGACCGGTCTTGGGGGACGCGCGCCGCACCGCCTTCGGCGGGGTGCGCAACACTTTCCAGTACTCGCGGACCTCGACGATCGCGTCGCCTATCGCGTCTTCGCACGACTTGACGAGCTTTTTCCAATCGGCGGCCTTGTACTGGCGCCGTTCCCTTTCCGGCAACTCGCCCGCCAGCACGACGAAGGGAAAGAGAAGCTCGTCCACTTCGTCGGGATCGCCCGCCTCGTACCAGCTGGGTACCGAGAGGTCGACGCCTTCCAGGTATCCCGCGCACCACGTTTCAAGATCCTCGCTGCCGCCTTCGTGCTCGTACACGAGAAGCGTGAAGTTCTCCGCCGCAACGGCGCGCAGGCATTGGTTGTAGAAGCGCATGACGAGGTCGAGCACCTCCGCCGCCTGTTCACGGTTTTCGTACTCGGGATTTTCGCCCAACGCGACCGGCATCCACCGCGACGGCACGACGAGATCCCGTGCGCACGCGATCGCGAAAAAGAGACCCTGCAATGCATCGAGCGGCATCGCCTCGCCGCGAAACAGGCCGGAGCCCAGGAGCGTCTCGAGCCGGTCGAGCTCCTCTTGCGAAAGCGGCGTGCCGAGGATTGGAGTTGTCACGGCGAGGGTTCCATTTCGCGCTCCGGCGAATCGGACCGGACCTCCGGCGAGGAAGCGCGATTATGCGGCAATCCGGAAACCGTTCCTTTGCCGATGCCGGTGCCGATGCCGGTGCCGATGCCGGTGCCGGTGCCGATGCCGGTGCGCGGGCGCCGCAGCCCGCTCGCAAACACGTGCTGCATTGCAACCGGAAAGTGCGGCCTCGCCGGTCAACCGCACGCCGGGCATCGGCGTTTAAAATGGCGAAGCCGCGGCAAGGAACAAGACCGGGCGCAGCACGCCAACGGCGCGACGAGAGACCTGAACTATGAGCGCGTCGACGCGTCCAACCGGATTCGGGGACTGGAGGGCATTCCCATGAAGAAGCTCGCGTTTTTGGTCATGGCGATGGTTTTAGCATTCGCGACAGGCACCGCGTTCGCCCAGGGCCGGGGTGGCAGCCAGGGTGGAAACGGCGGTGGGAGGGGCGGTTTCCACGACGTCGCATACGCCAGTGGATGGCACGGCGGGCACGCCGGCGGCTGGCACGGTGGCGGTTGGCGCGGCCGCTGGTACGGACCCAGCTTCGGGATCGTCGTGGGCGGCCCTGCGTATTGGGGCGCTTGGCCCTATCCGTACTTTGCTCCCTATCCGGCCTATTACCCCTACGCGACATTCCCGTACATCGCCACCGACCCGGAGCATTACGTGCAGCAGACGCCGGGCGAGGCGCCTCCTGCCCAGTCCGATTATTGGTACTACTGCACGGACCCGGCCGGCTATCACCCTTACGTACAGAAGTGTTCCAGGCCATGGATGCAGGTGGTACCCCAGCGTGGCGGGGGTGCGCCAGCGCTCGCGCCGCCGCAATGAACGACTGACCTCAGGCCCAAACATGCGTATGCGCTCACTTCTCTTTCCGCTCGCGGCGATCGCCGTGCTGGGCGGATGTGTCACGGTTCCCACCGGTCCGGCTGTGAGGGTGATGCCGGGAGCCCAGAAGAGCTTCGAACAGTTCCGTGCCGACGATGCCGGTTGTCGTCAATATGCGCAAGCGGCGATCGGCGGGCCCGAGGCGGGGCAGAATGCGGCCAATTCGGCGGCCAATAACGCGGTTGCGGGAACGCTCATCGGCGCGGCCGCGGGCGCGATCATCGGCTCTGCTTCGGGCCAGGCGGGCCCCGGCGCCGCGATCGGCGCTGGCACCGGGCTGCTGTTCGGAAGCGCCGCGGGCGGCAACGTGGCCGGGTATTCGTCGTACGAAATGCAACGAAGCTACGATACCGTCTACATGCAGTGCATGTACGCGCACGGCAACCAGGTGCCGGGACGCATGGCTTATCGCGCTCCGCCGCCGAACTATCCGCCCTCCGGCTCAGCGCCCGGGAACCCCCCGTCGTACTACCGGGCTCCGGGTGGAGGCTATCCGCCGCCGAACTATCCGCCTCCCAACACTCCGCCGCCGCGCGGGTAGGAACGCGAAGGCCTCCGCTAGGCGTGCGCCAATCGCCGTCCGTGTTCACGGGTGGCGTGGAAGCCGACCTTCGGCCAGCGTTCGATCGTCACCTGCAGGTTGTACTTGTTGGTCGCGAGGAAGACCGGATTGTCGTCGACGTCGATGGCCAGCGCGGCCGCCTGTTCGCGCTCGAAATTCCGGCGCGTGTTCTCGTCGGGATAGGTGAGCCACCGCGCGGTCGAGATGTTGGCGGTGTCGTAGATCGCGTCCACCTTGTATTCGGTCGCGAGGCGATGCGCGACGATTTCGAATTGCAGCGGCCCCACGGCGCCCAGCAGAAGCGTGCTGCCGTGCGTCGACTCGAACACCTGGATCGCGCCCTCCTCACCCAGCTCCCGCAGACCCTTCGACAAGGGCTTCGACTTGAACGGATCGCGCGGGCGCGCGACACGAAACAGCTCGGGTGCGAAATAGGGGATGCCCTTGAAGTCGAGCGACTCGCCTTCGGTGAGCGTGTCGCCGATCGAAAGCTGCCCGTGGTTGTGGATGCCGATGATATCTCCGGCCACGGCGTCCTCGCTGGCCACGCGCTCGTTGGCCATGAAGGTGAGCACGTTGCCGAGCTTCATCTCGCGACCGCTCCGCAAGTGCCGCACCTTCATCGCCGGCTTGTAGCGGCCCGAGCACACGCGAAAGAACGCGATCCGGTCGCGGTGATTGGGATCCATGTTCGCCTGGATCTTGAACACGAAACCCGAAAACGCCGGCTCGGACGGATGCACGATCCGGATTCCGCCGTCGCGCGGTTGCGGCGGGGGCGCCCAGTCGATCAGCGTCTGAAGGATCTCCTGGACGCCGAAGTTGTTGATCCCCGAGCCGAAGAAAACCGGCGTCTGGCGGCCCGCCAGGAACAGGGCCATGTCGAACGGATGACTCGCGCTGCGAACGAGGTCGATGTCGTGGCGCACCGCGCCCATTTCGTCGGCGAACAGCGCATCGAGCCGCGGATTGTTGAGCCCTTCGATCAGCTCGCTGTCGTCGCTCACGCGCTCCTCGCCCGGCGTGAAGCGTTTCAACCGGTCGCGCAGCAGATCGAACACGCCGCGGAAACGCTTGCCCATCCCGATCGGCCAGCTCACCGGCGCGCAGTCGATCGCGAGCACGGCTTCGATCTCCTCGAGCAGGGCCACCGGCTCGCGGACCTCGCGGTCCATCTTGTTCACGAAGGTGATGATCGGCGTCGCGCGCAGCCGGCAGACTTCCAGCAGCTTGATCGTCTGCGCCTCGACGCCCTTCGCGGCGTCGATCACCATCACCGCGGCGTCCACGGCGGTCAGCACGCGGTACGTGTCCTCGGAGAAGTCCTCGTGCCCCGGCGTGTCGAGCAGGTTGATCGTGTGGCCGGCGTAGTCGAACTGCATCACCGAGCTCGTCACCGAGATTCCGCGCTGCTTCTCCACTTCCATCCAGTCCGACGTCGCGTGGCGCCGGCTCTTGCGCGACTTGACCGTGCCGGCCATCTGGATCGCGCCGCCGTAGAGCAGCAGCTTCTCGGTGAGCGTCGTCTTCCCCGCGTCCGGATGCGAGATGATCGCAAACGTGCGGCGCTTCGATACGTCGCGGACGAGGTCCGCGGGGAAGGCGGGGGCGTTCATCGCCTCAGGACCTGCCGTGCCGGGGGCTCACGCCTTGCGCCCGGCTTCGTACAGCGACGGCGTCACGCGCGCGTGCGCGAGGTATTCGCGCAGGTGCTGGACATCCTGCCGCCCGAGCGCGTTGCCGCCGTGCGGGCGGTGCAGGATGCCCTCGTGGCCGTTCAGCTTCCCGCGGAGGCGCGTCCCCCACAACGACTCGATCGCCGCGCCGAGGTGGCGCAGCAGCGACTCGATCTCGCGCCACTGGATGTTGCCGCTGACCGGATCGTGGAAGATCGCCTGGATCCGGTTTTCGTGGTGGTGGCTCATGGGGGTGGGCAGGGTAGCGGCGGCGACGCGGCCCGGCGATGCGATCGATCCGGCCGCAATCTTATCGCGACGGCGCCGCGGCTGCCTAGCCGGTTGCGGGCCGGCCTGCTTTGTGCACTAGACTGTCGCTGCCGGAGATTCCAAGTTCGCCGAGCCGATGCCGCCCGAATCTACCCGCAGGATCGCGCATCTCGACATGGATGCTTTCTAC
>JANMBN010000364.1:0-9507 GCA_031360485.1 Betaproteobacteria bacterium | reverse complement strand
CTTGCGGCCCAGGATCTCGTAGGCGACGGCGAACGAATAGATCAACACCGCCCAGCCGCAGACGATTGCGGCCCAGCGCGCGACGGGCTCGACCACCCGGCTGATGGGGTTGTCCATTGCTTTCTCCCTTCTGAACGTTGGCGGTCGCGACCTTGGCCGGCCCGAGGGGCGTGCGTGTCCCTTATTCGATCTTGAAGCCGCGGACCTTGCCGACCGTGCCGTTCCAGGTTTCGGAGCACTTGGGATCGACCTTGTTGCACGTCTGCTTCCACAGCGGCAGCACCGTGGCGGTCACGGCAGCCTTGATCTTCGCTTCATCCGCGGCCGTGACGGGAACCAGGTTCATCGCGAACTTCACGCCCTCCTTGCACGGCTCCTTGCCGACGTTGCAATTCATCGCGTCGGCGTTGACCCGGTCCGCGAGTTCCCACATCTGGTCTTCCATCTTCTTGAACTCGGCGAGCAGTTTTTTCTGCTCGTCCGGCGAGAATTTGCTCCAGTAATCGAGGTTCATGAAGTGGCCCTGGACCGAGCCCGAGACCGAGAGCGGCATGAAATAGGACGTGACCTCGGGCCACTTGCCGGTATTGCCGGACGTCGGCGAAGTGACACCGCAGTCGGCGACGCCGCGCTGCAGCGACGGATACACTTCCGAGAATTGCAGAGTGACAGGCGTGCCGCCGAGATGCTGGATCAGCGCCGCCATCGACGGCGTGAAGCTGCGCACCTTCAGACCCTTGATGTCATCGACCGTCTTTATCGGCTTGTTGCAGTAGAAGACCTGCGGACCGAACGGCCACAGCGTCAGCACTTTCGCCTTGAACCGTGCCTGCAGCCGCTGGTCGAAGACTTCGCGGTAGGCGTCGACCGCCTGACGCAGATCCTTCATGTTGGTCGATACGCCGATGAGATCGAGACCCTCGAAGAAAGGGTCGTCGCGCGACGCCATGCCGATCTGCACGGACATGACGTCGAACGTCCCTGACCGCAACAGCCGCAGCGCGTCCGCCGCCTGCACGTTGACCACGTCCATCGCGTTGTAGTTGATCGCGAGCGGCAGCCCCAGCGTTTTCGGCAGCGAAGTGAAGAACGGTTTCTCGATCACGTCGACATGCTTGGTGTTCGACGAGAAATTGCCGGCGATGCGCATCGTCGTCGGATTCTGGCCGGCGGCGGAGTGCGGCAGCGCGAGCAGGGCGGCGACAGTGGCGGTTACCAACAAGCGTGTCTTCATGAAGCGTCTCCTTGGAGTTGGATGTGCCGGGGAATTCAGTGGAGCCATCGGTCGAGTCCGACGTCCTGCGCCGCCGCGCGAAGATACATCTGGCGGTAATAAGGTTCGAGGCGGCGCGCGTCGTCGCCGGCGCTCGCCAGTTGCTCGCGCTTCGCGGCCATCAGCGCGCGCGCCTCGGCCCGCAAGGTGCGCTCGTCCACGGTCGTGACGCGCCCGTCCTCGAAGACGACGCGCCCGGCGACGATGGTATAGCGCACCGAGCTGCCATCCTCGCAGAACACGAGCTGCCGCTTGAGGTCGTTCAACGGCGTGAACGCCAGCGTGTCGAGGTCGAGCAGCGCCAGATCGGCGGCGCAGCCGGGCGCAAGCTGTCCCAGCCGGCCCTCCTGCCGCATCGCGCGCGCGCCGCCGCGCGTGAGCGCGTGCAGGACTTCGCCCGCGCTCGGCCATTTCCGGTATTCCGGAGTGGCGATCGTCTGCAACAGCGCCGCGGTCTTGGCAACGAACCAGAGGTTGATCGAATCGTCCACGGTCGCTTCGTCGGTGCCTAGACAGAGCGGCACGCCGGCCTGCCGCAGCGCATCGAACGGCATCGCGCCGCTGCCCAGGCGCAGGTTGCAGACCGGGTTGTGCGCGACCGTGCAACCGGCGTCGGCGAGCAGGCGGATGTCGTCGTCGTCGATCCAGACCGCGTGGATGACCATCATCCGCTCGTCGAGAAAGCCGAGATCGTGGACGTAGCGCACCAGTGACTTGCCGAATTTCTCCGCTCCCAGCACCCGCTGGAGCTTCGTCTCGAGAATATGGACGTTGAACGGAAGATCGTGCGCACGGCTCAGCGCGGAGAGGCCGGCGAAATAGTCGCGCGTGACGCGCTGGGGTGCCGAACACGACACCGCGGCGCGCAGGCGGCCGTTCTCGGCGCCGTGCCAACGGCCGATCAGATGCCGATAGAGGGCGAGCAACTCCACGGTCGATTGCCGCGGCGCCGAGTCCATCGCCCGCACGATGTCGTCGGGAAGCAGCTCCCGCAGGAACGGGTACTTGTCGTATTCGACGACGTTCGGCTGATCGATCGCCACGGTGGCGCGGATGCCGGCGTCCGCGTACGCCTGCATGATCGCGTCGATCGATTCCTCGGTGGCGACGGGGACGTGAAACGCGTCGTCGTGGACCGCCGTTATCCCGCGCCGCAGCATCTCCATCGCGCCAAGCATGGTGCCGACATAGCCCTGCCGCCCGACGGAACCGCTGTCGGCCAGGGGCGGGACTTCGTGCAGCATGAACAGCTCCAGCGGCATGCCGTCGAGCGAGCCTTTCAGCAGGGTTCCCGGCGAATGGAAGTGCGCATTGATGAGCCCGGGCATCGCCAGCAGGCCGTCGCCTTCGACGGTCCGCGCGAACGGGCGCGGCCACGTGCGCGCGCAGTCGGGACCGACCGCGCCGATGACGCCGTCCTCGACGACGATGTCGGCCCGCGGCCATTCCCGACCGTCATCGTCCATCGTCAGGACGCGCGCCCCGCGGATCACCAGCGATTCATGCGCCGGTTTCATCGCTCGAACACGCGGCCCCAGGAACGGCCCGGCCGCGTGTCGACGCCCACCAGCTTCAACGCGCCCCACACGGCCATCGTCACGGCGTCGTAGATCGGCACGCCGAGTTCGTCTTCCATCTCGGCGACCACCGGCGCAGCGGGAAAGTTCGTGCAAAAGGTGATGATGGCCTGCGGCTTCGCCTTCGCCACCTCGCGCAGCATGGCGACGATGGTGTCGAACGGGATCCTCGAAAACGAGTAGTTGTCGGCGAGGCCGGCGTTGCGGGCGGCCACGCATTCGTAACCCTGCCGGGCGAACGTGGCGACGATCCGTTGCCGGTACGAATCGACGTAGGGACACGCCAGTCCGAAGCGCTTCACGCTGTCCTCGCGCAGCACCCGGTCGATCGCCAGGGTGGACGTCGTCGATTTCGCTCCAGTCAGTTTTTCGATACGCGCCACGAGGTCGTCGTCCAATGCGAAATCGAGGCTGCCGCCCTTGCTGCCGTTCCAGGCGACGACGTCAAGCTCCGCGTCGCCGAGGAGCCGCGCCGCGACAAGCATATCGTCGAAATCGTAGCTGGCGGGGAACGGATCGATCGCCCCTACCACCGACGTTCGCGAGAAGTGGGGCGAGACCTCGGGGAAATCGCGCAGGATGCCCAGCGTGATGCGCTCGACGACGTTGTTCGCCGACGGCGTGATCCAGCCGACGAAGTGCTTCGGCGCGGCGAACCGCTCGCGCGGTGTGAGGCCTGGGGCGGGCATGGCGACCGGCGATGCCTCAGTAGCCGAGCATCCGCGGCACGGTCAGGACGATGGCCGGAACGAACATGCAGATGAACAGCAGACCGTACATGATGGCGATGAACGGCCACACGTGTTTGGCCAGCTCGCCCAGCTTCAGCCCCGTCAGTCCGCAAAGCACGAACAGCACCACGCCCACCGGCGGCGTCAGCATCCCGATCACCAGGTTGAACACGAACAGGAAGCCGAAGAGGAGAGGGTCGATGCCGTATTGCAGCGCGATCGGATGGAGCAACGGCACCAGCATGATGTAGGCGGCATTGGACTCCAGAAACATGCCCACGACGAACAACGCGACCGCCACGATCAGCAGGTACGCGATCGGGCTGCTCGTGAGCGCCTTCATCAGCGCCGTGAGGTGCTGCGGCAGCTGGTCGATCGTCAGCATGTACGTGACGACGGAAGCGAAGGCGATCATCGCCCCGACGATCGCCGAGGTCACCGCCGTGCGGATGATGGCTTCGGGCAGATCCGCGAGCTTGAGCTTGCGCGTGACGAAGAGCCCGATGATCAGCGCATAGACGACCGCGATCGCGGAGCCTTCGGTCGCCGTGAACGCGCCGCCGACGATCCCGCCGATCACGACCACCGGCATGAGGAAGATGATGATCGACCGCTTGAGCTCGTGGAAGACGCGCGAAAACGCGAATGCTTCGCCGGTGAGCGGATAATTGCGGCGGATCGCGATGATCGAAACCATCGCCATCATCGCCGCGACGAGGATGAGCCCGGGCACGATGCCGGCCATGAACATGCCGCCGACCGAAACCGTCGGGCCCGCCATGAACGCGTACACGATCATGGCGCCGGACGGCGGAATGATCGGTCCGAGGTTGGCCGCCGCCGCACAGACCGCCGCGGAGAAGCCGACGCCATAGTGCTTGCGCAGCGACGGTATCAGCGTGCTGCCCAGGGCGCTGGCGTCGGCCACGGCGGCACCGGAAACCGTGGACAGGCCCAGCCCGGCCAGCATCGTGACATGCCCCAGGCCGCCGCGAACGCGGCCGACGATGGTGTTGGCGAGGTCGATCAGCCGCTCCATCATGCCCGCCTTCAGCATCAGTTCCCCGGCGAGGATGAAGAACGGAATCGACATCAGCGGGAACGCGTTCACCGCATTCATCATCCGCGACGGCAGCAGATTGAAGTCGACGTCGCTGACGATCAATCCCGCTATCGCGCTCGTGCCCAGCGCGAACGCGAGCGGCATGCCGAGCAGCGCGATGCCGAGGAACAGGAAGATGATCAGCAGCGTCATCAGTCGAGGTCCTTGGCGAGGCCTTCGTCGATGCGGCCCCGGCCGGTCAACGTGATCCAGGCGAGATGCAGCGCCGAGTGGGCGCCGCCGATCGCCACGGCGACGATGAACCAAGCGGCGCTCATGTTGACCGATGCCATCAGCTCGTCCCACTGGTCGTAGGCGAGGACCACCGCCTGCCAGGACACGAGCGCCATCATCGCGGCACCGACGAGGGCCACCGCGCGCGCCAGGATCTCCCGCAGGTGCCGGGGCAGCCGCGCGGTCAGCACTTCCATGCCGATGTGCACGCCCGCCTTGATCCCCAGCGGAATCGCCAGGAAGATCGACCACACGAACGTCAGGCGGGAAACTTCATCCGTCCATCCGATCGAGCTGTTGAGCGCGTAGCGCATGAATACCTGCGCCGACACCAGCGCCACCATGGCCGTGATCAGCCCGACGAGCGCCCATGCGGCTCCGACGTCGAGGGCGGCTATCAGCGCGGCCAGGGGTCGCAACGGGCCCGCGGCGGGCGCCGGCGTGTAGGACATGTGTCCGGTCATCGTCGATCTTCCCGTTGACCCCGGATCGTCAGCCGCCTGCTTTTTTCACCTCGGCCAGGACCTGGTCGACGAGCGGCGCGCCGACGCGCTTCTTGATGTCGTCGACGACGCCGGCGGTCGCCTTGCGCATCGCCTCGCGCTCGGCGGCGGGCATCGCGTCGTACTGCATGCCCTTTTTCTGCAGTTCTGCGAGCGCGTCCGCGTCCGCCTTGGCGGCGCCGCCTCGCTGCACGGCGACGGCGTTCTTCATCGCGGTCTTGAGGATCTGCTGATGCTCCGGCGACAGCGAGTCCATCTTCTTCCGGTTGGCCACCACCGCGATGAAATCGAAGAAATGGGCGGTGTTCGACACGTACTTCTGCACCTCGAAGAAGCGGCTGGCCAGGATCAGGTTGTAGGGGTTCTCCTCGCCGTCGAGAACCTTCTGCTCCAGCGCCGAGTAGACCTCGCGGATGTCCATCGCGACGGGGTTCGCACCGAGCGCGCGAAACGTGGCGAGGTGCGTCTCGTTGGGCTGCAGGCGGATCTTGAGACCCTTGAAATCGCCGATCGTCCTGATCGGACGCACGCTGTTCGTGACCTGACGCGCGCCGAGCTCCATGAAGCCGAGTGCGATGAAGCCCTTGTCCGCGAGCTTCTGGTCGATCAGCGTGCCGATCGGTCCGTCCATCACCTTGTAGGCGACTTCACGGCTGGGAAACAGGAACGGCAGGCTGACGGCCTCGAGCTCGGGGACAGTGCGGGACAGAAAGGCCATGCCGACCCAGGTCATGTGAATCGTGCCCGCGCGCGTCTGGGTCACGTTCTCCTGCGCGCCGCCCAGCTGCATGTTGTTGAAGATCTCGATGACGAGCTTGCCGTTGGACGCCTTCTCGACTTCGGCCTTGAACTGGTCGATGGCGATGCTCGACGAGTGATCGGGCGTGAAGTTGCCGGCGATCCGTAGCTTCTCCTGCGCGGATGCCGCCGGGGCGCCCAGCGCCGCGGCAACGAAAAGTACCGATACGGCTCGTGCCAGAAATCGAATCATCGCGATGTCTCCTGTTTGGCGGACGCGCCCCGGATGGCGCAGCGCGGGGATGCCCCTGACCGGGCCGCCGAACGCGGCGCCCGTTGACTGTATCCCCTATTGCACACAATGATTAAATGATATTGTATGCAATGTGTCAAGCGCTTATTTCAATTTTTGGAACTAACCGCGGATGCCTGGTGGGTTCGCCGTGGGGCGTTGCCATACGGCCCGGATGGTAATAGACTAGCTCGAAATAAAGTATCCACATCTGTATACAATTGTAGGCCTTGCCATCATGGATCAGTCCGAAACGCCGACCAAGCGGATGCGCGGGAAGGCGATGCCTGCCGCCGGCGCCGACGCCGGGACGACGAAGTCCGGGCGGAGGCGGGCTCCAACCAGCATCGACGGCATCTATCAGCGCGTACTCGCCGCCATCCTCGCCCATCGGTTGCCTCCCGGCACCCAGTTGGTCGAAGAGCGGCTGGCGGGCGTCTTCGGTGTCAGCCGGACGAAGATCCGCCAGGCATTGGGGCGGCTCGCGCACGAAAGCATCGTCACCAACATCCCGAACCGGGGCGCGTTCGTCAGCAGTCCGACCGTCGAGGACGCGCGCGAGGTGTTCGAGGCGCGGCGCCTGATCGAGCCCGACCTCGTTCGGAGGCTGGCCCGATCGGCGACCGCGGGACATATCGAACGGCTGCGTGCGCACGTTGCGCTCGAATCCGCGGCGCGCGCCGCCGGCGACCAGCGCGCGATCATCCGGCTGTCGGGCGATTTTCATCAGATCATTGCCGAGTCGGCCGGCAACGCGTTCCTCGCGCGCACGATGCGGGAGCTGGAAACCTTGACCTGCCTCGTCATCATTCTCTACGACGTGCCGAACGTGCCGTCGTGTCCCTACCACGAGCACAGCGCGATCACCGACGCCATCGAGGCGCACGAGCCCGCCCGCGCGGCCGCGCTGATGGTCGAGCACCTCAACCACGTCGAACGCTCGCTCGACCTGACCCAGGCCGCCGGCGGCGAGGTCGACCTCGAGGCGGTCTTTTCCTGACACGGCGATCCTCGTCCGGGGATGCCCTCAACGGAGGCGCCATGCGCATACTTGTCGTCAATGCCAACACGTCGGCCATCGTCACGGAGAAAGTGACGGCCGAAGCGCGCGCGGCGGCCGCGGCGGACACCGAGATCGTTTCCGTCACCGGCACGTTCGGCGCGCGCGTCATCGGCTCGCGGGCCGAGCAGGCCATCGGCGAGCACTCGACGATTGCGCTGGTGTCGGGACACGCGGAGCGCTGCGATGCGGTCGTGATCGCCGTGTCGTACGACACCGGTCTGCGCGGAGCGCGCGAGCTGCTGCCGGTTCCGGTCGTAGGAATGTCCGAAGCGGGCTTGCTGACCGCGTGCATGCTGGGCGGAAACATCGGCGTGATCACGTTCGGCCGGCGCGTGCTGCCGCTCTATCAGGAGCTCGTCGCATCGTACGGACTTGCGGGCCGAATCGCGGGCTGGCGCGTCCTCGAAAGCACGGCTGCCTACGCCCGGGGCGCCCATGCCGAGCTCGATCGCGAAATCGTCGCAACCGCCGCTGATTTAATCGAGCGCGATTTCGCCGAAACCATCGTTCTCACTGGTGCCGTGATGGCGGGCGTACCCCGCCGCCTGCAGCCGGAGGTTCCGGTTCCGCTGATCGACTGCATCGCGTGCGGCGTGCGGCAGGCCGAACTGCTCGCACGTCTCGCGCTGCCCAAACCGCGAATCGGGAGTTACGCGCCGCCCGCCGATCGCGAGCTGGTCGACGTCGATCCCGCCATCGCGCGTTGCTTTGCCGCTGCGAAGCGCGGCCATTGAGCCGGCTCGATCCGGGAATTCGAACCATGTTGCGCACGCACCATCGCTACGAATACGCGCCGATCGTGCGCCGTCCCGCGTTCGCGTGGCCCGAGGGACGACGGCTCGCCGTGTATATCGCACTCAACCTCGAGCACTATGCCTTCGGGGAGGGGCTCACCGAGGAACTGGTTCCCGGGATGAAGCCGCCGGACGTCCTCAACTACTCGTGGCGCGACTATGGCAACCGGGTCGGCGCGTGGCGCCTGCTGGAGCTGTTCGAGCAATTGCGGTTGCCGGCGTCGGTGCTCGTCAACAGCGCGATCTATGACCATTGCCCCGAGGTGGTCGACGCGTTTCGTATTCGCGGCGACGAAATCGCCGCGCACGGGCGCACCAATTCCGAAACGCAGGTCGACCTTGGCGAGGATGCCGAAAGGCAGCTCATCGCCGGTGCGACGGCAGGCATCGAGCGCCGCGAGGGCAGGCGACCCGAGGGCTGGCTGGGGCCATGGATCGCCGAAACGCCGGTAACGCCGGATCTGTTGCAAGAGGATGGCTACGCGTACGTGCTCGATTGGTGCGCCGACGATCAACCGATCTGGCTGTCCACGCGCGGCGGGCGGATTCTTTCGGTGCCTTACCCGCAGGAACTCAACGACTCCTGCGCGATCATCGGGCGGCGCGTCGGCGCGGCCGAATTCGCCGACATGATCGTCGATCAGTTCGACGAAATGCTCGAGCAGTCGGCGGCGCAGCCGCTGGTGATGGGCATCGCGTTGCATTCGTACATCGTCGGGCAGCCCTTCCGGCTGCGGCACCTTCGCCGCGCCCTGACGCATGTTGCTGCCCGCCGCGACGCCGTATGGCTGACGACCGCCGGCGCGATCGCACGGCACTTTGCACGGCAATGAGCAAGTCTCGCGTCCGCCGCGGAGTTCGTGGGAAGCCCCGTGGTCAACGCAACATTCCGAGCGCCTTCGGCAGGAACAGCGTCAGCGCCGGCCAGTAGGTGACGATGACGAGGAACACCAGCATCGTGAGGAGCCACGGCCAGACCGCGATGGTGAGCTCGGTGATGCCCATCTTGGTGATGCCGCTCGCCACGTAGAGGTTCAAGCCCACCGGCGGGTGGCACATGCCGACCTCCATGTTCACCACCATCATGATGCCGAAGTGGATCGGATCGATGCCCAGCTTCATTGCGACGGGGAAGAGGATCGGCGCCATGATCAGCACGATCGACGAGGGCTCCATCACGTTGCCGGCCAGCAGCAGCAC
>JANMBN010000337.1:0-2621 GCA_031360485.1 Betaproteobacteria bacterium | reverse complement strand
GAACGGACAAGGCCCGATTATAGCGATGCCGCCGTGAACGCCGTGGAAGACCAGGCATCAACGGAAGAGACGAGAGCGGGGGATGCGGCGCCGCGTCAGATCGAATGCCGCATCCGCCACCAGCCCGCGGTGGCGGCGAGTCCCTCGGCGAGCGAGTGTCGCGGCCTCCAGTCCGTCGCAACGGCGAACGTCGACGCGTCCACTTCCAGCGTCGCCACCAGCCGCTCGACGAGCGCGCGCCGGCCGAGGAGCCGCCCGCCGATTTCCAGCAACCGCACCGGAACGGCCCTCAACCGGACCGGGACGCCGAGGGCCGACACTATTGCGCCGATGAGTCCGGGGACCGACACGCTTTCCGCGTCGGCGACGAAATGGACGCCCGATGGCGGCGACGGCGCATCGAGCGCCGCGTCGATCGCCTCGACCAGGTTGCCGACGTAGAGCAGGCTCCTGCGATTGCGGACGGCCCCCAGCGGAAAGGCGCGTCCGCGCGCCACTTCGTCGAGCAACCGCGCAAAGTTGCCCTTCACGCCCGGTCCATACACGAGTGGCAGCCGCAGCACGACCGGCGCCATGGTCGTGCCCGCGCAGATGGCCGCGAGTTCGCGCTCGGCTTGCAGCTTGCTCCGCGCGTAGTCGTCGCGAGGATCGGGCGGATCGACGGGACGGAAGGGTCGCGCCGGCCTGCTCGTCTCGCCGTTGACCTTTACCGTGCTCGCGAACACGAAGCGCTGCACGCCGGCGCGCACGGCGGCGCGCGCCAGCCGCGCGGTCGCCGTCACGTTCGCCGCTGTGTACGCGGCGAGGGGATCGCTCGCGGTTTCGTCCTGCACATGCGCGCGCCCGGCGAGATGGACGACCGCCGCCGCGCCGGCCGCGATCGCGTCGAGTTCGGCGTCGGAAGTGCTCGCGAGATCGGTCACGCCGTGAAGCGGCGGCGAGAGGACCGCGTTCGGACCTGTCTGCCGGACGATCGAGCGAACGGGCCGTCCCGTGCCGGCGAAATGCGCGGCGAGCGCACGGCCGACGAAACCGCCGGCACCCGTGACGACGACGAGTCGCGATCCGCTCATGAGCTTTGCCGCGGCGCGCTCAGAAGAATCGCCAGCCGTGCTTGTTGTAGAAGCGGAATGCGCTTCGCGCGAACCAACCGATGTGCTTCCAGCCCTTTCGCGCGGCGTCGCCCCCGTGGTGTACCACCCGAAACGACGGCAGGTACACCGCCCGCGTCACCTTGCCGAGGCGCAGGCTCCAATCGAAATCCTCGAAGTAGAGGAAGAATTTCGGGTCGAACCCGCCGGTGTCGTCGATCGCCTTGCGCCGCACCAGCATGCAGCAGCCCGACATCACGGGCGGGTCGGGCACCGGCGCAACGCCGGTCGGATCGATCGCGTCGCGCATGTCGTAGCGCTCGAGGCGCTTCCTGAACCAGCGACGGACCCTTCGCGGCGCAAAGCCTCGCAGGAACAAATCGAAGACGGCCGGGTAGCGCTTGCACAGATAGGCGGGCGTTCCGTCGGGCCGTTCCGCGGCGGGCGCCGCCGCGCCGAACTCGGGGTGCACGTCGAGCCAGCGAATCGCATTGGCCAGCGCATCGCTCGCGAGCTCGACGTCCGGATTCAGCACCAGCTGGTAGTCGCCGCCAGTCCCGTTCAGCATGAGGTTGTGCGCGATGCCGTAGCCGATGTTCGCGTGGCCATGGAGGAAGTGGAGCTGCACGCCCGAGTCGGCGAAGCGCAGCTTCCCGAGCCGGATCACCTCGTCCGCGGTCCGGGCGTCCTCGCTGTTGTCGATCAATGCGACC
Organism: Betaproteobacteria bacterium; assembly: GCA_031360485.1. Classification (GTDB taxonomy): domain Bacteria; phylum Pseudomonadota; class Gammaproteobacteria; order Burkholderiales; family Casimicrobiaceae; genus CAIWHR01. Next base: position 817 of record JANMBN010000337.1, on the reverse strand, counting down.
GCCACGCTCTTCACGACGCCGTCCTCGCGCGCGGCGCCGATCGCCAGCGCGAGCTTGGCGAGACAGCGATCGAGCAGCGCACCGTCGGAGTGGTACGTGACGACGCTGACGGTCAGGGACGACGGGAGCACGAAGAGGCGATTCTCATGGGAGCGGGCGGCGGCCGGGGTCGTGCCGCGGGCGTGAGGTCGCATCGTCGGAGAATCGCGCCGCCGCGTCAATCGCGAAGCCTGACCGCGGCCGCCGGCCGCGGCTCCGCGTCGCTGCAGCGGTGGCATCATCGACGTAGAATGACCGCGTTCGCAGTTGACGCCGGCCCCGGCACCGCTGCCCTTGCCACCGAGACCCCCGACCATGGCCGATGCCCGTTTTGCCGCCGACAGCCTCGTTGCCTTCGCGCGCACGCTCCTCGAACGATCGGGCGTGCGCGCCGATATCGCGCACGATGTGGCCGACGTGCTCGTCACCGGAGACCTCCTCGGCCACACGACGCACGGACTCGCCCTTCTCGCAATGTATCTGGGCGAAATCGAGAAAGGCTCGATGGGGAAATCGGGCGCGCCGACGATCGTCAACGCGCGTCCCGCGGCGGAAACCTGGGATGGCGGACGCTTGCCCGGACCGTGGCTCACCCTGCGCGCAATCGACACGGCGGCTTCGATGGCGGCGACGCACGGCACCGGCACCGTCGTCATCCGCCGGTCGCATCACATCGCGTGCCTCGCCGTCTACCTGCTGCGCGCGACCGAGCGCGGCCTTGTCGCGATCGTGCAGAGCTCCGATCCGGTCGTCCTAGCGGTGGTGCCCCACGGAGGCC
>JANMBN010000336.1:0-3246 GCA_031360485.1 Betaproteobacteria bacterium | reverse complement strand
CCCTCCTCCTTCAGCACCGCGCCGATCGTCTCCCCGAACGCGGCGAGGTCGGCGAACTCGTAGACATTCCGATACCCGGCGGCGCGAGCGAAGCCGGCGAAGCTGATGCGACCGGCGCCGGGAATGGGATGGCCGCCATTGGCCTCGTAGATATCGTTTTCGCAGACGAAATGGATAAGGTTGCGCGGGGCGACCTCGGCAATGGTCACGAGGCTCCCGAGATTCATCAGCAGGCTGCCGTCGCCGTCGAGCACGATGACGCGCTTGTCGGGTCGTCCGAGCGCCAGCCCCAGCGCATGCGACGACGCTTGTCCCATTGCGCCGACGCCGAGATAGATCAGCGAACGAGGCTTGATCGCCCGCCATTCGAATGCCGCCTGATAGACGGGAACGACGATCTCGTCGGTATGATGGCGAGCCAGCAGCTTCAGGCACTCGTCGCGGCGCATCATCGCTTATTCCGGGGTCCGGGTGACGAGGAAGACGAACGGGCGATGTCCGGTGCGCGCACGCTCGAACGCCGGCGGGATGCGTGCTTCATCGCCGCGAACGGCCAGCCGCGCGTGGTCGATATTCATCACGTCGAGCAGCGGCTCGACGATGCGCACGCCGTACTTGTCCGACTGCGGCGGCTCGCGATCGGGCTCCATGCCCTGCAGGCCGACGATCATGCACAGCCCGAACCGGTACTCGACGGCGATGGCGCGAATGGCGTTGATCGAGTCGAGCAACCCGGTGTGTTGCATCAGCAACAGCGAGCGCGCGCCGGTGAACGCCAGTCCGGCGCAGATCGACACGCCTTCGTCCTCCTTGCATACGCGGACTAGGCGCAGCGAGGGGTCGCGCGCGATCGGCCACAGCACACGGTCGCTGGTGACGATGTCGGGCACCGCGACGACGGTTCCGATGCCGCTCTCCTTGATGGCCGCGATGATGTCCGCACCAAGGATGACATTGCCTGCGGATGTCGTCATGACGCTAGGCCGGATGTTTCGGGAAGGGATTCGGCACCGGTCCGAGTCCGACCCAGACGCTTTTTACCTGCAGGAATTCCTTGATGGCCTCGACCCCGTTTTCCCGGCCGTAGCCGCTGTGCTTGTAGCCTCCCACCGGTGAGAGCGTACTGACGCTGCGATAGGTATTCACGTAGATCGTGCCGGCGGCGATCCGCTCGGCGACCCGGATGCTGCGTGCCATGTCCCGTGTCCACACGCCTGCGGCGAGCCCGTACTTCGTGTCGTTGGCGATGCGCACCGCCTCGTCTTCGTCGCGGAAGCGCATCACCGCGAGCACGGGTCCGAACACTTCCTCGCGAAAGAGCTCCATCTCGGGGCGAACATCGGTGAAGATCGTCGGCTCGACGTACCAACCCGCCTCGCACTGCGCCGGTCGAAGGGCGTTTCCGCCCAGCACGCATCGTGCCCCGTCGCGGCGAGCCTGCTCGATGAAGCCGAGCACCTTGTCGTGCTGCGCCTTGGTCGCGATCGGCCCGACCTGCGTCGCGGGATCGAAGGGATCGCCGATGCGGATGTCGCGCATCGCGGCGATCAACCGCTCGACGAAACGGTCATGGATTCCCTCCTGCAGCAACAGGCGCGAGCCCGCGATGCAGGATTGCCCCAGCGACAGGAAGATTCCGGAGATGACGCCATGGACCGCATCATCCAGCTGCGCATCGTCGAAAACGATCTGCGGCGACTTGCCGCCGAGCTCCAGCGTGACACGCTTCAGTTCCGTGGCCGCGACGGCGGCGATGTGCTTGCCGCTGATCTCCGACCCGGTGAAGGTGATCTTGGCCACATCGGGATGCGATACCAGCCGCGCGCCGATGTCCGCACCGAAACCCGTCACGACGTTGAGCACGCCCGGCGGCAAACCTGCCTGCTCGATCAGGTGGGCGAATTCGAGAGTCGATGCCGATGCGTGCTCGGACGGTTTCAGCACGACCGTGTTTCCGGCGGCAAGTGCCGGAGCGAGCTTCCATGCGGCGAGCATCAGCGGGGAATTCCACGGCGTGATTGCGACCACGACCCCAAGCGGCTCGTGCCGCGTGTAGTTGAAGACGTTGGGCACGTCGATCGGAATCACCGATCCTTCGATCTTGTCGGCAAGGCCGGCGTAGTAGTGAAAATATTTAGGCAGGTAACGAAACTGCGGAATGACCTCGACCAGCCGCTTGCCGTTATCCCGTGTTTCGATCGCGGCGATTTCCTCGACGCGCTCCTCGAGCACCTTCGCGATCCGTCGCAGCATCTCGCCGCGCGCCGTCGGCGTCAACGTGCGCCATGACGGCGACAGGAACGCCGCGCGCGCCGCGGCCACGGCGCGATCCGCATCCCCCGCCGCACCCTTCGGAATCAACGCCCAGGTTTCGCCGGTGGCGGGATTGACGGACTCGAACCACTCACCCGACACCGGATCGCACCAGCGCCCGCCGACGAGGTTTCGATACTTGCGCATGACCGGCGTCGCGCTGCCGGGTGCGGCCGCAGACGCCCGCGTCGCGCTGCCGCCATCGATCGCGACGAAGTGCAGGTTTTCCTCAGGCATAGTCCGGTGCTCGATCCGTTGCGTCTATCGGGTAAGTACCGTGCCGCGCTCGGGCGGCCATTGCACGGTGACAGGCGTTCCGGCGTCGCCGACCACGTCGTCCGGATGCGTCTCGACCGTGACGCTCTGGCCGCCGTCGAGCGCGACTTCGATGTGCACGAGATTGCCGGAGAATGTCCGGCCCTTGATCCGGCCGGACAGGACGTTGCGGCCGGCGCCGGCCGGACTGCTTGCCGCCAGCTTCATGTGCTGCGGGCGGATGCCGATGGTCACGTTGCCGGTGATCTCCGCCCCCGCCTGCATTCTGACCCGTGCGCCATCGATCTCGATAACCGCCATTTCGCCATCGCGGTCGACCACCGCGGCGTCGAGCAGGTTGATCTGCCCGATGAAGTCGGCGACGAACCGCGTGCGCGGCCGATTGTAGATCTCTTCCGCGCTGCCCATTTGCTCGATCATGCCGTCCTTCATCACGACGATCCGGTCCGACATGTGCATCGCCTCGGTCTGGTCATGCGTGACGTAGACCGTGGTGGTGCCGAGCCGCCTTTGGATCTGCCGGATCTCGGTCTGCATCGCCTCGCGCAGCTTGAGATCGAGCGCGCCCAGCGGCTCGTCCATCAGCAACACGCGTGGCGGCGACGCGATCGCGCGCGCGAAGGCGACGCGCTGGGCCTGACCGCCGCTGATTTCCGA
>JANMBN010000216.1:0-25212 GCA_031360485.1 Betaproteobacteria bacterium | reverse complement strand
GGGCGCGGGGGGGTCCGCCGGGCCCCGCGCTATTTGGGTCGGGGGCCCCGGGGTTCTCCCCCCACCACCGGGGCGCTTGCGGCGCGCCACGCCGACACGGCAGAGACTCCCGGCGTCCCGTCGCCGGGGGTCGTTCGAGCCGTCGCCGCGGCAGGACGACAGATGAACGGAGCGGTATTGCTGCGCATGGACGACTACACCACGAAGGCGAAAGCCTACTGGTGGGCGACGGCGCTGCTCGGCGTTTCCGCGCTGGGGCTTGCCGTGGCGGGTGTCGCGACACTCGAGCCGCGTGCGATCGTCCAGATCGTTCTGGGCGCCCTGTTCGCGGCGATCACCGGCTTGTTCCCGGTGCGCATCCCCGGGGCCAAGACCTCGGGCTCCGCCGCGGAGATCTTCATCTTTCTGCTGCTGCTCGATTTCGGGCCCGGCGCTGCAGCCATCGCCGCAGCAGCCGAAGCGGGCGTCATCTCGTGGCGCACCTCCTCCCGCTGGACCAGCCGGATGGGCAGCCCGGCGATGGCGGCTTTGGCGATGTATGGATGCGGCACGGTGTTCGCCTATGCGCAAGCGAATTTGCCGATACCTGGCGCGTACGCCGTCGGGAGCAAGTTCGGCCTGCTGCTCGCGCTGGCATTGGTGTACTTCGCAGCCGGCACTCTGCTGATGGCCTCGCTCATCAAGCTGAAGCGCGGCGAGCCAATCCGGCCATTCCGAATTCTCCGCGACCACGCCTGGCTCGGCCTCGCCTATGCGGGAAGCGGAGCGATCGCCGGCATGTTGCACACGAGCTTCGGCCGATTCGAGTTCTCGGTGCTCTTCGCCGCCGCGCCGATCATCGCGGCATTCCTCGCGACGCTGCACGTCTACTTCCGCCATGCGGAGGCGGAGTCGAGGATACAGGCCGAGCGCGTCGCCGCGGCGGAGCGTGCAGCGGCCGAGTCCGCTCGTCACTTGGCCGAACTTCGCGAAAGCGAGGACCGCTTCCAGAGCGCATTCACGCACGCCGCCGTCGGCATGGTCCTCGTCTCGACCGAGGGCCGCATCCTGCAGGTCAACACGGCGCTTGCCCGCCTGCTCGGCCGGACGGAGGCGGATTTCCCCGCCACCGAGCTCATGCAGATGTTCCACCCGGACGACCACGAGGCGCTGCGCACCGAAATGCTCAGCATCGTGGTCGGCGCCGAGGCGACATTCAGCGCGGAACTGCGCTGCCGTCACAGCCAGGGCATCGACGTCTGGGTCTCGCTGAACGGCTCGTTCTTCACGGCGAAACCGCCGCTCTCGCGCTGCATCATCCTGCAGCTGCAGGACATCACCGCGCGGCGGCGCGCCGAAACCCGGCTGCAGCACATCGCGTACCACGACAACCTCACCGACCTGCCCAACCGCAATCATTTCGTCGAACAGCTGACCCGCGCCATCGCCGTCGGACTGCGGCACCCCGAGCGCCGTTTCGCGGTCCTGATGCTGGATTTCGACCGGTTCAAGCTGATCAACGACAGCCTCGGGCACAGCGCAGGGGACATGCTGCTCGTCGAGCTGGCCCGGCGCCTGCAGGCCTATCTGCGGCCCAGCGACCTCATCGCGCGGCTCGGAGGCGACGAATTCGCGATTCTGGTCGAAGACATGAATGCCGATGTCGAGGCGATCAGGATCGCGGAGCGGCTCCAGGACATTCTCGCCGAGCCGGTCTATCTGAAGGGCGTCGCGGTGTCGACCAGCGCGAGCATCGGCATCACGACCAGCACGTTCGGCTACGACGCGCCGGAACAGGTGATGCGCGACGCGGACACGGCGATGTATCGGGCAAAATCGCAGGCCAAGGGCCAGTACGCCGTTTTCGACAGCGCGCTCCATGCCGAAGTCACCGCGGAGCTCTGGCTCGAGAACGAATTGCGCCGCGCCGTCGGGAACGAGCAGCTCCAGCTCGCCTATCAGCCGATCTACGAGCTGCGGACGCGCCGTCTGACGGGCTTCGAGGCGCTCGCCCGCTGGACGCACCCGGAGCGTGGACCGATACCGCCGGATCGCTTCATACGGGTCGCCGAGGAAACGGGGCTGATCATTCCGCTGGGCCGCTGGGCGCTCGACACCGCATGCCGCCAGCTCGGCCTCTGGAACAAGCGGTATCCCGAGGGTCCGCGGCTGACCATGCACGTCAACGTGTCGGGGATGCAGCTCGTGCAACCCGACTTTCCCGAGCGCGTGCGCGAGGCGATCCGGAACGCCGACATCGAACCGGGGCAATTGGCGATCGAGCTGACCGAAAGCGTCCTGGTCGAGAAGCTGGCCGTCGCGCTGCCTCACCTCGAATCGCTGCGCGATTTCGGCGTGCAAATCAGCATCGACGATTTCGGCACCGGCTATTCATCGTTCAGCGTGCTGCGCAAGCTGCCGGTCAACGTGATCAAGATCGACCGTTCGTTCGTGGCGAGCCTTGGCGGTGACGACAACGGAGACGCTATCGTCGCCGGGATATTGGCGCTCGGCCGAACGCTCGACAAGACGATGGTCGCCGAAGGCATCGAGACGGAGGCGCAGCTGCAGCGGCTGATCGACCTCGACTGCGAAAAGGGACAGGGGTATCTGCTGGCTCGCCCGGCGCGGTCGGATGTTGCCGAATCGATGATCTGGAAGGAGTACCGCGATCTGCCGGGTGAAGACGGCGGCACAGGCGCTCCACATATCGCCGAATTCGAAACGGCGGATATGAAGTAGCGATCGCGCGGCCGTCTCGGCGACGGCGATGAGACCCAAGGCCCGCCCTCCTCGCGCCGCTACGCGCGCGTGGGAGAACGCTCGCGGTTGGTCGACTCGCCGGTTCTGCCGGCTACGCTTGCCACCGTCGCGATCAGCTCGGATGCGTCGACCGGCTTCGAGACATGCACGAGGAAACCCGCACGCAGAGCGCGCGTGCGGTCTTCCGAGCGCGCGAACGCGGTGAGAGCGATGGCCGGGACCTTGCCGCCGCCTGCTTCACCCAGCGCGCGCACCCGCTTCAGCAGTTCGAATCCGTCCACCCCGGGCATTCCGATGTCGCTCACGAGGACATGCGGCCGGTGCTGCCGGACCCGCTCCAGGGCCTCGGCCGCGCTTCCGGCGGTGATCACCTCGGCATCGCAATCGGACAGCACCCGTTTGATCAGCTCGCGCGCATCGGGCTCGTCATCGACGACGAGGACCTTGATGCCGGACAGGTCGAGCGTCCTGAACTCCGGTGCGACCAGGTCGGGCGATTTCGGTCGCGGCCGCGAAGCACCATGAGAACCGCCCGGCACGACCGCGACGGGCAGATGGACGGCGAAAGTCGCGCCGCGGCCTTCGCCCTCGCTCCGCGCGCGCACCGTGCCGCCGTGAAGCTCGACGAGGTTCTTGACGATGGACAAGCCCAGACCCAAGCCTCCATACATCCGCGTGGTCGACGCGTCCGCCTGCCGAAAGCGCTCGAACAAGTGAGGCAGGAATTCGGGCTTGATCCCGACGCCCGTGTCGGCTACGCGGATCTCGACATGCGAATCCACGCGCTCCAAAACGACCTCGACTTTGCCGCCTTTGGGCGTGAATTTGATCGCATTGGATAGCAGGTTCAGCACAACTTGCTGCAGTCGGCCAGGATCGCCGGAAATCGGCCCGGCGGCGGGATCGAGCCGCTTGTCGAGCCGTATGCCCTTCGCGTCGGCCGCCGGGCGCAGGGTTTCCATCGCGGCTTCGACAAAGGCCATCGGCTCGAGCGGCTGGATGTCCAGGCGCACCTTGCCCGACGCGATCCGGCTCATGTCCAGGAGATCCTCGATGAGCTGCGTCTGCACGCGCGCGTTGCGCTCGATCGTCTCGAGTCCCTTCTGCAGATCGGCTTCGCTTTTCACGCCGCGCCGCAGGATATGCGACCAGCCCAGGATGGCGCTGAGCGGTGTGCGCAATTCATGCGAGAGCGTCGCGAGGAATTCATCCTTCAGCTCGCTCATGCGTTCGGCCGTCGCGCGCGCCGAACGCTCGCTTTCCAGCAGCTGCTTGCGCTCCTCGGCCGACTTTTGCGCGCTTTCATAGAGCCGGGCGTTGTCGATTGCGACGGCCGCCTGGGCTGCCACGCCCGCGATGAGGCGCTCGGCGCGTTCGCTGAAGATTCCAGTCTCGGGATGGCCGAAAAAGAGTCCGCCTATCACTTCCCCGGACCGCGAAATCACCGGAACGGCAAGAAAGCTGCGGACCGGAGGATGACCAAGCGGCATGCCGTGATGCGGGTCCATCCTGCCGTAGCGCGGATCCTCGAGCACGTCGTCGCAGCGGATCGGGCCTTCGCCACGGAAGGCGGGGCCGAAAAGTGGTGTGGCCCGGGGCTGCCCAAACTTCTCGAACGCGGCTCGCGGCGCTCCGGACAGCGCGTAGAGCATGTACGCGTTGCCGGTTTCGTCGGTCGTGTTGTAGAAGAACGCGCCGATCTTCGCCCCGCTGAGCGTTGTCCCCGCATCCGTCACCGATTGGATGAGGGCCTGAAGCTCCAGATTGGACGACAGCGTGGTTCCGGTCTTGTTGAGCAATTCGAGCATGCGGGTTTCGTCGCGTAACGCTTCCTCGGCGTGCTTGCGCTGAGTGACGTCCATGCAGATGCCGCTCATGCGCTCGGGCCTGCCCTGCGCATCGAGGTAAAGCTTGCCTCGGGCCTCGATCCACGACTGGGTGCCGTCGGGCTTGATGATCCGATATTCGATACGGTATTCGCTACGCTCTTCCACGCATCGCCGGATGTGCGCTAGAACGCGCTCCCGGTCGTCGGGATGCATGTCTCGCTGGAAATCATCGAAACCACCGCCGAAACCGCCCGGCGGGAGCCCATGAACCGCCTCCAGCGCGGCCGACCAGCGCACCTGCCCGCTGGGGATCTGCCATTCCCAGTCGCCCATTTGCCCGGCTTCGATGGCCATCTGCAGACGGCCCTGACTTTGTTGCAGCGCATCGTGGGCGCGCTTGCGTTCGGTGATGTCCTCCACGACCCCCGTCATCCCCAGCACCGACCCGGTTTCGTCATAAGTTCCGCGGCCGTGAACCGCGACCCAGCACGGCTCGCCGGAAGGACGAAGCACGCGGTATTCGGCGCTGTAGTCGCCGTGCTGCGCCAATGCGTTCTGCAGTGCCGTGCGGGCGCTCGCGCGGTCGTCTTCGTGCTGCAGTTCGCACAGACGTGCCCATGTGGTTGGCGTTTCCTTCGGGAGGTCGAGAATCTCGGCGGCTCGGGGACCCAGCGTGACGACATCGGTACCGACGTCCCAGCTCCAGTCTCCCAAGCGCCCGGCCGACAGGGCGAGCTGCAGCCGTTCGGCCGATTCGCGCAAAGCCTTCTGCGCCGCAAGCAACTGCTGCTCGCTGCGCTGTCGCGCCCGCAGTATGGTGTTCGCATTCTGCAGCGCGACGGAGCGCAGCAGCTTGTCTTCGTCGTCGGCGTCGCTCGGTTCCATCATCCCGTCCCGATCGGAGCCGCGACACCCGCGAATACGCGCTGGTCCGGCTTTGTGCAATTTGAATCCATCGGGGGTGGTGTTCTCGAGCCCATGCGCGCAATAAGTCCGGAAATCATGATACTTCCTTTGCTCGCCGTCGGTCATCGCCGGAGGCCGGTGGCTCCACGCCCGCACATCGCCGGGCTGAGAAACGCGAATTGGTTACTTCAGCGGAATCGGCGTCGCCCGGTCGACGGGGACCGCGGTCACGCTGTTCTGCGGCGAACCTTCGATCACGCGATCGGAGTAGGTGAGATAGACGAGCGTGTTGCGCGGCCGGTCGACCATGCGGACGATGCGAAGCTTCTTGAACACCAGCGAGATTCGTTCGCTGAAGACCTCCTCCTGCGCGGGCAGCGGCTGGGCAAACGTGATCGCGCCGACCTGGCGGCAGGCGATCGACGCCTCGGACTTGTCCTCGGCCAGTCCGACCGCGCCCTTGATGCCGCCGGTCTTGGCGCGCGCGACGTAGCACGTGACGCCGCCGACCTTCGGATCGTCGTGCGCGTCGACGACGATCTTGTGATCCGGCCCGATGAATTTGAAGACCGTGTCGACCTGTCCGATCGGCTCGGCGCGGACCAGCACCGCAAGCGGCAGCAGCGACAACGCGACGAGCATTCTCATGGCAGGGACCCTTTGCGGTCGCGGCCGCGCGGCCGATGAGGGCCCGTGACGGTGGCGGGGGAGCAGGATGGCCGGCATCACGCAGCGCCCACAACAGCCAGCGCCGTCAGGTTGACCAGCCGCCGCACGGTCGCCGACGGCGTCGCGATCAGCACGGGTTTGCGCGCACCCAGCAGGATCGGACCGATGGTCACGCCGTCCCCGCCGGTGATCTTCAGCAGATTGAACGAGATGTTCGCCGCGTCGAGGTTCGGCATGATCAACAGGTTGGCTTCGCCCTTCAACGCCGAGTCCGGATGGACCCGGCCGCGGATCGTCTCCGACAGCGCCGCATCACCGTGCATTTCCCCGTCGACTTCGAGCCCCGGCACGCGCTCGGCCAACAGCTCGCGCGCTTCGCGCATCTTGCGCGCCGACTTCGAATCGTCGCTGCCGAAATTGGAGTGCGACAGCAGTGCCACCTTGGGGGTGAGCCCGAACCGCCGGACCTCGTCGGCCGCGAGCCGCGCGATCTCGACCAATTCGTCGGCGGAGGGATTCCGGTTCACGTAGGTGTCGCAGATGAACAGCGTGCGGTGGGGCAGGACCAGGCCGTTCATCGCGGCGAACACCGGGGCATCGGGCTTGCGGCCGATGACGTCGGCGACGTGGCGCAGATGCGCCTGGTACTTGCCCACGGTGCCGCACAAGAGCGCATCGCACTCGCCCATCCGCAGCAGCAGCATGCCGATGAGCGAAGGCTTGCGCAGCACCGCCTCCTTCGCGTCTTCCGGGGAGATGCCCTTGCGTCCCATGAGCTGGTAGTAGGTCTGCCAGTACGCCCGGTAACGCGGATCGCTGTTGACGTTGACGAGCTCGAAATCCTTGCCCGCGGCGAGACGCAACCCGAACTTCTCTATCCGCGCGGCGATGACCTCCGGACGGCCGATCAGGATGGGCTTAGCCATCCCTTCGTCCACGACGACCTGCACCGCGCGGAGCACCAGCTCCTCTTCGCCTTCCGCATACGCGACGCGCTTCGGCGCCCGCTTGGCTCCGGCGAACACCGGCTTCATGATGAGTCCGGAGTGATAGATGAACTGCGACAGGCGCTCGCGATAGACGTCGAAATCGGCGATCGGGCGCGTCGCAACGCCGCTTTCCATCGCGGCCCTGGCCACCGCGGGCGGCACGGTCACCATGAGGCGCGGGTCGAAGGGCTTGGGGATCAGGTACTCGCGGCCGAAGATCAGGTTCTCGCCGGTATACGCCTGGGCGACGATGTCCGACTGCTCGGCGTGCGCGAGCTCGGCGATCGCGCGCACGCAGGCCAGCTTCATCTGCTCCGTGATCGAGGTCGCGCCGACGTCGAGCGCCCCGCGGAAGATGAACGGAAAGCACAGCACGTTGTTCACCTGATTCGGGTAGTCCGACCGGCCCGTGGCGATGATGGCGTCGGGCCGCACGGCGCTCGCGAGCTCCGGCAGGATCTCCGGCTCGGGATTGGCGAGCGCCAGGATGAGCGGATCGCGGGCCATGGCCTTGACCATGTCCTGCGTCAGCGCCTTCGGTCCGGAAAGCCCAAGGAAGATGTCCGCGCCGGCGATGGCGTCGGTCATCGTGCGCGCCGCGGTCTTGCGGGCGTAGCGCGCTTTGTTTGCCTCCATCGGCGACTCGCGACCGGCGTGGATCACGCCCTTGCTGTCGCACACCATGACGTTTTCGCGGTTCAGCCCGAGGCCGACCAGGAGGTCGAGGCAGGCGATCGCGGCGGCACCCGCCCCCGAGCACACGAGCTTGACCTTGGCGAGGTCCTTGCCCACGACTTTCATCGCGTTGAGAATCGCGGCGGACGCCACGATCGCCGTGCCGTGCTGGTCGTCGTGAAAGACCGGGATCTTCATCCGCTCGCGCAGCTTGCGCTCGACGTAGAAGCAATCGGGCGCCTTGATGTCCTCGAGATTGATGCCGCCGAACGTCGGCTCCAGCCGCGCGATCGTCTTCACGAGCTCTTCCGGATCGGTCTCGGCGATCTCGATGTCGAACACGTCGATTCCGCTGAATTTCTTGAACAGGCACGCCTTGCCTTCCATCACCGGCTTGCCGGCCAGCGGCCCGATGTTGCCGAGACCCAGGACCGCGGTGCCGTTCGTGATGACGGCGACGAGATTGCCGCGGGACGTGAGCGAACGCGCCTCGTTCGGATCGGCCGCGATCGCATCGCACGCGGCGGCGACCCCCGGCGAGTAGGCGAGCGCGAGATCGCGCTGGTTGATGAGGCCCTTCGTCGGCGTCACCGAGATCTTGCCGGGTGTGGGAAGCCGGTGGTATTCCAGTGCGGCGATGCGAAGCTGTTCGTCCATGCGGGGTCTCCTCGGTGCGATTCGACGGTGCGGCAACAGGACGATTCTACTCACTCGGCACGGATCGCACCCGATGCGGGTCGGGACCGGCGTCGCCGCCCGGGCAGGTGCTTCGGTCGCGGTATCACGGACGCCACTCGACCGCGCCGAGCCCGTCCTGCCCGAGATAGGTGTAGAAGATGCCTACCGTCCCCCTCGTCTGCGTCAGATCGCCGATGTCCGAGTACGTCGAATCGCGCCGGTTGCCCAGGTACTTGATGGTGACGCCATGCCGCTCGTGGACGCGGACCGTGATGCCGGCGTCCACGCGAACGATGTTGTCGTGCCCGCGGCGGTCGGCGGCGGCGACGCGGCTCACGAAGTACTCGCGGCCGGTCAGATCGAGCGAGACGCGATCGCCGAAGATCATGCGCAAGGCGACGAGGGACTGCGGCGCCAGTCCGTAGTTGTAGTCGACTTCCGACCTGCTGCGCGTCGTTCCGACCGCGGTGTATCCCGCGCCGAGGAGCGCGGACCCCTGCAGCGCGATCGATCGCGACACCCACCATTGGCCCGTCGTGCCGAATGAAAGCGCGGTGCTCGAGACGCGATAGGTCTGCGGCGCGATATAGTCGAAGCTGCCATAAAGGCCGTACACGCCGCGATAGTCGGCTCCCGCCTCGTAGGGCCGGCCGACGAGCAGGCCGCGCGTCATGAGGTTCTCGAATCCGTTGGCACTCGACGCCGTGGCCTGAAACGTGAAGTAGTCGAACGGACGCTTGAACGCATAACCCGGCTTTCCGGGCAGCCCGTAATCGATGGCGTAGTCGGCGAGCGCCTCGTTGCGTTTGAGCTTGGTGGTCGAAGTGCCCGCCTCGTTCTGCGCGGTTCCGCTGAATCCGAGTTGCAGTCGGCTGTAGTAGGCCGGATGGCGGGCGGAAAAGACGGTGTCGAAGCGGTTGGCGAAGGCGATGCGGTTGAATCCCAGCGACGGGGAAATCGCCGCCGCGCCGGCTTCGCGCCAAAACGTCGGAATGTCGTCGTGTTCGAGCACGAGACTTGCCATCCGGAACAGTGCCTCGCCCAGGAACGCGCCGCCGATGCCCGTCGCGATCTGGTCGTTCTTCGACGGAGGCGTGGTTTCGCCTGCGATCTCCCAGAACGCGCTGCCGGCGAACGTGTAGCCGAGCGATTCCCAGAAATCGAGGCCCGCGGAGCGCGCGAATCCGAAGTACATCGAGCCCTGATACGGATGTCCCAACTGGTTCGTCCTGAACGGATCGCGATCTTCGTTCCAGCTGCTGCGCAGGTTGCGCCCGATCGAGGAGAAGTTGCTGGCGTATTCGTCGCTGACGAGGTATCGATTGTGCAGATTCAGCAGGAGGTCGAAGCCGATGATCTCGGCCGCCGGAATGGCGTAACTCCTGCTGACCCCGAATTCGGAGGACGCATCGAGCCTGGGGAGCGCGGAGGCGCCCAGCGCCGGATCGTTCGCGAGCGCGGCCCACGAGACCGGAAGATCTTGGTGAGCGGGTTCCTCGGCGAACGCCGTGGGGACCGCGGTCGGGCCAAGCGTGAGAGCGCCGCAGAGCAGCGCCACCGGCAGCCACGCGGCAAGCGATGAGCCTGCCAATGCGGGTGCGTCGCCCGCTCGCGAACGGCCTCGTGTGCACACTGTCATGTTGGCGGGTCCGCCGGGTAAGCCGGGGCGACGGCACGACGCCGGAACCCCGGTAAGCAATCGGATACGTTCCCGGCAATCGCGTTACCCCGCAGAACGGACGCGGGATCGGGACGAGGACCGGAACTTTCCGGGAAAACTACGCCGATTATCCGGAGAACTCTGTACGCTAGCGCTCCCAGCGCGTGCTCGCCCCGGCAACCCGGACTCGAGGCCCGATGCCTGCACCACGAAAATGTGCGACCCGGGCCCCGACGGGAACGGCCGACGGTGTAGCATTTGGGCCCCGGCGCATCTGCGACCGGTCGCCTTACAACCGCAAGGAGCTTCGCATGGTCACGACAGAATCGGAAATGCCGACAATGGTCGAAATGAACCAGGTCACCAAAGCAAAACTGATGGAAGATCTGCGGACGGTTTACGTCGACGTGGAGGAATTGCTCAAAGCCACCGCCAGCCAGACCGGGGAGCGCATCACCGCGGCGCGCGCCAAGGCGGAGGAATCCCTGAAGGTCGCCAAGGCCCGGCTCGCCGAGGTGCAGGCGGCGGTCGCGGTGCAGACCAAGGCGGCCGCCCGGGCCACCGACGTGTATGTGCGGGCCAATCCATGGCAGGCGGTGGGCTTCTCCGCGGCGATGGGATTCATCGTCGGCATTCTGCTCACGCGCCGCTGACCGGGATTGACGGTCACCATGTCGCTCAACCTGTTCAGCCGGCTGATGCCCGCCGAGGAGGCCTTCACCCCGCTGTTTTGCGAGCAGGCGCAGCGCATTCTGCAGGCGGCGAAGGAGCTGCAGCAGATGATTGCCGAAGACGCTCCCGCCGAGCGGCACGTCGCGACCATTCGCGAGATCGAGATGGCGGCGGACGCCGTGGCCAGAAGGATCTTCATCGGCGCGAACCGCACGTTCAACGCCCCGATCGACCGCGAGGACATCCTGGGGCTCGCGCACGTCCTGGACGACTGCGTCGATCTCATCGAGGACACCGCCAAGGGAATCCAGCGGTATGGCGTGCGTGATTTTCCTGCCGAGATGAGGGCGATGGGCGATGCGGTGGTCGAGGCCGCCGTGGTGCTGCAGCAGGTCATGCCGTTCCTGGATTCGGTTTCGAAGGACCACAAGGCCGTCTCCGCGCTCTGCGAACAGGTGGGCCTGATCGAAGGACGCGCCGACGCGTCGTTCGACCTCGGACTCACGCGCCTGCGGGCGCAGCTGCGGGCCGGCGAAGTCGACACGATCGGCTACATCGACCGCAAGGAACTGTACGAGCTCATCGAGGACGTGGTCGACAAGTGCGACGACGTCGCCAACGCCATCCAGTCCATCACCGCCAAGCACGTCTGATCGTCGTGCATCGCTGACCCGGGCCCAACGACATGGACGCTGCCGCGCTCGGACTTCCCATACTCATCGCCCTGATCGCCGTCGCGCTGCTGTTCGACTTCCTCAACGGACTTCACGACGCGGCCAACTCGATCGCGACCGTCGTGGCGACGCGCGTCCTGCGGCCGCAGACCGCGGTCGTTTGGGCCGCGTTCTTCAATTTCATCGCGTTCGCGGTATTCGGACTCCACGTGGCGCAAACGGTAGGGACCGGCATCGTGAGCGCCGGCGTGGTGGACGGAAGCGTCATCTTCGGCGCGTTGTTCGGGGCCATCGTCTGGAACGTCGCGACCTGGAACCTGGGCATTCCGTCGAGCAGCAGTCACGCGCTCATCGGCGGCCTGACCGGGGCCGCCGTCGCCAAGGCCGGATTTGCCGCCGTCCTCTACGGCGGATTGGCCGTCACGGCGCTCGGCATCGTCCTCTCTCCGCTGCTGGGCTTCGTCCTCGCGCAGGTATTGGTGGTGATCGTGCATTGGGCCAGCCGGTACTCGACGCCCTTTGCCGTCGACCGCAGATTCCGCGTGCTGCAACTCGTTTCGGCGGCACTGTACTCGCTCGGCCACGGCGGCAACGACGCGCAGAAGACCATGGGCATCATTGCCGTGCTGCTCTTTTCGCAAGGGATGCTCGGAGCCGAGTTCCACGTTCCTTTCTGGGTGGTGATCAGCTGTCAGGCTGCGATGGGCCTCGGGACTCTTCTCGGCGGCTGGCGGATCGTCCACACGATGGGTTCGCGCATCACGCACCTCAAACCCATCCAGGGCTTCTGCGCCGAAACCGGTGGTGCGCTCACGCTGTTCCTCGCCACCGCATTGGGCGTGCCGGTGTCCACCACCCACACGATCACCGGCGCCATCGTCGGTGTCGGTGCGGCCCGCCGGGCGGCGGCCGTGCGCTGGCATGTCGCGCAGAAGATCGTGATCGCGTGGGTGCTGACGCTTCCGGCCGCCGGCCTCCTGGGCGCCCTGGCGTTCAAAGCGGTCGGCTACTTCTGACGCTCCGGGTCGACCTGAATTTCTACACCAGTCCCCGGCGCGCCAGCTCGTCCTTGACGAAAGCATAATAGATCGGGGCGGCGATGACCCCGGCTACGCCGAACGCGGCCTCCATCACCAGCATGGCCAACAGCAGTTCCCAGGCGCGTGCTCCGATGTGACTGCCGATGATGCGCGCATTGAGGAAATACTCGAGTTTATGAATCACGACCAGGAACACCAGCGAGGCAAGCGCCACGCCGGCCGAATGGGACAGGCTGACTATCACCACGACGGAGTTCGAAATCAGATTGCCGACAATCGGAAGCAATCCGGCGACAAACGTCACGGCGATCAGGGTTTTCTTGAGCGGCAATTCCACCCCGAAGAACGGCAATACCAGCGCCAGGTAGACCGCCGTAAAAAGCGCGTTGAGCAGCGAGATGCGCACCTGCGCGAATACGACGCGACGGAAAGCGCTGCCCAGATTGGCGACGCGTTCGACGATTTGCTCGGCGAGGGGCCCTTGCCGTTCGACGGACATCGTCTTGTGGAGTGCGATCAGCGCACCGACGATCATGCCGATCAGCGTGTACATCAAGGCCCGCCCCGCCTCCTTGCCCCACGACTTCATTTCCGCGGCGTGGACGTGAAACCATTCGACGAGCGCCTCCCTGATGTCGTCGGGATTCGCGGGCAACTGGCTCACGACCCAGTTCGGCAGGGTTGCGCGCGAGCCCGCGATAATCTCCGCCATCTTCGTCAACAGCACGGAGAGACTGCCCGCGTCGCTCTTGAAGAAGGCGATGGCTCCCGCGATGACAGCCGTGATTGCGCCCACGACCAGCGCGGATAACAGGAAAACGACAACGAGCTTGGCCCGCTTGTGGGAAAGTCGCTTGCTCATCGGCGGTGCCAGAACGAGCACGAGTTCGTACACCAGCATGCCGGCGAGCATCGCGGGCAGCAGGTGCAATAGCAGTACGAGCAGAAGGCCTGCGCCGGACAGAATCCAGGCGGCATACGTGCAGGCGGAGGGAACAGCTCGGTCGCGGGGCATTCGCATCAGTTTAACGCGAAGCGGACCGCGTCTATCGGCGCCCCCCAACCGACGCGTTGGTCCAGCGTCGCCTGGCCACGCGCGCGGGTGCGCTGCGCATGCCGGGCCGGGCGCCCGCGGGTCGTGGTGGTCAGCTGCTTCTGACACCACCCGCCGGCAACGCCGGCACGCCGGCGGCGGCGGCGATGCTCGGGGCTCGAAGAGCGCCCGGAAAGCATGCGCGGAGCCGACTGCGAGCGGCGAGCCCGACCTCGAGGTTCCAGCAGTTGACGATTGCGAGCCGGAAACCGCCCGGCGGCATCGCATGCGACGGGGGATCACGATCCTCGTGAAACGTGATCTGTACGCTCGAGACACCGTGCATCGCAAGAATCTCCTCGATTCGCTCCCGCGGCGGATGACGCCACCGCCGGCCGGGCGGACCGAAAAGCACGACACTGAATCCATCTCGACGATCGCCGTCGGCGAAACTCCAGACGCCGCGCGCATGGAGGTCGACCAGCGCGTCGACCCAGCCGTGGCCGTAAAGGTCGGGCCACTGATCGGTCGTCCGCAGGTGTATTTCGATGATCGAGCCGCCGAGGGTTTCGACGTTGACCATGCCGGTGTAGTCGTGAAGGTGGGTGCCGATCCATCCGCGGAGCGAAGCTTCCAGTGCGGGATCCGCATCCGCGTGAACGGTCCAATAGTCGAACGTGCCGCCGCCGGCGGGTCGGCCCGTGGCGTGACGCCACCAGCGCGCGTCGCCGTCGACGACCGCGGCATCCGAGCTGACGTGCCGGCCGGTGAGCAGCTCCATCCACATGTGGCCCGCCGCGCAGTGCCGTTCGTAGTCGTCGAGCGACCGGATGACGCGGGTTCCGAGCCCCATTCCCTTCAGGTTGACGATGGGCTTCGAGAACACGGGAAAGCGCGACGGGAGCGTCCCGTGCGGCCCCGCCGCCAGCCCTTGGCTCAGTGCAACGGCGATCCGGTCGTACACCCAGCGGTGACGAGGATTCCAGGTCCACGCATCGCTGTCTTCAGTGGGAATGCGGACCTCCGCCGGGCACCGGGCCTGCGTGAAGTACTGGATGCGCCAGGGATCGCTTTCGCAAATGGGCATGCGCCCTCTACGTTGAGGACCGGCCGGGAGCGACGCGCGTCATGCGCCATTGTCCTACGGCACAAGCGTCCTTTGTCTGACAGCGCATTCGGTACGGTGGAATTATGCTGACCGAAGGGTTGGAGGTGCGCGACGCGCCGATGGATCGCCAACAATTTCGAGAGAGGCACAAAATGGGAAAGTATGTTTTTGCATGGCTGCTGGGAGTGCCCGCCTTCGTCCTGGTGATCATCTATTTTTTCGCACACTAGCCACTCGTCGAGTCCGCTGTCGACAGCCGGAAACGCGCGTTCGATAGCGAGCGACCCACGTCACAAGGGGAATCCAATGAAGAAGCCCGCATTCGCTATCCTGTTCGCCACGGCTCTGGCCGCGTGCGACAAGCCGGCGCCGGTGGTTGTCCAGCCTTCTCCGCCGCCTGCGGTTGTGGTTGCACCATCGCCGCCTCCCGCGGCCGTCGACGACGCCAAAGCCGCGGCAGACAAAGCCAACGACGCGGCAAACGCTGCGTCGCGTGCTGCGACCAGCAGCAAGGACGCCGCGGTCGAAGCCAGGGACGCCGCCAACAAGGCGGCCGACGCAGCGAAGAAATAACCCGGGACTCCTCCCCCGGGGCTGGCGCGGCCGCCGGCGATCTCCGGTCAGACAGCGTTCGTTCGCGGCCACAGTCCCGGGGGACGGAGGCCCAGCCGCTTCACGATCTGATCGACCGAAGCGCGCGCCTTGGCAAAAAGTTTGGCGTCATCGGCACGCGTCGTCCGGCCGCCGCGCAGGACGACTCGACCGTTGACGAGGACGGTGTCGGCACTCGGGCCGTGACCGACGGTGACGAGCTGGTGCACGGGATCGATGCTCGGCATCAGTTCGGCGGCATCGGTCGAGCGGATCACGATATCGGCGCGCTTTCCGGCTTCGAGACTGCCGATGAGGTGCGACAGCCCGGCCGCCTGCGCCCCGCCGAGCGTCAGCATCTCGAAGATATCCTCCGAAACGGTGGCGTGCCCTGCCCCGCCGGCGAGCTGCAGCGCGAGGAATCCGGCGTCGCCGGACGAGCTTTGCCGCGCCGAGTCGGTGCCGAGCGCCACGTTGACGCCGCGCTTTTTCATGTCCGGGATCCGGGTGTGCTGGCGGAGCGGCGTTCCGCGCGAGATGTAGGCGAGCGGACACCAGACGATGGACAACCCCGATCCGACGATCGGGTCGATCTCTTCGTCGCGGATGAGGTTCATGTGAACGAACGTCGTGTTCGCTCCGAGCACGCCAAGCTCGGCCAGATGCACGAAACGCGGCTTGCCCCAGTTGCGCTCCATGGCGGCCGCGAGATCGAGATCGAATCCGACGTGATTGTTGAGGATCACGCCCGCGCGATCGGCAACCGCCTTGGCGGCGACGTAGAGCTCGTCGGATGCCGTTCCTTCGCCATAAAGCGCGACGTGGCCGTGGGTGATCCCGTCCTTGTCCTCGTTTCGAAAAAGCTGGCTGCCGAGCAATTCGAGGCACCGGTCACGCTCGGGCGGCACGCGGGCGAACAGGGATTGGCTCGCGAGCCCCGGGATCGCATCCATGACCTCGGTCGTGTCCCAGAGATAGGGTTCGGCGAGCGTGCAGCGGATGCCGACCTCCTGTGTCGCCGAGGCAACCGCATCCGGCTCGAACGCGCTGCCGGGTTCGACAAAGGTCGTGATCCCGTGCCGAAGCATTTCGACGGCGGCGAGTCCCGCCGCGGCGTTCTCGTCCTCGGCCGTCAGCGTCGCTTTCCAGTCGGCGTAATTCGGTCCCCCGCCCCCGCCCTTGCTCGCGTCGCCGCGAAAGAATCCACGGCAGGTCTGCGCGTTGGCGTGCAGATGCGCATCGACATAGCCCGGATGGACGATCGCACCTTTGGCGTCGAGGACGTCCTTCGCGCGCCAGTTGCGCAATATCTCTGCCTGCGGCCCGACCGCCGCGATCGTGTGCCCTTTGATCGCAATGGCGCCGCGCGGGACGATCGTCCGCCGCGCCTCCATCGTCAGCAGGCATCCATCCTTTATGATGAGATCGCAATCCTGCGGCTGATGGTCCGGCATGAGTCGGCTTCGTTCCTATTGCGCCGCAACGGCCGCCTTGTTCCAGGATTCCAGGACCTTCATATCGACCTCGACCCCGAGACCGGGACCCTCGGGCGGGTAGGAGAATCCGTTCTCGATCCGCAGCGGCTTCGTCAGCAGGTCTTCCTGATGATATAGCACCCCGCAGGTGTCGCTGTCGGGACCGAGATTATTCATCGCGACGCCGAGATGGATCTGCGCCGCGGTGCCGATGCCGAATTCCGGCATGCTGCCGATCATGCACGGCATGCCGGCGGCTTCGCACATCGCAAAGATCTTCGCGGCGTTCAGGAGTCCGCCGGCTTCGGTGACATAGACGTTCGCGATATCGGCGGCGCCGCGGAGGATCACCTGCATCGCCGAGCGCGGATTGCGCACGCTCTCGTCGGCCATCAGCGGAACTCCGATGGAACTCCGCACCTCCGCCATCCCGTCGAGATCGTAGGCCGGAAGCGGCTGTTCGACGAGTTCGAGATCGCATTCCTCCATCTCGAGGATGACGGCGATCGCCTGCTTGGCCGTCTGCCACCCCATGTTCCCGTCGACGCGAAGCTTCACCTCCGGGCCGATCGCCTGGCGGATCGATTTCACGGCCGCGATGTCGCGCGCCGGATCGTCGCTTCCGACCTTGACCTTTATGGTGCGATGTCCCCACTTCACCCGTTCCTGCGCGAGGCGGGCCATGTCGTCCGGTGCGCCGAACGGAATCGAATAGCTGAGCGGGATGCGGTCCCGGACCTTGCCGCCGAGGAGATTGTAGACGGGCGTGTCGAGCGCCTTTCCCACGATGTCCCACAACGCCATCTCGATCGCGGCCTTCGCTTCCTCGACGCCGTCGAGGGCATCGTCCATCTTCCTGACGAGCCAGGAGATCCGGAACGGATCTTCGCCGATCACCGCCGGGACGAGCGCCTTCTCGAGATCGTGACGCAGCAGCGCGCCGCGGCGCTTGAACACGCTGTCGACCTCGCCAAGGCCCGTGATGCCGGCGTCGGTGTCGACGAACACGATGGTGTAGTCGGAGAAGGCCGCCGGCCCGAGCGCCGTCTTGACGACGCCGCCGTAGGCGCGGCGGCGCGGACACAGGACCGGGACACAACGAACCTCGGTGATTTTCATGCGCGGGGCGTTCGATTGACTACGGGTTCGGAACTCTCTATTGTTCGCCGATAGTTTACCGGAGTCCGGGCCAGCCAATGCTTCGCTTCGACACGATCGTTGGCGACATTCCATACCTGCTGCTCGGCATTCCATTGACTTTGGCGATCACGCTCGTCGCCTTCGTGGCGGGCATCGTCATGGCTTTGCCGATCGCGGCAGCCCGCAGCGCCGCCGTACCGGTCCTGAGCCAGGCCGTGCAGACGATCGTCGAGTTCTTTCGCACGACGCCCCCCTTGATGCATATCGTCTGGGCCTATTACGCGCTTCCGGTTCTCTTCGACATTCGCCTCGACGCATTCACGGTTGTGGCAGGCGCCCTCGCCTGCAGTTCGGCCGCGCAAATGTCGGAAATCTTCCGCGGCGCGATCCTCGCGGTCCCGCGCGGGCAATGGGATGCCGGCCGCGTCATCGGATTGACCTACGGACAGCGCCTCTGGTGGGTCATCCTGCCGCAATCCCTGCGCCTCGTCTACGCGCCCGCCTGCAACGCACTGGTCAGCCTCCTCAAGCAATCGTCGCTCGCCGCCGTGATCGCCCTGCCGGAGGTCATGAACCGCGGATGGGTCTTGGCGGCACAGAATTTCCGCCCGATCGAGGTGCTGACCGCCGTCGCCCTCATCTATTTCTTTCTAACTTGGCCGCTCGTGTTGCTCGCATCCTATCTGGAACGGCGAAGCAGCTTCGCCTTCCGGAGCGACTAGTCGCCCTTCGGAGAACAGGTTGGGCGTGACCCGGAGCAGAGGCTCCATACAGAGGAGAACCAAAATGCGCAGAATGGCAATATTGGGAGTATTGGCTGGCTTCTTGGTCTACGCGGCTTCCACCGTTTCGCAGGCCCAGAGCACGATCGATGACATCAAGCAGCGCGGCGAGCTTCGGGTCGCGGGCGTTCTCTACCGGCCGCTGATATCGCCGCGGCCCAACGGCGAATACGTCGGCATCGACGTCGAGATGATGAAGCTGATGGCGGCCGACCTCGGCGTCAAGCTCAACATCGTCAATTCCGAATGGGCGACCGCCGTCGCCGGCATCGAAGCGAAGAAATGGGACGTCGTCCCCGCCATTTGCATCACCGACAAGCGCAAGGAAGTGATCGACTTCAGCGAAAGCTACATCACGATCGGCGCCACCCTGACCACCAGCGCCAACAACCCGAAAGGGCTGACGACCGTCGCATCCTTCAACCGGCCGGAAGTCGTCTTTGCGGTGCCGTCGGGCTCATGGTCGGAATCCGTCGCCAAGGAAGTGGCCCCGCTCGCCACGATCAAAGGCTTCGGGCAATCGACGTCGGCCGACCTGATACAGGAAGTCGTCGCCGGCCGTGCCGACGCAGTCGTCCTCGACACGCCGATCCAGACCACAGTGGCGCTCGAAGCGTTCGGCGACAAAATTCGCATCGTCCCGGGTCACAACAAGCCGCTGGACGTGCGCGCCTGCAAGGTCGGCTATGGATACCGCAAGGGCGACACCAAGATGCGCGACTATATCGATGGCTTTGTCGCCAAGATGCGCAGCTCCGGCAAGCTCGACGCCCTCGTCACTCAATACATGAAGCCGGATCAGATCAAGGCGGCGAACTGATCGTCGGGCTCGCTCGTGGGCGACTTTCAGTTCGCGAAGATTCTCGGGTACCTTCCCGACTTGATCCGCGGCGTCGGCGTCACGCTGCAGCTCGCCTTGATCAGCGCGAGCCTGGGCCTCGTGCTCGGGCTCGTGCTCGCCCTCATGAAATACTCGCGCTATCCGCTACTGTATTGGCCCGCTTCGGTCTACATCGAGTTCTTCCGGACGACGCCGCCGCTCGTTCAGATCGTCTGGCTCTATTATGGGCTGCCGCTTCTGACCGGCTACGACCTCGGCGCATTCGGGGCGGCGGCCGTCGCACTGGGCCTCAACATCGCAGCCTTCTACGCCGAGATCTTTCGCGCCGGCATCATCGGTGTGCATCGAACGCAATGGCAGGCCGCGCGCGTGCTCGGCCTGAATCTGACCGACAGCCTCCGTTACGTCGTGCTCCCTCAGGCATTGCGGAACGTATTGCCGCCGATGGGCACGACGACGATCTACCTGATCAAGGACACGGCGCTTGCCTCCGCCATCGGCACGCTCGAGTTGCTGCGGATCGGTCAGCTCGTCGCCGTCGAGACGTTCCGTCCCGTCGAAACGCTGACTGTCGTCGCCGTTCTTTATTTCGTCGTCACCTATCCGGTGGCGCTCCTGATCGGCAGGCTGGAGACCCGCTTCAAGGTAGCGCGGGTTTAGGTTTCGTGACGGCCGAGTCCCTCATCGTCGTCGAGCAGCTGGTCAAGCGCTACGGAACCGCCACGGTTCTCAACGACATCAACCTCAGGTTGGGCGCCGGACAGGTCCTCGTCGTGATCGGACCCAGCGGCTCCGGAAAAAGCACATTGCTGCGCTGCCTCGCGGCGCTCGAACCCATCCAGGGCGGCACGATCCGGATCGATGGAATGCTTGCCGCGAAAGGCGAGGACAATTCAGGTCCGGGCCCCGACCGCGCTTCGCTCAAGGCGTTGCGCGAGAAGGTCGGCATGGTGTTTCAGCAATTCAACCTGTTTCCGCATCTGACCGTCATGGAAAATATCACGCTCGCGCCGCGGCGCGTTCGCGGCATGGCGCCTGCGGCAGCGGAAACGCTGGCGATCGACCTTCTGCGGCGCGTGGGACTCGAGGACAAGCGCGACGTTCACCCGGAGCGCTTGTCCGGCGGGCAGCAGCAGCGCGCCGCAATCGCCCGCGCTCTGGCGATGAATCCCCGCGTCATGCTGTTCGACGAGGTGACCTCCGCGCTCGACCCCGAACTGGTCGGCGAAGTCCTGCGCACGATGCGCCAGCTTGCCGAGCAGGGCATGACGATGCTGGTCGTCACCCACGAGATGGGCTTCGCGCGCGATGTCGCCGACGACGTCGTCTTCATGGACAATGGGCAAATCATCGAGCGGTCGCCGCCCGCGCAAATCTTCGCGCAACCGAAGGAGGCGCGGACCCGGGCATTCCTGGAGCGGCTTCTCGAACGCGAAGGCAGGAGGGAGTGATGCCAGAAGTCGAATGGTCGCGCCTGAGGGCGCCGGAGCTCAGGGCGCTTGCGTCTGGCGACGCCGTCGTCATCGTGCCGGTCGGGTCCACCGAACAGCACGGCCCGCATTTGCCGACGCAGGTGGATTGCCTGCTGGTCGGAGAAATCGCCCGACGGGCCGCGACGCGGGCCTACGGCACGGTTCCGACGTTGATCACGCCGACGATATGGAGCGGGCTCGCCGAGCACCACATGAGCCTGGGCGCGACGTTGTCGGTCGATTTTCAGACCTTCTTCGCTCTGGTGCGCGGCGTCTGCCGTTCGCTCGTCCGCCAGGGCTTTCGCAACGTGCTGCTGCTCAACGGGCATGGCGGCAACATCGCGGCCTTGACGGTTGCGGTCAACGAACTGGCGGTCGAACTCGACGCGCCGATCGCGACGACAACCTATTTCCTGCTGGCGCAGCCGGCCTTTGCAACGATCCTGGAGAAACAGGCCAATGTCCGCCATGCCTGCGAGGCGGAAACATCGATGGTGCTGGCGCTCGCGCCCGAGCTTGTGGACATGTCGCTTGCCGCAGGCGCTGTCGGACCGACCGGGCGCGAGGTGCCGCAGGTCACCGGCACCGAGGCGGCGCTCCGCTGGAGATCGTTCAAATCGCGAACCTCGCACGGGGCCATCGGAGACCCGCGAACCGCGAGCGCGGAAAAGGGCGAGCGACTGCTCGACGCCGCCGCGGACGCGGTATCTCGCCTCGTCACCAATCGGGAGTTCTGGACCCTTCCGGCCTGACCGGCCGCGCCGCATCAGGGCAGCCAGTCATGCCGATGCTGCGCTTGCTGCCGTTCGAAACGGCGATCATCGAGCGCCATCAGCGGCGGAATCGCATCGGATCAGCGAGCAGACCATCTACACTTGGCGCAAGCGTTTGAACAATATAAGCGCGACCGCGACCCACCGTTAAATGCGGCTATGACAGCTTCCCTCTACTTATGGATCGCCGTACATTCCGGGTCCAACGTCGCCTCGCACCGCTGACTTCCGGCCAGTGGCCAACTGACGTCGTTAGCTATTCGGCGCGAGTGTGATCGTAGTTAGATCAGCCGCGCCGCCTCGTCTTCGCTCGGCAGCCGGCCCTGCGGCGTAAATTTGTCCACCGCTGCGGGCAAATCCCGTGTAAGCCTGGACAGCAACTCTTCCCGCGAAAGCCCGGTTTGCTGTGCAATCGTGTTTAGCACATCGGGACCGATCGCTTGCTCGAGCTGTGCTGGTTGGATCGGTTGATTGGGACCTGTGCTGACCCAGGAATCCGCGGCGTGCCCTTGGCCGTTCTGCTTGAAGCGCTCAACCAGGTCACGAAGCCCACCGCTGAGCACGCTTCCCGCACTCGCACCGCTGAGGAGCCCGCCGAGCTTGCCGAGCACGCCGCCCTGACCGCCCTGTTGATTGTTCTGGCCTGGTCCGCTGCCCGGCCCTTGATTCAGGCCACCGAGCACTTCGGCGATCTTGTCCCGGTTCTGATATCCCGCTACAGCGAGAAGTCCCAGAAGCGCAACCATGGACGGCATTCCTCGGCTCATTTCCTACTCCTCTACGTCTTAGGTGGAACACGTCAGCCGTCGTCTCAAAGGACGTCGGCGACAGCCAACGAGCGATGGTGAAATTACGTGCAATTTCCAGCGGTCTCGGCGAATCGTCGCCCGGATGCAGACCTGCGGCGCAAGAGATACTCCTACACGCGCCTCCTGGCGAAGGCTCCCCAGACAAAGAGAAGGGCAATGGCGCCGACGATGGCGCCGATGAGCCCGGCACCCTCCCCGGGCGCATACCATCCAAGCGCTTGCCCGAGATAGCTCGCAACGACCGCTCCCACGATACCGAGGATCGTCGTCAACACGAAACCCGAAGGCTCGTTGCTGCCCGGCATGATGAACTTGGCGATCACGCCGGCGATAAAACCAATGACGATCGTCCAGATAATACCCATGGCCTGCTCCTATAAGGGACTCGGTGAGCCGAGACGTAAACGACGATTAACTCTTTCAGCTGCGTGAAACCCGCCAAAGAGGATCTTGACACGTCCATGCTACTCGAGCGCACGTGATCGGTCGGTGCGCCATTGCACAGTCGCGCGTTATCGCGCCCAACGCAACGGTGCCGATGCACCACTGCTTCGCTTCTGGACGTTCAGTGCCTTAGGCTTTCAGGAACCTTCCCGCCGTTCAACGAAATCGCGCACGGTAGCCCGGCGATGGCGTCTCGGGGCGCGGCCTGCTGCTAACGCGTTTTCTTCTCGGTGTCGCGGAGCGCCCGGTTCGCGTCGCCCACACTCCTTTGCAGCTCTGGCACCGGGACACGCCGCAGGCCCGTTGCCGGGAGCCTGCGGCATGCATTACCGTAATTGCCTACTTACCGTCGTGATCCGAGTCGCCGGGGATTGCCCGCTCGACTCGATCCCACGCGGCGCGCGTTGCCCGCCGGGCTTCGCTCCACGACAACCGCGACGCCCCCTTGATGGCTTCCCATTCGCTGGACAGGCGGGACTCCGACTGGTCGAAAGTGCCACCGTAGCGCGACCAGCCGTTGTATCCCAGGCGATAGGCTGGCGCGTAGTCGTCATAGTTCCGACCGGACTGGTAGTACGGCGCATTCAGATAGGACCCGCGCCAGTAGCCGTCTTCCGCCGTGGGATTCACCGTGCGCGCTACTCCCTTGCCCGCCGCACCGCCGATCGCCGCGCCGATAGCCGCGCCGGCAATCATGCCCGGGGGGCCGCCGACCACGCCGAGTGCCGCGCCTGCTGCGGCGCCGCCGCCGACACCGACACCGGTCCCGAAGTTGTGGTTTTCCAGAGGGTCGCCGGCCTTGGGATTCACCACTTCGCCCGCCCCCGCTCCGGCCATGCCGCCCGCGATGGCCCCGATCGCAGCGCCTGCCGCCATGCCCACCGGGCCCGCGGCCGCGCCCATCGCGGCACCTGTCGCGGCACCGGCACCTGCGCCCACACCGGTCGACAGGTTGTGTTGGGTTACTTCGTCGCGCGCTTTCGGATTCACGGCTTCGCCAGCGCCTTTGCCGGCCATTCCGCCCGTGATCGCACCGACAGCTGCGCCGGCTGCCATTCCAACCGGACCGCCAATGGCGCCCACTGCCGACCCAGCCAGCGCACCGGCTGCCGCGCCGCTGCCCTTGGATAGGTTGTGTTCTTCCAGGCTATCGGTCGAATCCGGATTGACAACTTCCGCCGCGCCCTTGCCGGCGTACGCGCCGGCAGCGCCGCCGATCGCCGCACCGACCGCCATTCCGACGGGACCGGCGACCGCGCCGATGGAGGCACCACTCAGCGCTCCCGCACTCGCGCCGACACCGGTGCCGATTTGATGTTGCTCAGGCCTGCCGCCGAGCGTTGGGTCGACCGATTCCGCCACTTCCTTGCCAGCCAGGCCGCCAGCTACTGCGCCAACGACTGCGCCTACCGCCGTGCCGATTGGCCCGATGATGGTTCCGATCGCTGCTCCGGCTGCCGCGCCGCCGGCCGCACCGAGGCCTGTTCCGACGGGGTGGGATCCAGGCTCACCCGTGATGGGGTCAGGGTTGGTATCCTCGGGCATAACGGGTCGAGCGTGACGAGCCTGTGCTGCGGGAGTGCTAGCGTCTTTGAACGTCGCCATGGTTGCTCCTCGAAATGGATGAGTGAAGTCAAAGCGACTCAGAAAGCCAGGACGCCAAATGTTTGACGTTCCCGATTCCGGCGCTGACGACCTCAATCGTTCCTCATTCGCGCAAGATTGCTTGTAGGATTTGGATGATTCGGACGTCCGTAAACTGCTCAGAATACGAGCGCCGCTTCGCGTTTGTCCTCCTCGAATTGACCTGCGGACGGGACTTGCTTGGAAGGTGCTGGACGTTACTGAATTGGGGGCAACTGGCAGGAGGGCGGGATTCGAACCCGTGTGACCGCCAGGCTGGACGCGGGTCTTCGGGCTTTCTTGACCGAAACCTGACCACCGGAAAGCGCGTTACATTTCTTCGACCTGTGAATAATTGCCGGCGACTTCGGGCGTTACGAACCCCCATCAGCTCGCTTCCGGTTGATGCGGATGCCCCACCCGTCCTAGCGCAGATTCTCCTCGGTGTACAGCGTCAACTCCAGCAAGCGTTCCAGCAGTTGGTCCGGGGGAATGCCGATGAAGTTCTTGAGCACGAGCTCTTTGGCGAACAGGCGACAGATATACCGGAGCTTCAGCATCTTGCTGCGCGCCGCGTAGACGAAGTC
>JANMBN010000215.1:0-6439 GCA_031360485.1 Betaproteobacteria bacterium | reverse complement strand
CCGCCGCCGCCGGCGTATCCCTGCTCGCGGCGCCCGCCCTCCTCCACGATCACCGTCAGCGACACCCGCACGAGCGGGCGCACGGCGGCGGCGACGAGTCCGTCGCTCCGCGCGATCAGTACGGCCGCGTACTCGCCGGCGAGCGAAGCCATCACCTGCGCGACGCGCGGATCGCGCGCACGCGCCATCTGTTCCAGCCGCTCGAGGAGCGCGACCTTGGTGGCTTCCGGCAGCGAGGCGACCGGATCTTCGGGTGCGTAAAGCGAACGCGCGGTTCCGACGCGGTCGAGGGCGGCAACGGCCGAATGCCCCTGGCGGCCGATCGCACGCGCGGCGACGGCCGCCTCGTTCAACGCGTCCAGGGTGATGTCGTCGGAGTACGCGAACGCCTGCTTGTCGCCGTGCACGGCGCGGATGCCGACGCCGCGGTCGATGTTGAACGAACCCGCCTTGACGATGCCCTCCTCGAGACTCCAGCTCTCCATCCGGGAGTACTGAAAATAGAGGTCGGCGAAATCGACGTCGTGCGTGTGGATCGACGCGAGGACGCGCGAGAGCTGCGCGTCATCGAGTCCCGCGGGCTCGAGTAGCAGGCGGCGGGCATCGGCGAGCAATGCGCCGCTGACGGGCGGAACGGAGAGATCGGTCACATGTTTCCTTTGGATGCCCCGCCCGTTGAACGGCGCGCGGCGGCGTAGGTCGCCATTGTCGATGGTTCCGGCCCGTCGGGGCAAGCGGATGCCCACGAACCGCGAAGGGACTTGCGCCGGCGGCATTCAGCCCGTGGCAGCGACGCCCTTGCCCAGATAGGTCGCGGCAACGCGCGGATTCGCGGCAAGCTCCGCGCTCGGCCCCTCGAGCGCCAGTTCGCCCGTCTCGAGCACGTAGCCGTAATCGGAAACGTGCAATGCGGCGCGCGCGTTCTGTTCGACGAGGAGTATCGCCACGCCGGACGAGCGCAATCCGGCGATGATATTGAAGATCTCGCGAACCATCAGCGGGGCGAGGCCCAGCGATGGCTCGTCGAGCATCAGAAGCCGGGGCTTGCCCATCAGCGCGCGGCCCATCGCGAGCATCTGGCGCTCGCCCCCCGACAGCGTGCCGGCAAGCTGGTCGCGACGTTCGAGGAGCCGTGGAAACCGCTGGTAGACCTCGTCCAGCGTCGCGCGCCAGCCACGCTCGCCACTCCGCGCGCGCTGGAATCCCCCCAACTCGAGATTGTCGGCGACGCTCATCGAGGCGAAGAGCTCGCGCCGTTCCGGAACGAGAATGAGCCCGTGGGCAACGCGTTGCTCGACGGTCAGCCGGTGTGCGGGCTTGCCCTGATACGCGAATTCGCCGCCCGCCGGCAGCAATCCCATCAGCGCCGCGAGGAGCGTCGTCTTGCCGGCGCCGTTCGGCCCGATGACCGAGACGATCGTGCCCGGCGCGACGGCGAGCGCGACGTCGTGCACCGCCTCGACCTTGCCGTAGGCGACGCGGAAGCCGCGTATTTCCAGCAGCAACGGTTTCGGGCCGGTCATCAAGCGACGCCCCCCAGGTACGCCTCCAGCACGACGGGATTGCGCTGGATGTCGGCGGGAAGCCCCTCGGCAAGCTTTTCTCCGAAATCCATGACGACGAGCCGATCGGTCAGCCCCATCACGAAATCCATGTCGTGCTCGACCAGCAGGATGGTCATCCCCTGGCTCTTCAACTGCCGCAGGAGCGCCGCGAGTTCCTGCTTTTCGAGGTAGCGCAGCCCGGCCGCCGGCTCGTCGAGCAGCAACAGCGCCGGATCCGCGGCGAGCGCGCGAGCGATCTCGACGATCCTTTGCTTTCCGAGCGGCAGGCTGCCTGCCGGGTCGTGGATATGCGCGAGCAGGCCGACGCGCCGGATCGCGCGCGCCGCCTCCGCGATCATGCGCGCTTCCTCGGCCCGATCGAGGCGGAGCGCCGCGGCGAAGATGCCTGCACGCCCCCGCAAATATCCGCCCAGTGCGACGTTGTCGAGCACGGTCATCCGGGGCAGCAGTTTCACATGCTGAAAAGTGCGGCCGATGCCGCGGCGCGCGATCTCGAAAGGTTTGCAGCCGACGATCGACTCGCCCCGGAGCACGACGTCGCCCGCGGTGGGTGCGAGGGCGCCCGAAATCAGGTTGAACATCGTGCTCTTGCCGGCGCCGTTCGGTCCGATGAGCCCGAGGATTTCGCCGCGCTCGATCGCGAACGAGAGGTCGTTGACGGCGACGAGGCCGCCGAATGCCTTGCGCGCTCGGCGAACTTCGAGCAGCGGTCCCGGCGCCGACGCGCCGCCGCGCACGGGAAGGGCCTCGGCCTCCGGCACCAGCGGCGGCTGGCGCCGCGGAAGCAGGTGCGCGATCCAGGGCCACACACCCTCGCGCGCGCGCTGCAGCAGCACGACCATCAGCACGCCGAATACCACGATCTCGAAGTTGCCGCTCTTGCCGAGCAACACCGGAAGAATGTCCTGCAGCACCTGTTTGGCGAGGGTGATCAGCGTGGCGCCGACCACCGCGCCCCACACGCTCCCCGCGCCGCCGACCACCGCCATGAACAGGTACTCGATGCCCTGGTTGGGGCCGAACGGCGTCGGGTTCACGAACCGCTGCAGATGGGCGTAGAGCCAGCCGGAGATGCAGGCGAGCAGCGCCGCATAGACGAATACGACGATCTTCAGCCGCGCACCGTCGACACCGAACGATTCGGCCATTTCGATCTGGCCTCGCAGCGCGCGAATCGCGCGCCCCGGCCGCGAGTCGAGCAGGTTGCCGGTGGCCCACAGCGCCACGATCGCGATTCCCCAGATGACAAAGTAGAAGTACCGTTCGTTGCGCAGCTCGACGCCGAAGAGATTGAGTGCGGGAATGCCGGAGAGGCCGGTGTGGCCTCCGAGGAATTCGAGATTGCCGAAAAGAAAGTAAAGGCTGATGCCCCAGGCGATCGTCGCGAGCGGCAGGTAGTGACCTTTCATCCGCAGGGTGATGAAACCCAGGAACAGGGATATCGCCGACGTGAGCGCCAGACCGACAACCAGGTTGATCCACGGGGACAGCGCGTATTGGGTGGAGAGGATCGCGGTGGTGTAGGCGCCGATGCCGACGAACGCCGCCTGCCCAAAAGAGGTCTGGCCCGCGACCCCGGTGAGCAGGACGAGGCCGAGCGCGACGATGCTGTAAAGCCCGACGTAGTTGCCGAGCGTGACCCAGAATTGCGGCGCGAACAGCGGCACGCCGACGAGCACGGCGATGAATCCTGCATAGCCCCAGACGCCGAAGGGCAGCTTGCGGCTCGTCACGAATCCTCCGCGACGCGTTGGGGGGCCCCTTCGGCCTTCCTTTGCATGCGGTGCCTTGCAACGTGGCTCACGTCGCGGCCTCCATCACGCTCCCGCCATGATACGTTCGGCGTGTCGGCCGACAGCGTCGACTCGCCCCGGTCGCATCCCCACGCGCTACTCCTCTTCCTCGTGGTGATGCGTCTTCAGGCTGCGCCACAACAGGACCGGAATGATCAGCGTGAAGACGATCACCTCCTTGAAGCCGCTTGCCCAATACGATGCGAACGCCTCGAGAAGTCCGACGAGGAGCGCACCGGCGGCGGCCAGCGGATAGCTGACGAGACCTCCGATGATCGCTCCGACGAAGCCCTTCAGGCTGATCAGAAATCCCGAATCGTAGTAGACGGTCGTGATCGGCCCGATCAGGACACCCGAGAACGCACACAAGAGCGCCCCCAGCGTGAACGTGAGCGAGCCCGCGAGGTCGGGAGCGATACCGACGATCCGCGCTCCGACGCGGTTGAGTGCCGTCGCGCGGAGCGCTTTGCCATAGAGCGTCCGGCCGAAGAACACGTAGAGCGCCGCAATCAGCGCGAGGCTCGACGCCACGACGAGCAGACTCTGCACGCTGACGTTCACACCGCCGATGTCGAGCGATTCCGCCGAAAACTCCGGCGTCCGCGACCCTTCCGCCCCGAAGAACCAGAGCCCGAGGCCGGTGAGCGCAAAGTGGACCGCGACGGACACGATCAGGAGCACCAGTACAGTGGCCTCGGCCAGCGGCTGGTAGGCGATCCGATACAGCAGCGGACCCAGCGCCGCGACCAACGCCAGAGCGACGAGTATCTGCGCCCAGAACGGAAGCGCCGGCGTCGCCAACCACCAGGACGCCCCGGCGATCGCGACGGGGATTCCGGTCCACACCGCGAGCTGCCGCGGTATCCGGCGGGACTCGCCACGGCGCACGCAGGCGACGACCTCCATCGCCCCGGCCACGGCGGCCATGCCGACGAGCAGCCCGACCGTCCCCGGCGGCTTGCCGAGCTGCAGCCCCGCGAGCGTCAGCGTTCCGTACGCGACGAACTCGCCCGACGGGATCCAGATGACGCGCGTGACGGCGAAAACGAGCACCAGCGCCAGGGCAAGAAGCGCGTAGATCGCGCCGTTCGTGATCCCATCCTGCGCGAGGACTGCGAAGGTCGTAAGGTCCATCGACGGGATGCCGAAACCGCGACTCGACAAAAAAAGGCCGGCTGCGGAAACGCCGCGGCCGGCCCGGCGTCAGCGTCCGCTCACTTGGCGAGGACCCACTTGCCGTTGTCGATCTTGATCATCGTCCGCGCCCTGTTGTCGAGGCCGTTGTGTTCGAGCGGTGTCATCGTGTACACGCCGTGCGTCGCGACGAGCTCCTTGGTGTTTTCGAGCGCGTCGCGCAGCGCCGCGCGGAATTCCTTGGTGCCGGGCTTCGCCTTCTTCAACGCATCCGGAATCGCCTTCGCCAGCAAAAGGTACGCATCCCAGGCGTGGCCGCCGAACGTCGTCCGCGAGTCCTTCCCGAACTTCTTTTCGTACATCACGATATATTCCGCTGCCGCCTTCTTGAGCGGATTCGAGTCGGGAAGTTGCTCGAAGACGAGCATCGGGCCGATCGGCAGGATCGTCCCGTCGCCATCCTTGCCGACGACGCGCAGAAAATCCGGATTGGCGACGCCGTGGGTCTGGTAGATCTTCCCCTTGTACTTGCGCGCGACGAGTTCCTTCTGCGGGGTCGCGCCCGGCGTTCCCGCGGCAGCGATCAGGATCGCGTCCGGATTGGCGGCGACAAGCTTCAGCACCTGTCCGGTGACCGACGCGTCGGTGCGGTTGTACTTTTCCTCGGCGACGATCTTGATTCCGGCCGTCTGCGCCGAACGCCGGATCTCCGCGAGCCAGCCGTCGCCGTATCCGTCGGCGAAACCGATGTACCCCATCGTCTTTACGCCGTTCGCTTTCATGTGGACCGCGATCGCATCGGCCATCAGCGCATCGTTCTGCGGCGTCTTGAAGACCCATTTCGTCCTGGGATTCGCGGGGTCGACGATCCGCGCGGAAGCCGCCATCGAGATCATCGGCGTTTCGGCATCGGCGACGACGTCGACCATCGCCAGCGAGTTCGGCGTGATCGTCGAGCCGACGACCACGTCGACCTTGTTCTCCGATATCAGTTTCCGCGTATTGGTCACGGCCTTCGTCGTGTCGGAACCGTCGTCAAGGACGATCCAGTTGACCTTCTCGCCGCCGATCGTCGTCGGCAGGAGCTCGAACGTGTTCTTCTCCGGAATGCCGAGCGATGCGGCCGGTCCGGTCGCCGACAGCGTGACGCCGACGTTGATATCGCCTTGCGCCGGGCCGGCGATCCCGCCGGAAGCCAACGCGAGGGCGGCGGCAAGCGCCGGCAGAAGCTTGTGGTTGTGCATCGAAATTCCTCCTGTGCCTCGGTGAAAGTGCAAAAACCCGCTTCCGGGGTCTTGAGTGACCGCCGCCCGCGCCCCGCCGCCCGGCACGTCATTCAGTCCGAGACCGGCAAACCTCGGACGATTCTTGCAAACCGCTCAGGGGCGGTCAACGCCCGCACTTGATTTTCGACAAGGAAAGGTGCGGTCGCACGCCGACTGAATCCCGTCTCCGGTGGCCGCCGAAGGCCAGGGCACCCGCCGTCGGGGCCGGTTTTTCAGATGATTCCCGGATATCGTGCAATAACACGCGTTTGGCCGGCTAACGGCCAGCGCGCATTCTCAGACGGCGTCCTCGCCGCTCTCGCCCGTGCGGATGCGCACGACCTGATCGACCGCGGTGACGAAGATCTTGCCGTCGCCGATCTTACCCGTGCGCGCCGCGTTGACGATGGCTTCGATCGCGCGGTCGACGACGCCATCGCTGATGATCAACTCGACCTTGACCTTGGGAAGGAAATCCACGACGTATTCCGCGCCGCGATAGAGCTCCGTATGGCCCTTCTGCCGGCCGAATCCCTTGACCTCCGTGACCGTGAGGCCCGTGACGCCGATTTCGGACAACGCCTCGCGCACCTCGTCGAGCTTGAACGGCTTGATGATCGCTGTTACCAGTTTCATGTTGGCTCCCTCGAAGCGACGCTGCTGGTCAGAATTTGTACAAGAC
>JANMBN010000284.1:0-2739 GCA_031360485.1 Betaproteobacteria bacterium | reverse complement strand
GCATTCCGCGGCGCACGACGCGTCCCCGTTTTGGAGGGCACGAAAGCGCCGGCGAATGCCTATCGACGACCGAAGAGAGAGGCGGGAAAATGGCTACCGTTGCTGTTGTCGGTCTGGGCTACGTCGGCTTGCCGCTGGCCGTGGAATTCGGCAAGAAGCACCGGACGATCGGCTTCGACCTGTCGCGGGAGAAGGTCGCGAGCTACAAGCGCCACATCGACCCCACGGGAGAAATGACAACGGAAGAACTGCGTGCGGGAACGCTGCTCTCCTTCGGCACCGACGCCGCCGCGCTGTCCGAGGCGGATTTCATCATCGTCGCCGTCCCGACCCCGGTCGACGACGCGCATCAGCCGGATTTCGGCCCGCTGCTCGGCGCCTCGCAATCGGTCGGCGCGAACATGAAGCGCGGCGCGACGGTCGTTTACGAATCGACCGTGTACCCCGGCGCCACCGAAGAGATTTGCATCCCCGTCCTGGAGAAGCACTCGGGGATGAAGTGGATGACGGATTTCCACGTCGGCTATTCGCCGGAACGGATCAATCCCGGCGACAAGGAGCGCACGCTGACGAAGATCACCAAGGTCGTGTCGGGCGATTCGCCGGAGACGCTCGAGCGGGTCGCGAACATGTACGGCAGCGTGGTGACGGCGGGAGTGCACCGCGCCTCGAGCATCAAGGTCGCCGAGGCGGCGAAGGTGATCGAGAACACGCAGCGCGATCTGAACATCGCGCTGATGAACGAGCTCGCCATCATCTTCGACCGGCTGGGAATCAACACGATGGAAGTGCTGCGCGCGGCCGGAACCAAGTGGAATTTTCTGCCGTTCCGTCCGGGGCTTGTCGGCGGGCACTGCATCGGCGTCGATCCCTACGACCTGACGCACAAGGCGGAGATGGTCGGTTACCACCCCGAGGTGATCCTCGCCGGCCGGCGCATCAACGACGGCATGGGTAAATTCGTCGCGGAACAGACCGTCAAGCATCTGGTGCGCAATGGCTGGCAGGTGAAGGACGCGCCAGTGATCGTGCTCGGACTCACGTTCAAGGAGGATTGCGCGGATCTTCGCAATTCCCGGGTAATCGACGTGATCCGGGAACTGCAATCCTATGGTGCCGAAGTGGTAGTCCACGATCCCGTAGCGGCGCCGGCCGAGGCGTTGCACGAGTACGGCGTCGAACTCGTCCCGTGGGAACGGCTGCCCAAAGCGGCCGCGATCGTCGCGGCCGTCGCGCATCGCGCGTTCAAAGCCCGGCCAACTTCCGACTACCTCGACCGGCTGATGCCGCGGGCCGTCGTCGCCGACGTGAAAAGCCAGTTCAACGCCGACGATCTCGTCGCCAACGGCGTCACGGTGTGGCGACTGTGAGATCGGGTTCCGGATGACCGCCCTCGACAACGTGCGTCAGCAACTGACGGCAAAACCGCTGCGCTGGCTCGTGACCGGCAGCGCGGGCTTCATTGGGTCGCACCTCGTGCATGCGTTGCTCGACCTCGACCAGACGGTCGTTGGACTGGACAATTTCGCCACGGGCAATCG
Source organism: Betaproteobacteria bacterium (assembly GCA_031360485.1). Lineage (GTDB taxonomy): Bacteria > Pseudomonadota > Gammaproteobacteria > Burkholderiales > Casimicrobiaceae > CAIWHR01. The sequence goes on along the minus strand of JANMBN010000284.1, from coordinate 1,198 downwards.
GCGCAATCTCGACGAGATTCGCGCAACGGTGACCGGCGAACGATGGAGTCGCCACCGGTTCATCGAGGCGGACATACGCGATTCCGCCGCCTGCAGGCTCGCGTGTCCCGGCGTCGATGTCGTTCTACATCACGCCGCGCTCGGCTCTGTTCCCCGCTCGCTGGCCGATCCGATTGCGACCAACGGCGCGAACGTCGACGGTTTTCTCAACGTCCTGGTCGCGGCCCGCGACGCAGGCGTGCGACGATTCGTCTACGCCGCCTCCAGCTCGACCTATGGCGACCACCCGGCGCTGCCCAAGGTGGAGGACGCGATCGGACGGCCCCTTTCGCCTTACGCCGTCACCAAGCTCGTGAACGAACTCTACGCGGAGGTCTTCGCGCGATGCTACGGCATGCAATCGATCGGCCTGCGCTACTTCAACATCTTCGGTGCCCGGCAGGATCCCGAGGGCGCGTACGCCGCGGTGATCCCGCGCTGGATTCGCGCGATGCTGGTCGGCGAGCAGGTCGTGATCAACGGGGACGGGGAAACCAGCCGCGATTTCTGCTATATCGACAACGCGGTTCAGGCCAACCTGCTTGCCGCCGCCACGGACGATCCCGCGGCGATCAATCAGGTCTACAACGTGGCCGTCGACGATCGAACTTCGCTGAATCGGCTATTTCAGCTCCTGCGCGACGCGATAGCCATGCACGCCCCGGCGACCCCGTCGGCGAATCCGATCCACGGTGACTTCCGGCCGGGCGACGTCCGGCATTCGCAGGCGGACATCGGCAAGGCGCGGCGTCTCCTGGGGTATGCGCCGACGCACCGCCTCGTGGACGGCATCGACGCCGCGATTCCATGGTACCTCGCGCAGCATGGCATTGCGCCGCCGCGCGAGAAGCGGTTATCGGGTGCGACGTGACGACCTGCGTCCATTTGCCATCGAGTCGCACCCCGCAGATTTGGCGCGGGGTTGGCGCATTGACGATCGCGGCTCTGTTGTGGATTGCGGCGCTGCCGGCTTATGCACAGTCGGGCGAAGAGATGGTCACCCGGATCGCCGCCGCGCTTCGCACCGAGGCGCGGACGTACGAGCACGGCGAGGGCGTGGCCCGCGATGCCGGACGCGCGGTCGAGCTCTATTGCGAAGCATCGCGTCTGGGCGATGCCGAGGCGCAGTTCAGCCTGGGCTGGATGTACGCCAACGGTC
>JANMBN010000268.1:0-20031 GCA_031360485.1 Betaproteobacteria bacterium | reverse complement strand
GTGCTGGACGACGCGACGTTCGAGCGGTGGCTGCAGGCGATCGACCGGGCGGAGCTCGTGTGCTTCGATACCGAGACGACGGGGCTCGACCCGCTCGAAGCGAAAATCGTGGGTCTGTCCTTTGCGGTGGAGCCCGGGCGTGCATGCTACATCCCGCTCGCGCACCGCTATCCCGGGGCGCCCGACCAGTTGCCGTTCGACGAAACGCTCGCGCGTCTCGCGCCGTGGTTCGCGGATCCGGCGAGGAAGAAGCTCGGCCAGAACGTCAAGTACGATCAGCACGTGCTCGCGAACCACGGGCTCGCGCTCGAGGGCGTAAAGCACGACACGCTGCTCCAGTCCTACGTGCTGGAGGCGCACAGGCCGCACGACATGGACAGCCTTGCGTGGCGGCATCTCAACGTCAAGACGATCAGCTACGCCGAGGTCGCGGGAAAGGGCGCGAAGCAGATCGGCTTCGATCAGGTGAGCATCGGCGACGCGACGGCCTATTCGGCGGAGGATGCCGACATCACGCTGCAGCTGCACCGCTACCTCCACCCGCGTGTCGCCGCTGACGCGCGGCTCGAGCACATCTACTCGGCGATCGAAATGCCGACGCGCCAGATCCTGTTCGAAATGGAGCGTGAAGGCGTGATGCTCGATGTCGCGCTGCTTGCCGCGCAGAGCCGGGAGTTGGCGGAGAAGGTGATGGCGCTGGAGCGGCAGGCCTACGCGCTCGCCGGACAGCCCTTCAACCTCGCGTCGCCGAAGCAGCTGGGGGAGATCCTGTTCGACAAGATGAAACTGCCCACCGTGCGGAAGACCGCGACAGGGCAGCCGTCGACGGACGAGGACGTGCTGACGGAGCTCGCCGCCGACTATCCGCTGCCGAAGCTGCTTCTCGAGCACCGCGCGCTGTCGAAGCTGAAGTCGACTTACACCGACAAGCTGCCGCAGATGGTGAACGCCCGCACCGGCCGCGTGCACACCACGTTCAGCCAGGCGACGGCGGTCACCGGACGGCTCGCGTCGTCCGACCCGAACCTGCAGAACATTCCGGTGCGCACCCCGGAAGGGCGGCGAATCCGCGAGGCGTTCGTCGCGCCGCCCGGGCACGTCATCGTGTCGGCCGACTATTCGCAGATCGAGCTGCGGATCATGGCGCATCTGTCGGAGGACCCCGCGCTGGTCAAGGCATTCCGCGAGGGCGCCGACATCCACAGGGCGACCGCCGCCGACATCTTCGGCGTGCCGGTGGCGGAGGTCACGACCGACCAGCGGCGCTACATCAAGGCCGTCAACTTCGGCCTGATCTACGGGATGGGCGCATTCGGGCTCGCGCAGCAGCTCGGGATCGAGCGCGCGGCGGCGCAGCAGTTCATCGACCGGTATTTCCAGCGCTACCCCGGCGTCGCCGCGTACATGCAGGCGACGCGCGAGTTCGCGCGCGAGCACGGATATGTCGAGACGGTCTTCGGGCGGCGGTTGTGGCTGCCCGACATCAAGGCGGCCGGCGGGCCCCGCCGCGCCGGCGCCGAACGCGCGGCGATCAACGCGCCGATGCAGGGTACCGCGGCAGATCTGGTCAAGCTCGCGATGATCGCCGTGCGGGATTGGCTGAGACACGAGCAGCTGGCCACGAAGCTTCTGCTGCAGGTCCACGACGAACTGGTGCTGGAGGTTCCGGACGCGGAACTTGCGCGCGTCAAGACCGAACTGCCGAAGCACATGACGGGCGTCGCCGCGCTCTCCGTTCCGCTCGTCGTGGACGTCGGGGTGGGCGCGAACTGGGAGCAGGCGCACTGAAACGTTCGGCGCCGGCTTTCCTTCTCCGTCCGGTGCCTGGTCGTGCGCAATCGGGACGCAGCTCGACTCCCGGCCGTGCGGTTCAGGCCGGCGCCCCGCCGGTATCGCCGAAGATGTCCTTGTAGCTCGCGTAGACGCTGCCTGCGAACACCGGCAGGAGGACGAGCCAGCCCAGGCCGAACGGAATCGATGCCACGACCGCGAACACGAGCCCGAGCAAGCTGTAGATCAGCATCGGCATCATGTTGACGAGGCATGCGTCGAAGCTCGCCTTCATGGCGGCCCAGGGTTCGGCATTGCGGAACACCACGAGCGCCGGCGCGAACCAGTAAGCCATCGTCAACGGTATCCCGAGCAGCAATCCGAGAAGCAACGCGACCATCGCGCCGACGCCGAAGCTCGCCAGCAGCGCGAATCCGGCCTGCATCGGGTCGCCGGAAACGAGCGCGCCGATACCGCTGATGCCGATCGCGGCGATCAGGATGGCGCAAACGACGACGAGGATCACGACCGAGCCGGCGAGATACAGCAGGCCGACAATGAGGAGCGGTGCGAGCCGGTCGGAAAAGCTCGCGAACAGATGGTTGATCGTGAGCTCGTCGCCGCGGTCGACGGCGCGGAACCCCGAGAGCACGCCGCCGGTCAGCACCGGTGCGAGCAACGTAGTCGCCAGCGTACCCAGCATTGGAACGAAACCGAGCATGATCATGATGATGCAGAACAGCACCGTGATCGCTATCCACACCCACGGCGCCTTGGCGAACAGTCGCCAGCCTTCGCTCCACCATGCGGTGCCGTTGCCGGCGGGGACCGTGGCCGGCCCGCGCGGCGGCGGCGCCATCGTGGCGGTGCGGTCGAACCCGGCGTCGGGCGCCGACGGGGGGCGGGGAAGAATCGGATCGTCCATGGGGTTTCCGAACGGTGGCAGGGGCGGCGCCGCTACGGTACCACGGCGGCCTGCGGGCGCGAATCCCGGTTCCGCGCGGACGGCGGGTCGCCGCATCGCAGGAAGCCCGCGAGGGCCGATCCGCAACGTCAGTTCGAGTGCGGCGGATTCGGCGCGTTGCGAATTAGCCGGCGAAGTTCGACCGGCGCATCGTCGCGCAGATACCAAGTGTAGTGCGGCGTTTCGCGCACGCAGGTGTAGGCGAAGGACTGGAGCAGGTGCCCCATCGCGGGGCTTTCCCGGCCGAACGTGTTCACGCGGACGACATAGGCGGACTTGCCGGGCGCCGTCTTGAGCAGGGCGGCGATCATCGCGCGGCCATGGCCGTGGCCGCGCCAGGCGGTGTCGACCCCGGCCAGCCAAAGCTCGTACCCGATCGCCGTGGCCTTGAACAGGCCGAAACCGATCGGCCGATGCGCGCTGGCCTCGGGCAGATAGACAAAACCGGGGACCGCCACGGTCGCCAGGTCCCCGGTCCGCGGATCCTCCTCGACGAAGTAGCCGGTCGCGAGCGCCTGCCGGAGATTCGCGAAGAACAGCGTCGCTTCCCGCGATTCGGACGCGAGTTCCCGATCGAAGCTTCCCCCGATCGCGCCGTCGCGGATCAGCGCGCGAAGGATCGGGAGATCGACGACGTTGGCCGGGCGAAGCATGGGTCGATCGTGGCCGGTGAAATAGCAAACGATAACCCCGGCCGCCCGGTGGGGGTGGACAGACTTACCAGCGGTTACCCCCGTGCCCCGGACGGTCGTCGCGGCGACTCGGGGGTCGCGCCCCCCGCGCTTCCGGTGGGCCGCGCTGGACCCGGGCCGCGGAGGCCTCGCCGGGTCGCCGAGTCCCGAAGCGATTGGTCCGAAGTGGTTGCATTTGACCGTGCGCGGCCTTATTATTAGCACTCGCTATCGCTGAGTGCTAACAGAGCCCTAATGCAGGGCGCATCCTCGGCGGCCGGTGCGATCGAACGCGAGCCGGTATTGTAAGCGACTGATTGCAAATAAACTTTTCACAGGAGTGAGCACTGACCATGAAGATTCGTCCACTGCACGATCGCGTCATCGTTAAACGGCTCGAAGAAGAGAGGAAGACTGCCGGTGGCATCGTCATCCCCGACACCGCGGCCGAAAAGCCCTCGCAAGGCGAAGTCGTCTACTGCGGCCCGGGCAAGACCGACGAGCATGGCAAGGTGGTTCCGATGGGCGTCAAGCCGGGCAACAAGGTGCTCTTCGGCAAGTATTCGGGCCAGGAATTCAAGCTGGACGGGCAGGATCTCCTGCACATGCGCGAAGACGACATCATCGGCATCGTCGACTAAGCGTCCCGTCCCCAAAGACAAGCATTCAGGAGAACCAATATGGCAGCCAAAGACGTCCGCTTCGGCGAAGGCGTGCGCAACAAAATGATGGTCGGCGTGAACATCCTGGCCAATGCGGTCAAGGTCACGCTGGGCCCCAAGGGCCGCAACGTGGTGCTCGAGCGCAGCTTCGGCGCGCCGACGATCACCAAGGACGGCGTGTCCGTCGCGAAGGAAATCGAACTGAAGGACAAGTTCGAGAACATGGGCGCGCAGATGGTGAAGGAAGTCGCGTCCAAGACCTCGGACGTGGCCGGTGACGGCACGACCACGGCCACCGTGCTCGCGCAGTCGATCTGCAGCGAAGGCTTCAAGTACGTCGCTGCGGGCATGAACCCGATGGACCTGAAGCGCGGCATCGACAAGGCGGTGATCGCCGTCGTCGGCGAGCTCAAGAAGATCAGCAAGCCGTGCACGACCAGCAAGGAAATCGCGCAGGTCGGCGCGATCTCGGCCAACGCCGACGAAGCGATCGGCAAGACGATCGCCGAAGCGATGGACAAGGTCGGCAAGGAAGGCGTGATCACCGTCGAGGACGGCAAGGGCCTCGAGAACGAGCTCGACCTCGTCGAAGGGATGCAATTCGACCGCGGCTACATCTCGCCGTACTTCATCAACAATCCCGACAAGCAGGTCTCGCTGCTCGAGGACCCGTACATCCTTCTGCACGACAAGAAGATCAGCAATATCCGCGATCTGCTGCCGCTGCTCGAACAGGTGGCCAAGTCCGGCAAGCCGCTGCTGATCATCGCCGAGGACGTCGACGGCGAAGCGCTGGCGACTCTCGTCGTCAACAACATCCGCGGCATTCTCAAGACGACGGCAGTCAAGGCGCCGGGCTTCGGCGACCGCCGCAAGGCGATGCTGGAAGACATCGCGATCCTCACCGGCGGCACGGTGATCGCGGAGGAACTCGGCTTGAAGCTCGAGAACGCGACGCTGAAGGACCTGGGCCGCGCGAAGAAGATCGAAGTGGGCAAGGAAGACACGACGATCATCGACGGTTCCGGCGAAAAGGCGGCGATCGAGGCGCGCGTCAAGAACGTCCGCAAGCAGATCGACGACGCGACGTCGGATTACGACAAGGAAAAGCTGCAGGAGCGCGTGGCCAAGCTCGCCGGCGGCGTGGCGGTCATCAAGGTGGGTGCCGCGACCGAAGTCGAGATGAAGGAAAAGAAGGCGCGCGTCGAGGACGCGCTGCATGCGACCCGCGCGGCGGTCGAAGAAGGCATCGTCGCCGGTGGCGGCGTGGCGTATCTTCGCGCGCGTGCCAACATCAAGAACCTGAAGGGCGACAACGCGGACCAGGACGCGGGCATCAAGATCGTCATGCGTGCACTGGAAGAGCCGCTGCGCCAGATCGTCGCCAACGCCGGCGACGAGCCGAGCGTGGTCGTCAACAAGGTCGTCGAAGGCAAGGGCACTTTCGGCTTCAACGCGCAGACGTCGGAGTACGGAGACCTGGTCGAGATGGGCGTCGTCGATCCGACGAAGGTCGCGCGCTTCGCGCTGCAAAACGCCGCGTCGGTGGCTTCGCTGCTGCTCACGACCGAGGCGATGGTCGCCGAACTGCCGAAGGACGACAAGGGCATGGGCGGCGGTGGCGGCGGCGGCATGGGTGGAATGGGCGGCATGGGCGACATGGACATGTAACGCCGACATTCACGGGCGGACCGCGATCCGGTCCGCACGCTGATACGGCCGCGTTCCAAGACCCGGCGCGCGAGCGTCGGCGCGGCGCGACCCGCGATGCAGACAAAGGCCCGGCCCGTCCGGGCCTTTGTGTTGTGCGCCCGCCATGGTTTAGACTACCCGCGGCGAAACACAACGCGAAGAATTGCAAAGCTCATTCCCGGATCATCGATGTGCATGCCCCGCACGCGCTCCGGCGCAAACTGGTCGCCTGACCGTCATCCATGAGCTCCGGAATCCTGTTTGGCGTCGCCATCTTCGCGCTCGTCATTGCCGTCGCAGTGGGCTTGTTGCGGCGCAGCCGCGGGGGCGGATTCAAATCCGGCTCCGACGCACCGAATACCGCCGCCCAGTGGACCGAGGGCGAGACGACGCGGCTCCTGTCGTCGGCCGAACTGCCGGGGCTCTATCTGCTGCGACCGCGGTTCCTGAGCAAGATCGAGGGGGTCGTCTACATGCTGCTCAAGGCGGCGTTCCCGCGGCACGAGATCTTCGCGCGCGTCCGCCTTTCCGACGTGCTGCAGGTGAAGATCGGTCCGCAGGGGATGGAACGGCTCCGCGTATTCCGCAAGATCGCGAACCAGCATGTCGGTTTCGTCCTGTGCGACCGCGACATGACGATCCTCGCGATCGTCGATACCAGGGAACCCGATGCGGTTGTGAATCCGCGCGACCAGAAACTCGAGATGATCAAGCAGCGCTGCCTTCAGGCGGCGCAGGTCAAGTACATCTGCGTCTACGCGTCGCAGCTGCCGCGTTACCGCGAGCTGCGCGAGCAGATACTCGGCCCTTCGGACGAAGTGCGGTCGCGCTAGTGCGCCGAGTCGGGAACTTCAGACGCGCTCGATGATCAGGGCGATGCCCTGGCCGACTCCGATGCACATCGTGCACAGCGCATAGCGCCCGCCGGTCCGCCGCAGCTGGTAAAGAGCGGTCGTCACGAGTCGCGCGCCGCTGGCGCCGAGCGGATGCCCGAGCGCGATCGCGCCTCCGTTGGGGTTAACGTGCGCGGCATCGTCGGGAAGTCCATGGTCGCGGGTGACCGCGAGTGCCTGCGCCGCGAATGCTTCGTTGAGTTCGATGACGTCGACGTCGCCGAGCGCAAGCTGCGCTTGTGCCAGCACCTTGCGCATCGCCGGTGCCGGACCGAAGCCCATGATGCGCGGGGCGACGCCCGCCACCGCGGCGGCGACGATGCGCGCCCGCGGCGTCAGACCGTGGCGCCGCGCGGCGTCCTCCGAAGCCAGGATGACCGCGCAGGAACCGTCGTTGACGCCGGACGCATTGCCGGCGGTCACCGTGCCGTCGGGGCGCACGATGCCCTTCAGGCCGGCGAGCGATTCCAGCGTCGTTTCGCGCGGATGCTCGTCGCGGCCGACGACTGTCGGTTCGCCTCGCCTGGCCGCGATCGTCACCGGCACGATCTCCTCCGCGAGCCGTCCGGCGGCGATGGCGGCCGCCGTGCGCTGCTGGCTGCGCAGCGCAAACGCATCCTGATCGGCGCGCGAGATCCGGAAGTCCGCGGCCACGTTCTCGGCGGTTTCGGGCATGCTGTCCACGCCATACCTCGCCTTCGTCAGCGGATTGATGAAGCGCCAGCCGATCGTCGTGTCCTCGATCCTCGCGGCACGCGCAAACGCCGACTCGGCCTTCGCGATGACGAAGGGCGCACGGGACATGCTCTCCACGCCGCCGGCGATCATCAGCGCCGTCTCGCCGCTCTTGATGGCGCGTGCCGCGATCGCGATCGCATCCATGCTCGAACCGCAGAGGCGATTCACCGTGGTGCCGGGCACGTCGACCGGCAGGCCGGCGAGCAGCAGCGCCATGCGGCCGACGTTGCGGTTGTCCTCGCCCGCCTGGTTGGCGCAGCCGTAGATCACGTCGTCGACGGCGCCCCAATCCACGCCGCGGTTGCGCTCCATCAGCGCCTTGATCGGAACTGCGGCGAGGTCGTCCGCACGAACCATCGCAAGGGCACCGCCATAGCGGCCGATCGGCGTGCGTACGGCGTCACAAATGTAGGCGTTGTTCAAGATGTCTCCCCATGGGCAATCACGAGTTCTTCGTGGCGGGATTGCGCGGCCGATGCGCGGCCGGCGACGGTCGACCGAGCGGCACGCCCGTCATCCGCTGCAGCTCCCCGAAAGAAAGGCCGTCGACGATCTCGATGACGCGCAATCCGCCGGGCGCGACATCGATCACCGCCAGGTCCGTATAGATCCGGTCGACGCAGGCGAGCCCGGTGACCGGGCAGGTGCATCGGGCGACGATCTTGCTTTCGCCGGATTTCGTCAGATGGTCCATCATCACGTAGACATTCTTCGCGCCGATGGCGAGATCCATCGCGCCGCCGACGGCGGGGATCGCATCCGGCGCGCCGGTGTGCCAGTTCGCGAGGTCTCCGCCTGTGGATACCTGGAACGCTCCCAGCACGCAAATGTCGAGATGGCCGCCGCGCATCATCGCGAACGAGTCCGCATGATGAAAATAGGCGCCGCCCGGCAGCAGCGTCACCGGCTGCTTGCCGGCATTGATGAGGTCGGGGTCCTCGAATCCGGGCATGGGCGCGGGCCCCATGCCCAGGAGGCCGTTCTCGCTGTGCAGGACGATCTCGCGCTCCGCGGGCAGGAAGTTCGCGACCATCGTGGGCAGGCCGATGCCGAGATTCACGTAGGCGCCCTCGGGAATGTCGCGCGCGACGCGCGCGGCCATCTGCTCGCGGGTATAACGGAGCATCGCGGCTTCTGTCATGCCTCGGCCTGCGGGCGGGCCGGCTTGCCGGCGCCGGCGACCGCGACCACGCGCTGCACGAAAATGCCCGGCGTCACGATCGCCTCCGGGTCGAGCGTGCCGAGCGGCACGATTTCGCGCACCTCGACGATCGAGCACTTCGCCGCCGACGCCATGACGGGCCCGAAGTTTCGCGCCGTCTTGCGGTAGACGAGATTGCCCCAGCGGTCGCCACGTTCGGCCTTGATCAGCGCGAAGTCGGCATGGATCGGATGCTCGAGCACGCAGTTGCGGCCGTCGATGAACCGCGTTTCCTTGCCGGCGGCAAGGAGCGTGCCGTAGCCCGTCGGCGTGAAGAACCCGCCTATGCCTGCGCCCGCCGCGCGAATCCGCTCGGCCAGGTTGCCCTGCGGCACGAGCTCCAGTTCGACTTCTCCGGCGCGAAACAGCGCATCGAAGACGTGGGAATCGGTTTGCCTCGGAAATGAGCAGATGATCTTGCGCACGCGCTTCGACCTGAGCAGCGCAGCCAGCCCGATCTCGCCGTTGCCGGCATTGTTGTTGACGATCGTGAGATCGCGCGCACCCTGGTCGATCAGTGCATCGATCAGCGCGGAGGGCATTCCGGCAGTGCCGAACCCCCCGATCATGATGGTGGCGCCGTCCGGAACGTCGGACACGGCCGCCGCCGCGGTTCGGACAGTCTTGTCGATCACGGGGGTCTCGGCGCAAGGCGCCGGGCAACGGCTGGACAGTTTCCTTCACGCCCCATCGGTCGGCTAGGTGGCTGCAACGGTCCTGGCACGTACGGGAAGGCTCCGCCGCGACACCTGGCCGACCATCCACTTCACCGAGCGCCGTGCGCGGTCCGCCACCGTGGCGAGCGGCAGCTGCACATAGTCGTCGTTGAAGACCTCGAAGCTGTAGTCGCCGCGGTAGCCCAGCGCGTCGAGGCGCTGGACGAGCGCCGCGATGTCCGCGCTGTGGACGCCTTCGCCGGGAAACACGCGGAAATGCCGTGCGGTATTCATCCGCTCGTCCGGCGAGCGGACTTCGCGCCACATGAAATCCGCGAGCTGGACGAACAGGATCTTTTCCGGATCGACGTCGTCGAGGGCGTCCGCCGGAGTGCCTGCGGCGAGCATGTGATACGAATCGACCGCCAAACCGAGATTGGCGCGGTTGGCGCGCCGCACGAGGTCCCACGCCTGGGGCATCTCGTTGACGTGCCGTCCCCACGACAGCGCTTCGAAGGCGATGCGGATGTCGAACGGAACGGCCAGCATCGCGAGCTTCGCGAGATCGCGCACGTACGCGTCGGAATCATCGGTCGCATGCGTCGATGTCGTCGAGCAGACGAGGAGCACTTTCGATCCGAGCGCGCGGCACATCGTCAGCATCGCCCGGGCGATGTCGAGCTTGTACGCGTGCAGATGCCCGGTCAATCCTTCGAAGTCGCGCAGCACCTGGAATCCGGTCACGCGCAGACCGCTCCGCCTGACGGCCTCGATGGCCGCTCCCTCGCCCTCGGGATGCCCGGCGATGTCGCGCGCCTGCAGCATGATCTGGGTGAAGCCGGCGGCGCGGACCGCGCGCAATTTCGCCTCCAGCGGGCCCGCGAGCGTGATGGTGTCCATGCCGAACTGGTCGATGTTCATCGCGGGCTCCGGCCCGGGGCGGAATGGTCGGGCGCAAGGTGGCTGCGGACCAGTTCGAACGTGACGCCCCCGAGATAGATCTGCGTCAGCGCGCCCTTGTCGCTCGGCTGAATCGGATCGCGATCGACGAACACGACACCGCGCTGCCTGAGCGCATCGACCGCGACGCGCACGTCGGGCGCCCCGAGCCCGATTCTCAGCAGGCGTTCATCCCACTTGATGTCCTCGGAGCCGGGCGGCGGCTCGATCAGCTGCATGTAGAACTTGTGGCACGGCGCCTCGAGCAGGGTCCCCTTCGGCATGATGCCGAAATACTGGCCGCCCGGGAGCACCGAGAATCCCAGCAGCTGCGTATAGAAGTCGATCCAATCGTCGGTGCGGTCGTCCTGGATCGTCTGGACGACGCCGAAAAAGTGCATTTCGGCGACGGCCGGCGGATGCTCGTCCATTCCCGGAAGCGCGACGAAATCGACGTCGTAGATGGAGAAGTCCCGGTATCGGTCGACGAAGTAGAGCAGGCTGTCGCCGACGCCGTGGATTCCCGGAATGTTGAGCTCCATCGCCGACGCGCGCGCAGGCATCTCCCACGCGCCGAGCTCGAGCGCGCGGCGCCATGCGTAGTCCGCATCGCGCACCCGGAACGCGATCGCCGAAATCTCGGGCGTCGCGCCCGGCGCCGACAGCCCCGGCAGGACGTCGGCGTGGGCATTGACGATCAGGTTCATCGTGCCCTGACGATAGAGCATGACCTCGCGCGAACGATGCCGCGCGACCGGCATGAATCCGAGCGTTTGCAGGATCGCGCCCAGCGCCTGCGGCTGCGACGTCGCGAACTCTATGAACTCGATCCCGTCCATTCCCAGCGGATTGCTGGGTTCCGGGTTCTTTTCCTGCATCGGCATTGCGGTCCTCCCGGGTCCTCGTCGCGGCCAAGCGCCCCGGCGATGACCGAGATTCCCGCCGCGCGCGTCGTGTTACGGCGTGCCGCGACAACGCGCGGCGGCTGAGGCTATTTCACGTAGTTCACGTAGGCCCAGAGCAGGATCATCGCGCCGGCGATCGACAGGATCCAGCCTGCGGGATGGAACCGGCCGTCGGGCGACTTCCAGATCATGCTGCTGACGAGGCCGCCGACGATCGAGCCGCCGATGCCGATGAGCGCGGTGAGCCACCATGCCATCGGCACGGGGCCAGGGTAGAACCAGCGCGCGAGAATGCCGACGATCAGGCCGACGAGGATGGTCCAGACGATGCCCATGATACCCATGAATTCTCCCGGGGTTGTTTGTCGCGTCGAGGCGCGCCGTGCCGGCAGCCGGCGGCGCGTCGGCGACGCTCGATGATGCTAGCATAGGCGAAGCGGTGCCGGCCGCGTAAGGTTGCGCGCATTTGCGCCGACTCATCGTGATGTCGACGACCGGGGATATTGAGTGACGTTCTCCCGCTTGCTTTGCCGCATGGGTTCCGGATGCGCGGTACTTGCCGCATCCGCCGCATGCGCCGCGGGCGCAGCGATTGCCGCGCCGGCCGGGGCCGGCGCCTGTTCGGCGACGAGCGGGCCGCAGACGGTGGCGCTCGTCGAGCTTTATACCTCCGAAGGTTGCAACAGCTGCCCGCCTGCGGATCGTTGGCTGACGTCGGCCTTTCCTGCGAACGCCGCTGGCGCGAACGCGATCGCGCTCGCATTCCATGTCGACTATTGGGACCGGCTTGGCTGGAAGGATCGCTTCGCCTCGCCGGCCTGGACCGAACGCCAGTATGCGTCGGCGCGCGCGAACCGCTCGCGCCTCGTCTACACACCGCAGGTCCTGGTGCAGGGAAGGGACTTCCCGGATTGGCGCGGCAGGGGCAGCGCAGCCGCGTTCGCCGCGGCCGCGGCCAAGCCGGCGCGCGCCCGCATCACCCTCGACGCGGAAAGCCGGAGCGGCGCGATCTCGGTCAAGGCGGCGGCGCACGTCGCGGCAGGAGGCGACCGCAAGGGCGCTGCGCTCTATGTTGCGCTCGCCGACAGCCAGCTCGTTTCGGAAGTGAAGGCCGGCGAGAACGCGGGCGTCCGCCTGACGCATGACCACGTCGTCCGCGCCTTGCACGGCGGCATGGCGGTGAGCGCGGGCGGGGATGCCGGCGGCGACCTCACCCTGCCGCTTCCGGCGGAATCGGGCATCGCGCCGATGGTCGTGGCGTTCGTGCAGAACACGGAGACGGGCGAGGTGCTGCAAGCCCTCGCGCTGCCCCTGGCCGCGGGGGCCTGCGCCGTCCCGCGCTGACCGTCCGCAAGGGTCCGCGCGTGTTCTCGCGCAGGACCGGCGCCGATCACTTTCCTCGAATGCGGTTACACTCGCGCGTGCCGCGGCGGCGTCGCGCGCACGCTCCGCGGCCGACAAGGAAAGCGCATGATCGCAGCGACACGCCGCTGGTTTCGGCAACTGGGCCCCGGCCTCATCACCGGCGCCGCCGACGACGATCCGAGCGGGATCGCGACCTATTCGCAGGCGGGTGCGCAGTTCGGCTACCAGCTCGGGTGGACCGTCGTCCTCACCTATCCGCTGATGGTGGGAATCCAGATGGTCAGCGCGCGGATGGGGCGTGTGACCGGGCACGGGCTCGCCGCCAACATCCGCAGGCATTTTCCCCGGCCGGTGCTCTATGCGATCGTCGCGATGCTCGTCGTCGCCAACACGATCAACGTTGCCGCGGACATCGCGGCGATGGGCGAGGCGTTGCAGCTCGTCGTCGGCGGCCCCGAGCACGGTCACGCGATCGTGTTCGGAGTCCTGTCTCTGCTGTTGCAGGTCTTCATGCCGTACCAGCGATACGTCCGGTATCTCAAGTGGCTGACGCTCGCGCTGCTCGCCTATGTCGCGGCCGTGTTCACGATCGCCGTCCCGTGGCGGGACGTGCTCGTCGGCATCGTCTGGCCGAAGGTCGCGCTGACCGCACAGACGCTGACCGTCGTCGTCGCGGTCTTCGGGACCACGATCAGCCCGTACCTGTTCTTCTGGCAGGCGGCGCAGGAGGTGGAGGAAATCAACGCGGATCCGGCCGCTTCCGCGCTGGCAGACGCGCCCAAGGGCGCCTATCGGCATCTGCACCGGATCAAGGTCGACACGTACGTCGGAATGGGGTTCTCGAACCTGATCGCGCTCTTCATCATCATCAGCACGGCGGCGACGCTGCATGCGGCCGGCGTCACCGACATCCAGACCTCGGCGCAGGCGGCCGAGGCGCTGCGACCGCTCGCCGGTGATTCGGCGTTCCTGCTGTTCAGCCTCGGCATCATCGGCACCGGGCTCCTGGCAGTGCCGGTGCTCGCCGGCTCCGCCGCCTACGCGGTCGCCGAGACGTTCGAATGGAAAAGCGGCCTCGACCTGAAGCTCCTCGAGGCGCGCGAATTCTACGCGATCATCGCGCTCGCAACGCTCGGCGGCGTCGCGCTCGACTTCACGCCCATCGATCCGATCAAGGCGCTATTCTGGAGCGCCGTGATCAACGGCGTGATTGCCGTTCCGATCATGGTGGTGATGATGCTGCTGGCGGACGATCCGAAAGTGATGGGGCCGTTCGTGGTCACTCGGCGGCTGAAGGCGCTGGCGTGGCTCGCGACGTGGACGATGGCCGCCGCCGTCGTCGCGATGTTCCTGTCCTCGCCGTGATCTTACTTTGCGTCGGAGCGCAACCGCGTCGCCGATCCGCGCACGTTCCAGGTGTACGGAATCTCCGTCGCGTCGGACGGCAGGCGGTAGTGATCCGGATCGGCGTAGTCGTACGCGTTGCTCGGGAAATTGAGCACCAGCGCGTCCGCGTCGCCGAGGTTCTGCAGGCCGTGCCAGACGCCGATGGGAATGACGACGAGCGCGGGCCGCGCGTCGCCGACGTAGAGCTCATTGATCTTCCCGGCCGTCCGGCTATCGTCGCGGCCATCGTAGAGGACCACCTTGAGGTTGCCCTGGTTGACGAACAGCCGGTCGATCGTGTGCGCGTGGCAGCTCCACGCGCCGATCGCGCCCGGATAGAGGCGGGACTGATACGCGTGGACCACCGGCATGCCGGTCGGATCCCACTGCGGGCGGTACAGCTCGGTGATGATGCCGTGGTCGCGCGGCACATGCAGCACTTCGCGCACCGTAACGCCGTCGATCCGCTCGTCGAGCTTCTGCCACGCGTCGCTGATGATCTGCGGGTCCTTCCTGGCTCCGGAGAGCATGTCACACCCCTCGTTCTATCGGCCGTCGCCGCGCCGCACTCCGCGCGAATCCCCGATCGACGATGCTGGCACGCAAGTGCGATGAAGGCAAGCCCGGTTACCGGGAACGGGCGTTGTCACTGCGGCGAGCGCCACTTATCATGACGCGCCCGAAGCGCATGCCCAAGCGATGATCCCGCCCGAATCAGCCGACCCGCCATCGGCCCCCGTTGTCAGCGTGATCCTCGCGACCTACGACAGCGCCGCGACCTTGCGCGCGGCGATTCGCAGCCTTGTCTTGCAGGACTTCGATGACTTCGAGGCCTGGATCATCGGCGACGCATGCAGCGACGACAGCGAGGACGTGGTGCGGTCGTTCCGCGACGCGCGCCTGCACTGGCGCAACCTCGCACGCAATTCGGGGAGCCAGAGCGGTCCGAACAACGAGGGCTTGCGGCTCGCGCGCGGCCGTTTCGTCGCCTATCTCGGCCACGACGACCTCTGGTTTCCCTGGCACCTTTCGAGCCTGCTGGCGGCGGCATCGAAGTCCGGTGCGGATTTTGTCAATGCGACTTGCCTGCTGCTCCGACCCGACGGTCTGCACCGCGCGACGGGACCGATGGGCCTCGGCCGCTCGCACGCAGATCAGCAGACGCCGCCGTCGAGCTGGCTGCATCGCCGTGAAATCGCTTCGCGCATCGGGCACTGGCGGGACCCGGCGACGCTGAATTGCGGAGTCGACCTCGACTTCCAGCGCCGGGCGGCCCTCGCCGGTTTCGGCTGCGAGGATGTCTCGCGAATTTCCGTGCTGAAATTCCCGTCGCCGTGGTGGCACAACTACGCTCCGGGGCAGGTTCACCCGCAGCCGGACTATCTGCGCCGCCTCGAGAACGATCCGCTGGCGCTCGAGCGCGAGCTTCTGCAGGCCCTCGTCGCGCGCTGCGTGCGCGAGGAAAACGGCGCGCGGCCGATGCCGGGATTGCGGCGGGCTGCCGTGGCGGCGCTGCGGCGGATCGCCGACGGCTACGGCCGCGATCGCTGGCCCGTGTCGGCATTCCTGTTCTGGCGGAACCAGCGTTATCGGCGACGCGATCGACCGTTGCGGGGATTGCCACCGCTGGAAGGGCGGCGGAACGGGGAATGAAATCGATAGCCGGCGCGATGCCGGCCGGACACCCGCGTCTCACGGCTCAGCCGACGACGACGGGCGCCGTTTCGGACAGGTCGTCGGGCACCATGAAGTCGAAGTCGCAGCCGGCATCGGCCTGAAGCACATGCTGCACATAAAGGCGGCGATATCCGGACATGTGCGTATCGGGTGTCGGCAAGGTCAAACGCGCGCGTCTGCGCCCGATTTCGTCCGCGTCGACGCACAACTCGAGCAAACGGTTCCCCACATCGAGCCGGATCCGATCGCCGGTTTGCACCAGCGCCAGCGGGCCGCCGACCGCAGCCTCCGGCGTGATGTGCAGGACGATCGTGCCGAACGCGGTGCCGCTCATCCGCGCGTCCGAAATGCGAACCATGTCCTTGACGCCTTGCCGCGCCAGTTTTATCGGGATCGGGATGTAGCCCGCCTCGGGCATGCCGGGCGCGCCGCGCGGTCCCGCGTTGCGCAAGACGAGCACGTCGTCCGGTGCAACGTCGAGATCGGGCGAATCGATCCGCGCAGCGAGGTCGTCGAGCGAATCGAACACGACGGCGCGGCCGGTGTGGTCGAGCAGGGTCGGCGTCGCTGACGCGTGTTTGATCACGGCGCCGCCCGGCGCGAGATTCCCCCGGAGCACCGCAATGGCGCCACTCGGATAGATCGGGTTGCCGACCGCACGGATCACCTGCTGCGCCGGATTGATTTCCGATGCGGCAATCACCTCACCCAGCGTGGTGCCCGAAACCGTCGGCGCGTCGAGGTGCAAGAGCGGTTGCAATTCGCGCAGCACCGCGTTCAAGCCGCCCGCTTCGTGCAGGTGCTCCATGTAATGCTGTCCCGACGGCTTGAGATCGACCAGCACCGGGACTTTGCGGCCAAGCGCATCGAATCCGTCGAGATCGATGCGGACGCCGCGGCGCGCGGCAATGGCGGTCAGGTGGATCAGCGCATTGGTCGAGCCGCCGATCGCATGCAGGACCGTGAGCGCATTGGTGAAGGCCTTCGCGGACAGGATCTCCGCCGACCGCGGTCCGGATCCGGCGAGCGCCACGGCCCGCGCGCCCGACGCTTCCGCGAGGCGCAGGCGCTCGGCGTGCACGGCGGGAATGGTCGCGGAGCCCGGGAGGCTCATGCCCATCGATTCGGTCATGCAGGCGATGGTGCTGGCCGTTCCCATCACCATGCAGGTGCCGGCGGTCGGCGCGAGCCGCGCGTTGACCTGGTCGATGGCGTGCTGATCGATCTCTCCGGCACGGAATTTCGCCCAGTAGCGGCGGCAGTCGGTGCACGCGCCCAGCCGTTCGCCCTGGTGCGTGCGCGTCAGCATGGGCCCGGTCGGAACGACGATCGCCGGCACATTCACCGATGCAACCGCCATGAGCTGCGCCGGGATGGTCTTGTCGCAACCGCCGATCAGCACGACGGCGTCGACCGGCTGGGCGCGGATCATTTCCTCGGTGTCCAGCGCCATCAGGTTGCGCAGATACATGCTGGTCGGATAGGCGAACGATTCGTGAATGGAAATCGTCGGGAATTCCATCGGCAGCCCGCCGGCGAGCATGACGCCGCGCTTCGTCGCGGCGATCAGCTGCGGCACCGTCGCATGGCACGGATTGAACTCGCTGTACGTGTTCGTTATGCCGACGATGGGCCGTTCGAGCGCGTCGTCGGAGTAGCCCATCGCCTTGATGAAGGCCTTGCGCAGGAACAGCGAGAACTGCGCGTCGCCGTAGCTCGTGAGCCCGCGGCGCATGCCGGTGGTCATGATGCCGAAGCCGGTTGGTCCTGGGTGAATTGCATGGGCAAATGCTACTTGATCTTGCCGCGTGCGGCGACCCGCCAGACGCATTCGATACGGCCGCCCCGGACGCCGACGATTTCCTCGTGCAAATGGACGGTCGTGTCGGAATAGCCGACGATGAACTCGATCTTGTCGCCGACTTTCGGGACGTCGCTCGGATGCTCGAGATCGATCTTCGTGTGCTCGGCCGAGAGCTTCAATCCGGCGATCGGCGGCAAGCCCGAAGGCGCCGGCATGGCCGCATCTCCGCTCATCGCCTTCTTGCCGGAGTCGACGACGATCCGGGTCGGCGTCGGCCGGCTCGATACCGTGGCCAGCACGGTCAGGGCTGGCGGGAAATCGACATGGTAATGGGTGAGGTAGTGCATGTCGCTGAAAATGGCGCCGCCAACCTGCACCTCGGTCACTCCGGGTTGCTGCGCACAATAGGGAAAAGTGCCCGTGCCGCCGCAGCTGACGACGGCGACCTCGAGCCCGGCCTCCCTGCATGCGCGGGCGCCTGACGCGAGCATCGCGACGGCTTCGCGGACTGCACGCTCCTTCTCGCCGGAATCGGCGATCGTCGTGGCGTGACTCTCCCACCCTACCAGACCGGCAAACCGAAGACCGGGTCGGCTGGCGATCTCGCGCGCCAGCGCCAGTACCGCCGCGCCTGGCGCAACCCCCGCGCGATTCATGCCGATGTTGACCTCGATCGCCACTCGCAGTCGCTTGTTCGCCTGCCGAAAGGCCGCGTCGAGATCCGCCAGGTTCAGGACACCATCGGCGCAGACGATCGGGTCGGCCAGATCGGCAAGTTCGACCAGCCGCCCGATCTTCACGGGCCCGACGATCTGGTTGGCGATCAGGATTTCGCGGATCCCGGCGGCAGCCATCACCTCGGCTTCGCCGAGCTTCGCGCACGTGATCCCGATCGCGCCCGCGGCAATCTCGATCTTCGCGATCTCGGGCGTCTTGTGCACCTTTGAATGAGGACGCCACGCGACGCCGTGCGCGCGGCATGTCGCGACGATCCTCGCGATGTTGGCTTCCATGACGTCGAGGTCGACCAGCAGCGCCGGCGTATCCAGCGCGGACTTGGGCTCGCCGATCAGGCTTTGCGACGGTGCGGTTCGGGCGTCCATCGGGACTGGCTCCTAGGCTTCGCCACCCGGACGACGCGATCCGGCCGCCGTGTAGGCATCTTCGACCAGGCGCAGGGTTTCGAGATTGTCGACCGTATCGGTTTCGAACGGCGCGCCGGTTTCCAGGCAGTCGACGAAATGCGCGATGACGCCGTCGAAGCTCGCCTGATAGCCGCGATCCTTGTCGTAGATCCGGCTGCACGGCTCTGCGCCGAGCAGGCGGAGTTCCTGGTCCGCGAAAACGGCGCTCGCTTTTTCGCCGACGATCTCCAGGCGATCCGGCGGCCGCGAAGGATAGCCGGGTGCGGCCATGGTACCCGTCACCTCGACCGGCGCGCCGGTCGAGGTTTCCATGAAGATCGCCGCCACCGTTTCGCCCCGCACATCGGGAAGGGTATGCGCGGTGCGCGCGCCGACGACCCGGAGGTCCCCGCAGAGAAAGCGCATGACGTCCAGGTGATGGATCAGCACTTCCGTAATCATCAGACGATCTTCGTGCTGCATGAAGGGCTGGCGCTCGAACGCCGGCCGCCGACCGTCGGCGTCCGGCAACATCCCGGACGAGATCAACGCCATGCGTGCGAGGATCACGTCGCCGAGCTCGCCCGCCGCGATCCATCGCTTCAGCTCGCGATACCACGGCCGGAATCGCCAATTCTCGTGCACCATGAAGCGCGTCCTGCCTTCGACCCGGCGAACCAGCGCCTCCGACTCGGCCAATGTGGGCGTCATCGGCTTTTGGCACAGCACGTCGATGCCGCGCGCGGCGGCCGCGTCGACCCATCCGGCGTGGGTTCGACGCGGCGAAGCCACATCGAGCGCGTCGATCGCCTCCGCGGCGAACAGCGCGTCGGCATCCCGATAGCATTTGGGGATGGAAAATTCCTCCGCGCGCCGGGCGGCGCTGGCGGCGTCCGGGTCGCAGACGGCGACGACGCGCACGCGCTCGCCCAGGTTTCGCCAGGCGCTGAGGTGATGCCAGCTGATCATCCCGGCGCCGACCAACGCAACCTTCAACGGTCTCGACCTCTTGGGCGGAACGGTCATCGGTCGACCTCCTTGTACCCGGCGCGCAAGACACCACGCCTCGCCTCGGTCGCAGCCACGACTCGCAATTCCCCCTCCATCCGCATGCTTCGCACCGGGCTCCTTTCGGCGCGGCTCGCGCGGCTAGTCTCCAAACCCGAACAGCCGGATCGGATTGTCCGCCATGACGCGCTTTCTGTCGCCGGCGTCCGGCAGCCATCGCGACATGGGCGCCATCACGTCGGCATAGCGCGGGCGCTGGGGCACGTTGATGAAGGGCCAGTCCGATCCCCAGATGCAGCCGCCGGCGCCGAACGCGCGCAGCAGCTCGTCGACGAACGGGTCGAGATCGTCGAAGCCCGTCAGCACATGCAAGACGCGAAAAGGCGAGGAAAGCTTCACGATCGCATTTCCCTCGCGGCCGAGCGCCAGCACGGCCCGGAATCCCTTCTGGCCGGTACTGCCAGAGATGTCGCACACGCCGAAATGATCGATCAGTACGCGGACGCCGCTCGCCTTCAACACGGGAGCGGCGACCTGCCATTGCGCGTCGTCCGCATAGATCTGCGCGAACCATCC
>JANMBN010000196.1:0-5440 GCA_031360485.1 Betaproteobacteria bacterium | reverse complement strand
GTGGTATCGCAAGGCCGCCGACCAGGGCGAGGTGGCGGCCCAGAACACTGTCGGCAGCATGTACGCGACCGGCCGGGGCGTGCCGAAGGACTTCACGGCGGCGTTGGGTTGGTACAGCAAGGCCGCCGACCAGGGCGATGCCAGCGCGCAGAACAACCTCGGCAGCATGTATGCCGCCGGCAACGGCGTGCCGCAGGATCACGTCCAGGCGTTCATGTGGTACACGATCGCCGCCGCGCGGTTTCCGGCCGAGGAAGCGGCCAACCGGGCGAAAGCGGTCGCAGGCTGCGACCGCGAAGCCGCCCGGATGACGCACGACGAGATCGCGGAGGCGCAACGGCTGGCCCGCGAATGGAGGCCCAAATGACGGGGGCACGGCGCAATGGGGCGAACGGCGCCGCGTCGGGGGACCGGCTGAAGCGTACCGGGCCCGTGGCGCTCGCCGGCGCGGTTTGAACGAGATCTAATCCTTCGTCGCGGCCAGCGTGGCGGCGTTCCAGCCGCCGCCCAGCGCCTTGATCAGGCCGACGCTGGCGGTGAGGCGCCGGGCAAGTATCGCAAGCGCTGCTCGCTCGTCGCTCAATGCCGCCGCTTGCAGCACGACCACGGCCACGTAGGTGGCGATGCCCGCCTTGTACTGGTTGGCGGCGATGGCCGCTGATTGGCGCGCGGCCTTGACCGCGTCGTCCTGCACGACGGCCTCCTGCTCGAGCAACGCGAGCGCGGCCAGGTTGTCCTCGACTTCCTGGAAGGCGTTGAGGACCGTCGAGCGATAATTCGCCACGGTTTCGTCGTAGGCGGCGACCGCCTGGGCCTTCTGCGCACTGCGCAGACCGGCGTCGAACACGGACTGCGCCAGCCCCGCGCCGAGCGACCAGTACCGGCTCGGCAGGGAAAATAGGCTGCGCAGCGACGAGTTCTGCAGGCCGCCTGCGCCCGACAGCGAAAGCGACGGAAAGAAGGCCGCCTGGGCGACGCCGATCTGCGCGTTGGCGCTGGCGACGCGGCGCTCGGCAGCGGCGATGTCCGGTCGACGCTCCAGCAGTTCCGAAGGCACCGACACCGGGATGGCCGGAAACGCGGAGGCGAGCAGCCGCGGGGCGATCGCGAGCTCCGCGGGAGGCCTGCCGGTCAGCACGGCGATCGCGTGCTCCAGTTGCGCGCGCGCGATCCTCGCTTCGAATACCTGCGCCTGCGTGGATTTGAGCTGGGCTTCTGCCTGCGCAACGTCGCCGCGCGCAACGATGCCCGCCGCGTACTGGTTGCGCGTCAGCTGCAGCGACCTTCCGTAGCCGTCGACCGTTTCCTCGAGCAACCGGATCTGCGCGTCCTGCACCCGCAGCAGCAGATAGTCCTGCGCGAGCAACGCCTGCACCGACAACCGCGCCGCCGCGAGGTCCCCCGCGGTGGCCGAGGCCGTCGCGTCGCTCGCCTCGACGCCGCGCCGCGCGCGGCCCCACAGATCGATTTCCCAGCTGACGTCGATCGCGACGCTGTAGCTGTTCGATGCGCCCGACGTGCCGGTGCCGCCGCCTCGGGAGCCGCGCGATGCCGCGGCATTGCCGGTCACCGCCGGGAACAGCCCGGCGCGCGCCGCCAGCGTCGCGGCCCGCGCTTCGCGCACCCGCGCCTCGGCGGCCTGGATCGTCTGGTTCGAGATGTCGACCTGCCGCAGGAGCGCATCGAGCTCGGCGTCGCCGAACACGCCCCACCAGTCCCCACGCGGCGCCTGGTCCTGGGGCTGCGCCTGTTTCCAGCCCTGGCCTTCCTTGAATGCGGCGGGAACGGGAGCCGTCGGCCGCACGTAATCCGGCCCGACCATGCAACCGGCGAGCGACATCGCGATCGCGGACAGGAGCCCGGCGCCCAGCACCGCACGAGCGATGGCCCGCGACATCGTGGTTGCCCCGATCGCCTTCATTCGGCGCCGGACGCCGCCAGCCCGCCGGGAGCTCGCCGGGCCTTGCCGCGGTTCGCCCAGAGGCGGAACCGGTCGAGATAGAGATACACGACCGGCGTGGTGAACAGCGTCAGCATCTGGCTCACGAGCAGGCCTCCGACGATCGCGATGCCGAGCGGGCGGCGCATCTCGGCGCCGTCGCCGGCGCCGAGTGCCAGCGGCAGCGCGCCGAGCATCGCCGCCATCGTCGTCATCAGGATCGGCCGGAACCGCAGCAGGCAGGCCTCGAAGATCGCGTCGCGCGAACTCAACCCGCGGGAGCGCTCGGCCTCGAGCGCGAAATCGATCATCATGATCGCGTTCTTCTTCACGATGCCGATCAGCAGGATCACGCCGATGAAAGCGATGATCGTGAAATCGGTCCCGAACAGCATCAGCGCGAGCAGCGCCCCCACGCCGGCGGACGGCAATGTCGACAGGATCGTGAGCGGATGCACGTAGCTCTCGTAGAGCACGCCCAGCACGATGTAGAGCGTGACGAGCGCGGCGAGGATCAGCCACGGCTGGCTCGCGAGCGAGGCCTGGAATACGCGGGCGCTGCCCTGGAACGAGCCGCGCACCGTGTTGGGCACGCCGATCCGGGCGAGCGCGTCGTCGACCGCGCGCGTCGCCCGGGACAGCGGCACGTCGAGCGCGAGGTTGAACGATATCGTCGACGCGACGAACTGGCCCTGGTGGCTGACGCCGAGCGCCGTGCTGGTCGGGCCGTACGTGGCGAACGCCGACAACGGCACCTGCGCGCCGCTCGACGTGCTGACGTACACGGTCTTCAGCGCATCGGGCGATTGCCAGTACTGCGGGGCGGCTTCCATCACCACGTGGTATTGATTGAGCTGCGCGTAGATCGTCGAGACCTGCCGCTGGCCGAACAGGTCGTTCAGCGTGGTGTCGATCATTCGCGGCGTGACGCCCAGCCGCTTCGCCGCGTCGCGATCGATCACGAGCGATGTCTGCAGCCCCTTGTCCTCCTGGTCCGTATTGACGTCGGCGATCTCCGGCAGCTGGCTCAGCGCCAGCCGGATTTTCGGCTCCCAGGCGCGCAGGTCGGCGAGGTCGTCCGCCTGCAGCGTGAACTGGTACTGCGCATTGCTCTGGCGTCCGCCGATCCGGATGTCCTGGACCGGCTGCAGGAACAGGCTGGCGCCGGGCTCCTTCGCGAGCTTGCCCCGCAACCGCGCGATCACCTGGTCGGCCGTTTCGTGGCGTTCGGCGATCGGCTTCAGCGCGACGAACATCTGGCCCGAATTGCGCCGGGCGCCGCCGGTGAAGCCGACGACGTTTTCGACGGCGGGATCGGCGCCGACGATGGTCATGAAATTGGCGAGCTTCTGCCGCATCGCCTGGAACGAGATGCTCTGGTCGGCCTGGATCCCGCCGACGAGCCGACCCGTATCCTGCTGAGGGAAGAAGCCTTTGGGAATGATCACGTAGAGATAAACGTTGAGGCACACGGTCACGAGCAGCACGAGCATCACCACGAGGCCGTGGGAGAGGCCCCAATCCAGGCTGCGTCCGTAGGCTCGAACCAGGCGGTCGTAGACGCGCTCGCTCCACCGGCCGATGCGGCCGGATCTGCGTTCCGCCGCCGGGCGCAGGAGCCGCGCGCACATCATCGGCGTGGTCGTCAGCGAGACGAGGAGCGAGATGAGGATCGCCGCCGACAGCGTGATCGCGAACTCGCGGAACAGGCGCCCGACGATGCCGCCCATCAGCAGGATCGGAATGAACACGGCGATCAGCGAAAGGCTCATCGACAGCACGGTGAACCCGACTTCGCGCGCGCCCAGCAACGCGGCCTTGAACGGCGGCATTCCGCGCTCGATGTGGCGCGACGTGTTTTCCAGGACCACGATCGCGTCGTCGACGACGAACCCGGTGGCAATCGTCAGCGCCATCAGCGTGAAGTTGTTGATCGAGAAGCCGGCGAGGTACATGACACCGAAGGTGCCCACCAGCGAGACCGGCACGGCGACGCTGGGAATCAAAGTCGCGCGCCCGTCGCGCAGGAAGGCGAACACGACGAGTATCACCAGCACGATCGCAATCGTCAGCGACCGCCCGACGTCGCGCAGCGAGGCGCGGATCGTCGCGGTGCGCTCCATCGCCGGCGTGAGCGTGATCGCGCTCGGGATCGATACGCGCAGCGAGGGCAGCAGCGCTGTCACGCGGTCGACCGTTTCGATGATGTTGGCGTTGGGCTGCCGATTGATGATCACGAGCACCGACGGCTTGCCGTTGGCCATGCCGGCGTTGCGCAGGTCCTGCACCGAATCGACGACTTCGGCGACGTCGGACAGCCGGACCGCATTGCCGTTGCGGTAGGCGACGATCAGCGGCAGGTATTCCGCGGCGGTCTTTGCCTGGTCGTTGGCGTAGACCTGCCAGTGCCGGTCGCCGTCCTCGACCGCGCCCTTGGGCCGATTGGCGTTCGCGGATGCGAGCACGCTTCGCACATCCTCGAGGCCGATCCCGTACTTGTTCAGCGTCTCCGGATTGAGCTCGACGCGCACGGCCGGCAGCGAGCTGCCGCCGACGCTCACCTGCCCGACGCCGGCGATCTGCGAAAGCTTCTGGGCGAGGATCGTCGACGCCGCGTCGTACATCTGCCCCTGCGTCATGGTCTCCGACGTGAGCGTCAGGATCATGATCGGCGCATCGGCGGGATTGACTTTGCGGTAGGAGGGATTGCTCGGCAGCCCGGTGGGCAGCAGCGAGCGCGCCGCGTTGATCGCCGCCTGCACGTCCCGCGCAGCGCCGTCGATGTCGCGGTTGAGGTCGAATTGCAGCGTGATGCGGGTCGAGCCAAGCGCGCTCGACGACGTCATTTCGGTGACGCCGGCGATGCGCCCGAGCGAGCGCTCGAGCGGCGTCGCGACCGTCGCCGCCATCGTCTCGGGGCTTGCGCCGGGCAGCGAGGCCTGCACCGAAATCGTGGGAAAGTCCACCTGCGGCAGCGGCGAGACCGGCAGCAGGCGGAACGCGATCGCGCCCGCCAGCGCGATCCCCAGCGTCAGCAGCGTGGTGGCGACCGGGCGGTCGATGAAGGGCGCCGACGGATTCACCGCGGTTCCGTCCGTTCGATCGGCGCGGCCGGCCCGCGACGGCGCGCCGCGAACCGCCGGGCGAGGCCGTCGAACGCGAGATAGATGACCGGCGTCGTGAACAGCGTCAGTGCCTGCGAGAGCAGCAGCCCGCCGACCATCGCGATGCCCAGCGGGTGCCGAAGCTCCGAGCCCTCGCCCCAGCCGATCATCAGTGGCAGCGCGGCCAGAATCGCGGCCATCGTCGTCATCATGATCGGCCGGAAACGCAGCAGGCACGCCTGGAGGATCGCGTCGCGCGGAGGCATGCCCTCGTTACGCTCGGCGTCGAGCGCGAAGTCGATCATCATGATCGCGTTCTTCTTCACGATGCCGATCAGCAGGATGATGCCGATGATCGCGATGATCGACAGGTCGTTGCCGGAGACCATCAACGCCA
>JANMBN010000182.1:0-6337 GCA_031360485.1 Betaproteobacteria bacterium | reverse complement strand
TGGCGCCGAAGGAACGCCATTCCGCGCCGTGCCAGGAAGTCGTGTGGGAGGGTGCTGCCGTCGACCTCGCGCGCCTGCCCGTGCAGACGTGCTGGCCGGGCGACGCGGGTCCGCTGATCACGTGGGGCCTCACGGTCACTCGAGGTCCGCACAAGACCCGGCAGAACCTCGGCATCTACCGGCAGCAGGTGATCGCGCGCGACAAGGTGATCATGCGCTGGCTCGCCCACCGCGGCGGCGCACTGGACTTCCGCGACCACGCGCGGAAATCGCCGGGCGAGCCGTTCCCGATCGCGGTCGCGCTCGGCGCCGATCCGGCGACGATCCTCGGCGCCGTGACGCCGGTGCCCGATTCGCTTTCGGAATACCAGTTCGCGGGCCTGCTCCGCGGCTCGCGCACCGAGATCGTCAAGTGCGTGACGCATGGCCTTCACGTCCCGGCGTCGGCCGAGATCGTGCTCGAGGGCTTCATCCGGCCCGATGCCGGCGATCCGACCGGCTACGAGACCGCGGCCGAAGGACCCTTCGGCGATCACACCGGCTACTACAACGAAGTCGAGCGCTTTCCGGTGCTGACGCTCGACCGGATCACCATGCGCCGCGATCCGATCTACCACTCGACCTACACGGGCAAGCCGCCGGACGAACCGGCGGTGCTGGGCGTCGCGCTGAACGAAGTGTTCGTGCCGCTGCTGCAGAAGCAGTTCCCGGAGATCGCCGACTTCTATCTGCCGCCCGAAGGCTGCTCGTACCGGATCGCCGTCGTGTCGCTGAAGAAGCAGTACCCCGGCCATGCGAAACGCGTGATGTTCGGCGTCTGGAGCTTCCTGCGCCAGTTCATGTACACGAAGATCATCGTCGTCACCGACGACGACATCGACATCCGCGACTGGAAGGAAGTGATCTGGGCGATCACGACGCGCGTCGATCCCGCGCGCGATACGCTGCTCGTCGAATCGACGCCGATCGACTACCTCGACTTCGCGTCGCCCGTGTCGGGACTCGGCAGCAAGATGGGAATCGACGCGACGAACAAATGGGCGGGCGAGACGACGCGCGCGTGGGGCAGGCCGATCGCGATGGATCCGGCGGTGAAGGCGCGCGTCGATGCGCTGTGGAGAGACTTGGGACTTTGAGCGAAAAGTAGGGTCAGATACGACTTTTTGCACCCTCGGGGATGGACCGACGGTCTGCCAAAAGTCGTATCTGACCCTACTTTTTGTTCAGCGGGGTCGGCCCCGCCAGCCGCGCGCGATGCGAACGGCGGCCAGCGCGAGCGACGCGATGCGCAGCCAGCGCGAGACGCGAGCCGTGCCGGCAAAGGAACCCACGACGCCCACGAGCATCGAGGCCGCCGGGCGCAGGCGCGCGGCGCGGCCATCGTCGGTGGCCGGCGCGACGATCGACTTGATCTCGTACACGCTCAGCATGACTCGCGCGCGGTCGAGTTCGGCACGCGATGCGAGCAGCGCCTTCCGGTCGGCGAAAGGAGCGCCCCGGGAGCCGCTCACTTGTCGCCTCCGAAGCTGTCCGACAGCCACGCGCGGTCGCGCTCGAGCTCCGCCAAGGTCGCGGCGAACGCTGGCGCATCGGATCGCGTGCGCGACGACAGCCGCCACAGCGCGATGAGCCCGATCAGCAGGTACGCGATCGTCACCGCGCAGAGCGCGGCTATGCGGTGTGTGTCCCAGAACAGGACGACGACGAGGGCGGACGCCACGAGCAGCGCGAACGCCAGGGACACGAGCGCCGCGAGCAGGAGGACGAGTCGCGCAAGCATCCGCGCCCGCACTTCGTCGAACTCGAGGGAGGCAAGCTCGAGCCGCGTGTGCACGAGGCCGACGAATGACGTGCCGAGCGCTCCCAGCGCGCCCCGCAGGCCGCGCCCCGACCCGCCGGGCGTGCCTTCGCTCACCGTGCGCGCGTCACGTGCGGCGATTCATCAGCAGGCCGACGACGATGCCGACGGCTGCGGCGATGCCGATCGCCTGCCACGGGTTGTCGTGAACGTAGTCGTCGGTCGCCCGGGCCGCCGCCTTCGCGCCGTCCACCGCCTGGCCTTCGAGCTCCTGCAGGCTGAGCTTGGCCCGCAGCAGCTTCGTCTCGACCTGGGAGCGCAGATCGCGCGCCTTGTCGCCGGTTTCGGCCGCGGCGCGTTTCAGCATTTCTTCCGCTTCCGCCAGCACGGCGGCGAATTCGTCGACGAGTTTCGTGCGGGAAATTTCAGTGTTATCCGACATGGTGAACTCCTTGCCAAACCGCGCGCCCCAGCAGGGACGCGCCGAAAAACCAGCATCAATT
This sequence comes from Betaproteobacteria bacterium, assembly GCA_031360485.1. Taxonomy (GTDB): domain Bacteria; phylum Pseudomonadota; class Gammaproteobacteria; order Burkholderiales; family Casimicrobiaceae; genus CAIWHR01. The sequence goes on along the minus strand of JANMBN010000182.1, from coordinate 4,036 downwards.
ATAGGCCCCGAAGGCGGCATTGCGCGATGCGCGGGTGCATAATTTCGGCTATGTCCATGAATACTTGAGCAAGCGATGACCAAGCTCCCCGCGGTCGACCCCGCAAGCGTCCCCGAGCAACGCGGATCGGGGTACCCGGAGCCGTTCCGTTCGCGGATGGGCGATCGCAAGAAGCGCAGGCTCGGCGACGCCTGCGGGCTCACGAAATTCGGCGTCAACCTCGTCACCCTCGGTCCGGGCGGGCAATCGGCGCTCAGGCATTGGCATACGCTCGACGACGAGTTCGTTTACGTGCTCACCGGCGAGGTCGTCCTCGTCACCAACGACGGCGAGCAGGTGCTGGGGGCGGGGACGTGCGCCGGATATCCGGCCGGAAAGAAGGACGCGCACCACTTCGTCAACCGGAGCGCGGCGCCGGCGACCTACCTCGAGGTCGGCAACCGGATCGAGGGCGACTACGCGTTCTATCCCGACGACGACCTCGTCTGGAGTGAAGACGAAAACGGCCCGTTCATCGCACACAAGGACGGCCGCCGCTATTGAGATTTCGCTGCGAACGGCGTCCCGAACCGTTGATATCGGGCACGGGCGGCCGCACATTGCAACTGGCGACCGCCTTGGTCGTCATCTTGAAGAGGTGAACGTCATGGCCGACTTTCCCGCGCCGTCTACCGGCGCCGCCGCCAACGGTCCTCCGGTTTCGGGAGGGCTTCTCGCCTACGGGCTGTTCGGCGTCGCCGCGGTCGTGGCGCTCATATCCTCGGGGTTCCACGTGGCAGCGCCGCTGATGGGGATCGTCGGCATAGCGGGCCTCATCGTCGCGTATGTGAAGCGCGACGAGGCACAGGGCACGTGGGTCGCTTCGCACCTGCGGTGGCTCATCCGCACGTTCTGGTTCTCGCTGCTGTGGGGCGCGATCGGCGTCGTGTTCGCCGTAACCATCATCGGACTGGTCGTCGCGATCCCGCTTTGGGCGGTTGCATCGATCTGGGTGATCTACCGGGTCATTCGCGGCTACCTGCTCTTCAACGACAGCAAGCCGATCCCCGGACTCTGAACCTCCGCTCGGGGCTGGCCGTTTCGAGGGTCAGCGCGACGGCGGCTTCCATGGTCCGCCGTTGCGATAGACCCACTGGACGAGGTAATCGAGCGGCCCCTGCGCCCGCGTCGCGTTTGCGTGGTTGACGATGGCGACGACGACGAAGCGCCGGCCTTCCTTGTCGATCACGTAGCCCGCGAGCGCGCGCACCCCGTCCAGCGTTCCGGTCTTGAGCAGCGCCTGTCCGGCGACGCTGCCGTTCTGGAAGCGGCGCTCGACCGTGCCGTCCATCGCCGCGACGGCGAGCGAGCTCGCGAACTCCTCGCGGCTCGCACTCGCGTCGGCCGCGAGGAGCAGCCGCGCGAGGCTTTCCGCGCTGATCTGCTCGCGCCGCGAAAGCCCGGAGCCGTTGTCCAGCACGAGCTCCGGCATCTTCAGATTGCGCCGCGCGAGCCAGCGCACCACCGTGTCCGTCGCACCCGCGGTCGTCGCCGGCGGCGGCGCGTTCGCGGTGGCGAGCGTCAGGAAGACCTGCCGTGCCATCACGTTGTTGGACAGCTTGTTGACATCGCGGACGATGTCCCACAGCGGCGGCGATTCCAGCGTCGCAAACGGCCTCGCGCCCGCCGGAGCCCTGCCGTTTTTCCAGTTCCCGGCGAAGCGGCCCCCGGCGGCGCGAAAGTAGGTCTGGAACATCCCGTGCACGTACGTCGGATGATCGAGCAGCGACACCCACCATTCCCGTTCGCCGCAGGAAGCGGGATACCGTCCGGCGAAAGCCACGTCCGCGCGCGAACCGCGGTCGACGAACGACGCGCCGAGGTTCGCGCGCCAGTCGCCGCATTCGCTGCCCGAGAGCACGGGCGGCGCGCCGATTCCGACGCGCACCAGCGCGGGCTCGATCGCGACGGTCGTCGAGTCGCCCGCCGCCGATGGCGAAAAGCCGAGCTTCACGGATTTGAAATTGACGAGCAACGCATCGGGCCCGACGTTGTAGGGCTTCAGCGGCTCGCCGTCGAAGGCGGCGGCGTCGTACGCGATCGGCGCGAAAAACGAACGGTCGAGAACGAGGTCGCCTTCGACCGCGTCGAGCCCCTGCGTTCGCAGCTTCGCCATGAACGCCTGCCACTGCTCGACGGTGATCTTCGGATCCCCGCCGCCCCTGAGGATCAGGTCGCCCTTGAGCACGCCGCCTTCGAGCGGGCCGCCGAGGTAGGCGTCGGTCTTCCAGCGGTAATTGGGCCCGAGGAGTTCCAGCGCCGCGAACGTCGTCACGAGCTTCATCACCGATGCGGGGTTGTACGGACGGTCGGCCTGTTGCGCGAAGAGCGGCCGGCGCCTGTTCACTTCCTGCACGACGACGCCGACGGCATTGAGCGGTATGCCCGCATCGAGGAACGCCCGCCCGACGGGAAAAGGCAGCGCCGCCTCGCCGAGGCTCGCGACCAGGGCGAGCGCCAGCGCCGCGGAACGGGCGAAGCGCTTCATGCGCATTCCACGATCTCGAGCGTGCGGTCCGCGAGCAGCGCAAACTCGTCGTCGGTGACGACGTACGGCGGCATGAAGTAGACGGTGCGGCCGACCGGCCGCAGCATGATTTCGCGCGCCAGTCCTTCGGCGAAGCACCAGCGCGCGAAGTCGGCGCGTTCGGTGGCGACTTCGAACGCCCAGATCATTCCGCGATGGCGGAAATCGCGAACGGCGCGATGCGCGGCGAGCGAGGCGGCGAGCGCCGTCCACCGCGCGGCCTTCGCGCGGTTCGCGTTGATCACGTCGTCGTCGCGAAAGATGTCGAGCACGCCGAGCGCCGCGCGGCACGCGAGCGCGTTGCCCGTATAGGAATGCGAGTGCAGGAACCCCCGCGCGACGTCGTCCGCGTAGAAAGCGTCGAACACCGCTCCGGTCACCAGCACGCACGACAGCGGCAGATAGCCGCCGGTGATGCCTTTCGACAGGCAGAGCAGGTCGGGCACGATTCCGGCCTGCTCGCACGCGAAGAGCGTGCCTGTGCGGCCGAATCCCGTCATGATCTCGTCGGCGATCAGCAGCACGCCGTGCCGGGTGCAAAGCTCGCGGGCGCGCACGAGGTAGTGCGGGTCGTGCATCGCCATCCCGGACGCACCCTGCACCAGCGGCTCGACGATGAGCGCCGCGGTCGACGCGTGATGCGCGGCGAGGTGCGCCTCGAGTGCGGCGGCCGCGCGTTCAGCGGCGTCCCGCGCGGATTCGCCGGTCGCCGCGCCGCGCGCGTCCGGCGAGGGCACGATTGCATTGCGGTTGAGCAACGGCGCGTACGTGTCGCGGAAGATCGGCACGTCGGTGACCGCGAGCGCGCCGAGCGTCTCGCCGTGATAGGCGCCGGCGAGCGACACGAAGCCCGTCTTCGCGGATTGCCCGCGGTTCTTGCAGTAGTGGAACGCCATCTTCAGCGCGATCTCCACGGCCGAAGCGCCATCGGAGCCGAAAAATGCGTGACCCAGCCCGGGCGGGGCGAGGGCCGCGAGACGCTCCGCCAGTTCGACGACCGGCCGGTGCGTGAATCCCGCGAGCATCACGTGCTCGAGGTCGCCAAGCTGCGCCGCGAGCGCCGCGTTGATCCGCGGGTTCGCGTGCCCGAACAGGTTCACCCACCACGAACTCACCGCGTCGAGGTAGCGGTGCCCGTCGAAGTCGTGGAGCCACGCGCCGTCGCCGCGCGCGATGGGGACGAGCGGCAGCGTCTCGTGCGCCTTCATCTGCGTGCACGGATGCCAGACGGCGCGCCGGCTGCGGGCCAGCCAATCGGCGTTCAAGCTCATCTGTACTCCCTCGCGCTGCGCGCGGTCCCTCCGAGAGGGACGTCGCCTTCCTTGGGGCGGCCCGGCGGAAGGCGGTGATGCTCCCTCGCGCTGCGCGCGGTCCCTCCGAGAGGGACGTCGCCTTCCTTGGGGCGGCCCGGCGGATGGCTCATGGACGGCCCAGGAGCAGGTACCAGGTCGATTCGCCGCGAGACGCATG
>JANMBN010000169.1:0-6377 GCA_031360485.1 Betaproteobacteria bacterium | reverse complement strand
CAGTCAACACACTCGTCGACGAATACCCTCACGACGCAGTGGCGACGAGGCGATCCTTGGCTTGCTCGAGAAAACTGATGACGTGATCCCGGCTTACGGAGGGAAAGCCAGCCAGAAAATCATCAATTGAATCTCCTGCTTCGAGATAGTCAAGAAGGGTCTGAACCGGCACGCGAGTGCCAGCGAACACGGGCGTACCGCCCATTACCTCCAGGCTGCGGGAGATCACAGAGTTTTCCACGGGACCAGACTACTCCCATCGGTCCGGTTGCTGCAACGTTTCTGGAAATTCAGCCCGGACGCCTGGACTCCCGGATTGCGCTCGGGCGCCGGTCGTGATCTAGCGTGGTACCGTTGACTCGCCGTAGCGGTCGTTGCGACTCGGCGCTCGCACCTCGCCACGGTTGGCTCGCGGCGGCTGATTCGGTAGCATCCCTGTTTCCTTCCAAAGGAGTTTGCAGCATGCAGATCGGTATCGTCGGATTGGGCCGCGTGCGCGGCGACGGGGTGCGCCGGCCTGCGCTGTTGCGCAAAGGTTTCGGTCGCCACGCGGTGACAGCGCGGGACGTGAAGGCATGATCGTCGTGCTGATGGGCGTCTGCGGTTCCGGCAAGACCGTCGTTGGCCAGGCGCTCGCGGCGGATCTCGGCTGGCCATTCTTCGACGGCGACGATTTCCATCCGCCGGCCAACGTCGCCAAGATGGCCGCGGGCACGCCGCTCGTCGACTCGGATCGCTGGCCCTGGCTTGACCGGCTGGTGGCCGAGATGGCGGCCATCAACGAGCGCGGCGGCAATGCGGTGCTCGCCTGCTCGGCGTTGAGAGAGGCCTACCGTGACCGCATTGGTCGCGCTGGCGAAGTCCGCTTCGTCCATCTCAAGGGCGACCACGATACGATCGCCTCGCGGCTCGCCGCGCGATCGCATCGGTACATGCCGCCGACGCTGCTCGCGAGCCAGTTCGCGGCGCTGGAAGAGCCCGCGGACGCGTTCGTCGTCGACGTGCGCGACAGCATTCCGGTGCAGATCGCGAAAATCCGCGCCGGACTGAAAATCGCGACCTCCGTGGGTCGGGCTCTCGTGGGTCCGGCTTCCGTGGGTCCGGCTTCCGTGGGTCCGGCTTCAGCCGGACGGCCCGATTCGGCGCCATGCACGCCGCCTGGCGCCGGGACCACGTCTGGACGGGAAATATGACCGGCGACAAGCGCAAGCCCGCGACGCGCGCGGTTCATCTGGGTCGCCATCCGCGCAAGTACCTCGGCGCCGTCAACACGCCGGTGTTTCGCGCGACGACGATGCTCTTCCCGACAGTCGCGGACCTCGAGCAGGCGAGGCGCGGCGAGTACGCCGGCATTGGATACGGACTGCACGGATTGCCGACCGTCACCGATCTCCAGGACGCCGTCGCGGCCATCGAGGGCGCCCATGGCGCGCTCGCCGTTCCGTCGGGGCTCACGGCGACCACGCTGCCGCTGCTTGCGCTGTCGAAGCCGGGCGACCACGTCCTCGTCACGGATTCGGTCTACGGCCCCACGCGGCGCTTCTGCAACAACCATCTGGCGCGGCTCGGCGTTGAGGTGACGTACTACGATCCGCTGCTCGGCGCCGCGATCGAGCGCGAGTTCCGGCCGAACACGCGGATCGTCTTCACCGAGTCGCCGGGATCGTTGACTTTTTCCATTCAGGACCTGCCGGCGATCGCCGGTGTCGCGCATCGGCGCGGTGCCCTCGTCATTCTCGACAATTCGTGGGCGACGCCGTTCGGGTTCCGGTCGTTCGATCATGGCGCCGACGTCTCGGTGCACGCGGCGACCAAATACATCGGCGGACATTCGGACGTGTTGCTCGGATTGATCCTTGGCAACGAGGCGGCGTTCCCCGCGCTGCACCGGATCTGGACCGACATGGGCGTCACCGCATCGCCCGACGACTGCTTCCTCGCGTTGCGCGGACTGCGCACGCTGCCGGTTCGGCTTGCGCGCCACGTCGAGAGCGCGCTTGCGATCGCGAACTGGCTGCGCGCTCGACCCGAGGTGCGCGAAGTGATCTATCCGGCGCTTCCCGGTTCGAGAGGTCACGACCTCTGGAAGCGCGACTTCATCGGCGCGTCCGGGCTGTTCGCCGTCGTGCTGCAGCCTGTCGCCAAGGCTCGCGTCGACGCGATGCTCGACGGCATGCAACTGTTCGGGATGGGCTGGAGCTGGGGTGGATTCGAGAGCCTGATCATTCCGATCTTTCCCGAGCTTGTGCAAACGGCCACGAAGTGGGACGCCGGCGGACCGTGCCTGCGCGTTGCGATCGGGCTCGAGGACCCGGGTGACCTGATCGAGGACCTGGCGGAAGGGTTCGCGCGGCTCGCCCAAAAGTAGGGTCAGACACGACTTTCGTCGTTCTTGAAAGTCGTGTCTGACCCTATTTTTCCGCGGTTTCGTCGTCGCCGAGATAGACGTCCTGCACCTTGGCGTTCGCCCGGATGGCCGCCGGCGTTCCTTCTGCGATGATGCGGCCCCGATCGAGCACAATAATGCGGTTGGCGTGCTCGAACACGACGTCCATGTCGTGCTCGGTGAACAGCACCGCGATCCGCTCCTCGCGCGCAAGATCGGCTGCGAGCTGCATCAGGCGGCCGCGCGAACGCGGCGACATCCCCGCGGTCGGCTCATCCATCAGCAGGAGGCGCGGCGCGCCGGCCATCGCGAGCGTCAGTTCCACTCGCTTCGCGTCGCCATAGGCAAGCGTGGCGCAGCCTTGCCCGGCGAACCGGGTCATGCGCACGCGCTCGAGCAACGCGTCGGCCTCCGCCTTCAGGCAATCGGTCGCGCGTGTGGCGACGCCGCGATGCTCGCCGCCGTGCGCGAGCAGCGCGAGCTGGATGTTCTCGCGCACGGTCATCGACGCGAACGTCGCCGCGACCTGGAACGTGCGGCCGACCCCCCTTCGTGCGATCGCGCGCGGAGGCAGCCCGTCGATCCGCGAACCGAGTAGCGATACCGTCCCCGCGTCGGGTGCAAGCTGACCGTTGACGAGGTTGAAGCACGTCGTCTTCCCGGCGCCATTCGGGCCGATCAGCGCGACGAGTTCCCCTTCGGCGACAGCGAACGACACGTCGCGAACGGCGTCGACACCGCCGAAAGCCTTCGACAGTCCCTCGACGCGCAACACCGGGGCGTTCACCGCGGCCTCCGCGTCGACCAGTGCTTGATCGCTCCGCCAATCCCCATCGGGAACACGATGACGATCAGCAGGATCGTGGCGCCGAGCACGGCGCGCCAGTACTCGGTGCCGCGCGCCAGCGTGTCCGAGAGCCACGTGAACGCGGCCGCGCCGAGGAGCGGCCCGGCCAGTGCGTTGAGTCCTCCGAGCAGCACCATGACCAGCGCGTCGACCGAGCGCGGTATCGCGAGCGACTCCGGCGAGATGCTGCCCTTCGAGAATGCATATAGCCCGCCGGCGAGACCGGCGAAGGCGTCGGCGAGCACGAAGGCCGTCCACTGGATCTTCCTCACGTCGATGCCGATGGCTTCGGCGCGTATCGGCGAATCGCGGCTCGCACGCAGTGAATAGCCGAGCGGCGCCTGCGCGATCCAGGCAAGTGCCGACAGCGCGGCCGCGACAAGCGCGAGCGCGAACCAGAAGTACGCCTGCTTGCCGGAGAGCCACGCCGACGGCCACACGCCCACGACGCCGTTCGAGCCGCCGGTGACCGCGTCCCACTGGAAAACGATCGACCAGACGATCTGCGCAAACGCGAGCGTCAGCATCGCCATGTAGACGCCGGAGAGCCGAACGCAGAACCAGCCGATGACGAGCGCGCCGGCCATGGCGGCGAGCGGGGCGAGTGCAATCGCCAGTTCCATCGGCACGCCGCGTTTGACCGCGAGCGCGGCGGCATACGCGCCGAGGCCGAAATAGGCGGCGTGTCCGAACGACGCCATGCCGCCGGTGCCCATCAGGAGCTGGAGGCTGGCGGCGAACAACGTGAAGACGAGGATGTCGGTCGCGAGGACGAGCCGGTACTCGTCGCCGGTCCAGGGCAGCAGCGCCGCGAGTGCCAGCGCGACGAGCGCACCGATTGCCGTCCGGCGGCCAGGAGGGACCACCAGCGTCCGGAACTCGGCGAGCGCCGTCGTCGGTGGCGCCGACGGCGGTGTGCCCATCAGGCCGTAGGGCTTTGCCACGAGCACGACCGCCATCACGACGAACTCGGCGACGAGCGTGAGCTTCGGGAAAGCGATCGTGACGCCGCCGACGTCGACGCTGCCGAGCGCGATGCACAGCGCCTTGGTGAGCCCGATCAGAAGTGCGGCGACGAATGCGCCGGGGATCGACCCCAGCCCGCCGACGACCGTCACGACGAAGGCTTCGGCGATGATCGCGAGGTCCATGCCGAGATTCGCCGGCTCGCGCGGCAGCTGCAGCGCGCCGGCCAGCCCCGCGAGGAATGCGCCGAGCGCGAAGACCGTGGTGAACAGCATGCGTTCGTCGACGCCCAATGCGCTCGCGAGCATTCGATTCTCGGTCGCGGCGCGCGCGAGCACGCCGAACCGGGTGCGCTCGAGCAGCCACCACAGCGCGACCAGCACGAGCGGCCCGACGGCGAGCACGAACAGATCGTAGCTGGGGATCAGGGAACCGAAGATCCCGACCGCGCCGCTCAATCCCGGCGCGCGCGGCCCGAGCAGATCCTCGGGGCCCCAAAGCGCGAGCGCGGCGTCCCGCACGATCAGGACGATGCCGAAGGTTGCGGCGAGCTGCAGCAGCTCGGGCGCGGCATAGATGCGCTTCAGCAGCACAGTCTCGATGACGGCGCCGATGAGTGCGACGACGAGCGCGGCGATGACGACGGCGCCCCAGAATCCAAGCGGTCCGCGCCCCAGCGCTCCGACGAGCGTGTATGCGAGGTAGGCGCCCAGCATGTACAGCGAGCCGTGCGCGAAATTGACCACGCGCGTCACGCCGAAGATCAGCGTGAGTCCCGCCGCCACCAGAAATAGCGCCGACGCCCCGGCGAGGCCGTTCAGCAGCTGCGCAAAGAAAGAGGCGAGGGACACGCGGGCGTGATGCTCATGCCGGCCCGTTGCGGCCGGCGGATGTCCGCGATTCTAGCCGGTTGAGGAAACTTGGAGCGCCTCGATGTGCTTGGCAGGGCCGTGGGTCCGGCTTCGGCCGGATGCCTGTGTCCGCCGGTCCAAGCCGCCTGAAGGCGGCCCCACAGATGTGCGAGTCATCGTGGGTCCGGCTTCAGCCGGATGCCTGTGTTCGCCGGTCCAAGCCGCCTGAAGGCGACCCCACGGAAAGGCGACCCATCGTGGGTCCGGCTTCAGCCGGATGCATCCCCCGGTCCAAGCCGCCTCAAGGCGGCCCCACGGAAATGCGACCCATCGTGGGTCCGGCTTCAGCCGGATGCTCGATGCCGCGACAAATCCAATACAGGTAACTTTGCGCACATCTCCCGACAGGATCGACGACCGTGCCATATTCAGATTTGTTGCGCGGCCGGTATTCCCGGCCCGGGTTCGCCTATTTGCTGACGGCCGCGACAGCCGGGCGACAACCCGTGTTCATTGCGTTCGATTCGGCGATCGAAGTCGCGAGGGAAATCCATCAGCTCGAGTGTATTGGCGTCTGGATGGTCCATGCATGGGTCGTCATGCCAGATCACCTGCATGTTCTTGCTGATCTGGAGTCCGCAACGCTGGGTAAGGCGATGCAGATGCTGAAGGGTCGGACGGCGCGTCGCGTCAACGCCGTGTGCGGTATCACCGGCGCCCTGTGGCAGCGCGGCTACCACGATCATGCCATTCGCGCCGACGAGGATTTGAGAGTGATCGCACGTTATGTCGTGGCGAATCCTCTTCGTGCAGGATTGGTTCGTCGATTGTCAGACTATCCATTCTGGGGAGCGCGCTGGATTCCAGATCTCGGACCGCCTGAAGGCGGCCCCACAGCAGTGTGACCCGATTTGGGTCTGGCTTCAGCCGGATGCCTGTGTCCGCCAGTCCAGGCCGCCTGAAGGCGGCCCCACAGATGTGCGGGCGTGAAGGCGGCCCCACGGAAACGCGACCCGTCGTGGGTCCGGCTTCAGCCGGATGCCTGTTTGCCGCCAGATGCGTTCGCGGTCAATCCGCCGGCCGCAGGCGCCTGACCGTCTCGTCGGAGGGCAGATACTCGCTGCCGTTCGCGTAGCGCCAGTCGATCATCACGCCCTTGCCGTCTTTCACCGCGGTGCGGCCGACGTACGCGCCCATCGTCGACTGGTGGTCGAGCGCGCGAAAGCTGACCTTGCCGAACGGCGAGTCGAAGCTCAATCCGCTCATGGCGGCGACGAGCTTCTCGGTATCGGTCGAGCCCGCTTTCCGGATCGCTGCGGCCGCGGCC
>JANMBN010000168.1:0-15350 GCA_031360485.1 Betaproteobacteria bacterium | reverse complement strand
CCATGAGATCGCGCGTGCGGGCGTCGTGCCTCGTCGCGGCGAGATGTATCGCCCGCACCGACGCCGGCCGCTGCCGCAGGCGCGCGATCACCGCATGGAAGCCGTAAAGGGAGCGGGTGGCGGACAAGAGTCGGCAGGATGCTGTGTATGAAGTGCGCGGACAGGCGTGCGTGCGCAGGCGGGCGCGCATGGTAGTGTAGCGCAGCACCACGCCATGCCGGACGCCGCCCAAACGAACGGATACGACCCGTGACCGGAGATCTCCGCCATTTCGTCGAAGGCGTGCTGCTCGTGATCGCCGCGCTTCTCCCGATCGTCAATCCGTTCGGCGGCGCACCGGTGTTCCTGGCGATGACGGCCGACTGCACGCGGGAGCTGCGCGCGACGCTCGCGCAGAAGATCGCCGTCAACGCCTTCATCCTGCTGCTCGCGTCGCTGTTCATCGGCACCTATGTTCTCGAATTCTTCGGTCTGTCTGTGCCGATCGTCCAGGTCGCCGGTGGCATCGTCGTGTGTGCGAACGGATGGGAGCTCCTGCGCGCGGGAAGCGTCATCAAGATCGCACCGGCGACCGCCCCGGCCGCCTCCGAAATCGCGAGCCGCGCGTTCTATCCGCTGACGTTGCCGCTCACGGTCGGGCCCGGCACGATCTCGATCGCGATCACGATCGGTGCTCACCACCCGCAGAGTGTCCGATTGCTGCTGGTCAACGGGGCCGCGGACGTGGTCGGGGCAGTGCTCATCGCCGCGACCATCTTCGTCTGCTATCGCTACGCCGACCGGATGCTGCGCGTGCTGGGCGAAACCGGGACGAGTGTCCTCATCCGGCTCTCCGCATTCATCCTTCTCTGCATCGGCGTGCAGATCTTCTGGACCGGCGCCGTCGTGCTGCTTGCCGCCGTTCCGCCGCAAGTCTTGCGCTGATTGCCGGCTCCATCAAAAAACTGGCAGCGGGCGCGGGCATCGGCTATAATTTAAGGCTTCCCGGGACGAGCTCGCAAAACGGTCCCGCGCGTCGCGCAGGTGCAAGTCAACGCCGGTGTAGCTCAGTTGGTAGAGCAGCGCATTCGTAATGCGAAGGTCGAGGGTTCGACTCCTTCCACCGGCACCAGTCTCCACGCGGTTCTGAGGGCAAGCATGGGGGACCCGGCCATTCGCAGCGTGCTTCCGCTTGACCAACGTCGGGCTGACGCAATCGACGTTGCCCTGGTGCATACGCCGGCGCGCGCGCAATGACCTGCCGCCCCGGCTCCCGCCCGCGAGGCAAGCAGTGGTGACGCGCATCCATTCGAATCTCGGCCGCTGCTTTGACGCCGCCCTCGCGCCCGCAAAGGTGGCGATCGTCGATCTCAAGGACTGGGACAAACCCGCCGAGGTCAACTATGCCGCCTTCGACGCCGAGTGCGACGCGGTCGCGCGTGGTCTGCTGGCCCTGGGCCTGAAGCGCGGCGACCGGATCGGCATCCTCTCGCTCAATCGCGTCGAGATGCTCGCCGCCTATTTCGGCACCATGCGCGCGGGCCTCGTTTCGGTGCCGATATCGTTCAGGCTCGGGCGCGAGACCATCGACCACATCTTCGCGGACGCGGATCTGCGTGCCGTGTTCCACGACCGCGAGCGCACCGATCTGTGCCCGGCCGGTCTCCTGCGCATCGACTTCGACGACAGCAAGGGTTATCCGGCGTTCCTCGATCGCGGAGCCTTCGACACGGTCGAGCCGACCGCTCGCGAGCTCGCAATGATTCTCTATACATCGGGCTCGACCGGCAAGCCCAAGGGCGTGCTGCTGTCGCACGAATCGCAACGCTGGTCGCTGGAAACCTCGGCGCGCATCTACGGCGACCGCTCGCGCCATCGCTACCTCGTCGCGGCGCCGATGTTCCACATGAACGCGACAATCAGCGTCAAGGGAGCATTGGCGGCGCTGGGCAGCATCGTGCTGCTGCCGTCCTTCGACGCGAAGAAATACGCGCGCGCCATCGAACGCCATCGCGTGACCTGGCTCACTTCGGTGCCGACGATGCTTGCGCTCGTCGCGAAGGAGCGCGATCTGGTCGGCGGGCTCGATTTCTCGTCCGTCACCAACGTCACGATGGGCTCGGCCCCGTTGACGCAAGCGCTGGTCGACAAAGTGCAGGCGATATTCCCGGGCGCGCTCATCAACAACAGCTACGGCACGACCGAGGCCGGGCCGTCGCCGTTCGGACCGCACCCGGAGGGAATCGCGCGTCCGCCGGTCTCGCTCGGTTACCCGCTGCCAGGGGCTCTCAGCGAATTGCGCGAGGGACCCGACGCGAACGAAGGCGTGCTCTACATGAAAAGCCCGATGCGCATGGAAGGCTACAACAACCTCCCGCAAAAAACCGCCGAGGTGATGCACGACGGCTGGTACCGATCGGGCGACATCATGCGGCGCGACGAACACGGCTTCTATTATTACCTCGGTCGCGCGGATGACATGTTCGTCGTCGGTGGAGAAAATGTGTGGCCGGGTGAAGTCGAGCGGCTGATCGAACGGATGCCGGGCGTGCATCAGGCCACCGTCGTGCCGGTGTCCGACGAGATCAAGGGCACGCTGCCCTTCGCCTTCGTCGTGCGCCAGAGCGGCGCCTCGGTGACCGAGGCCGAGATCAAGGCCTTCGCGATCGCCAACGGCCCGGCTTATGCGCATCCGCGCCTGGTCGAGTTTCGCGACGAAATCCCGCTCGCCGCTACCGCCAAGCCGGACCGCAAGCGCATGACGATGGAAGCCGAGGCGATCGCGCGCGCGCGCCGCAGCGCCGACGGAGCCGACTGACATGCGCGCGCTGGTCCTGCACGAGCACGGCGGACTCGACAAGCTGGTCTTCGATCCCGGTTACCGCGATCCGGTCTGCGGGCCGGGCGATGTGGTGATTCGAACGCGCGCCTGCGCGCTCAACTATCACGACGTGTTCACGCGCCGGGGCATGCCGGGCATCAAGCTGAAGCTGCCGCTGATCGTCGGCAACGACGCGGCGGGCGACGTCGTCGACGTGGGAAGCGAAGTGACGGGATTGAAGCCCGGCGACCGCGTGCTCGTCGACCCGATCGACCGCGTCGATGGCGGGTTCCTCGGCGAGACGTTCGACGGCGGGCTGGGCGAATTTGTGCGCGTGCCCGCGCACATGCTGATTCCGCTCGATCCCGGAATCGACTACGCGACGGCAGCTGCGCTTCCCGTGGCGTACGGCACGGCGCACCGGATGTTGTACGAGCGCGGCCGCATAAAGGCGGGCGAGACCGTGCTGATCCTGGGCGCGTCGGGCGGAGTGGGCACGTGCTGCGTGCAACTCGCCAAACGCGCCGGCGCCACGGTCGTCGTCTGTGCCTCGACCGAGGAAAGGCTCGGCAGGCTGAAAGAACATGGCGCCGACATCGGCATCAATTACACCACGCAGGACTGGATGACCGAATGTCATCGCCGGTTCGGTCGCGCGAGCACGCGCCCAGGGCCGCAGGGCGGACTCGATGTCGTCGTCAATTTTACGGGCGGCGACAGCTGGACGCGCGCGCTGCGCGTGTTGCGGCGCGACGGCCGCATGCTGACCTGCGGGGCCACCGCCGGCTTCGATCCGAAAGAGGACATTCGCTATATCTGGACCTTCGAGCTCAACATCATCGGGTCGAATGGCTGGTCGCGCGCCGACGTGCTGGCCCTGCTCGGGATGGTCAAAGCCGGTAAACTGCGTCCGGTCCTGCACGAGACGCGCTACGCGCTTGCCGACGGGCGCGAGGCGATGCGCCAGCTCGAGGAACGCCTGACCTTCGGCAAAGTGATCGTGGAGCCCTGTCTATGAGCGCCGCCGGGCCGTGCCAAGGCGCGAATGGCTCCCGCTCGGAGGGAAGGCGCGCAGCGCCAAGGGTGCACCCATGACCGCGGATATCGCCAGCCTGTTGCGCGGCAAGCTCGCCGAGGGCAGTTTCCAGAACTTCCTGGGGCTGGAACTGCTGGACCACGACGCAGCGACCGGCACCGTCATGCTGCGCGCCCCCTGGAGGCCCGAGTTCGAGCGCGGCCCCGGCACGCGCCAATGGCACGGCGGCCCGGTCGCGGCACTGATCGACATCGCCGGCGACTTCGCGCTGATCGCCAAGCTCGGCCGCGGGATCCCCACGATCGACCTGCGCATCGACTATCTGCGACCGGCCATCGACACCGATCTCTTCGCCAAGGCGCGCACGCTGCGCGCCGGACGCTCGATCGGCGTCGTCGATATCGAGGTGTGCGACAAGGACGGCCGCGTGGTCGCGGCCGGCCGCGGCAGCTATTCGACCCTCGACAACGATGTCGCGTCATGAGCCTTCCGCCGCGAAGCGCCAAGGGTGCACACCAATGAGCGCTGCGGATCCCGGCGACGCGATCGGCACCATCGATCATGTCGTCATCGCGGTCGGCGGCCTCGCGCAGGCGGCCGACACCTACCGCCGGCTTGGCTTCACGCTGTCGCCCAAAGGCGTCCACAGCGCGGCGCTCGGCACGGAAAACCACACGATCATGCTGCGCGCGGACTATTTCGAGCTGCTTGCCGTCGCGACACCGACCGAGCGCAATTCACACTGGCGCGCGGCGATTGCCGACGGCGGCGGCATCGCGGGCCTCGCGCTGACGACGCTCGACCCGCTCGCCGCCCGCGACCATTGGCTTGCGGCGGGTCTCGCACCCGACGCACCGATCGAGTTCTCGCGCTCGGTGCCTCGGCCGGATGGCCGGACGCTCGAAGCCCGCTTCGGGATCGTCTCGCTCGCCGACGTTCCGGGAACGGGCGTCCGGCTGTTCGCGTGCAGCCAGCCGACACGCGAGGCGGTCTGGCTGCCCGAACTCCTGGACCACGCGAACACGGCCATGGCCATCCGCTGCCTCACGCTGGCCTGCCCCGATCCCGCATTCAGTGCCACCCAATGGCAACGCGCGTTGCCTGCCGCGCGGGGACGACCGACGGCGACCGGCGTACGGCTCGACACGGGCCAACACGCGATCGACCTCGTGCAGCGGAACGTGCCGCGGGTCCGCGCGCTCGGCATCGACTTTGCGGTCGCCGATCTCGCGGCGTGCCGGTCGGCGCTGAAGCACGGCGCGATCCCGTATCGCGACGAGGGCACGCGCGTGGTCGTCGGACCGGAGGCGGCCTGCAACGTCGCGATCGGCTTCGAGGCGGCGAAATGACGGCCTGGCAGCCTCGGTCCATTGGGTTGCGTCGGCAGTGCGCTAGACACGAAACGAGCGGCGGCGCGCATTCCGCCCTATCATCGGCGACCGAGCCGCAAAAACCATTGTAACGGAGGCGTCCATGAAAGCAGCAAAACTGTTCCGCTGTCTCGCCGTGGCGGCGGTGTTCGTCGTCGGCGTGGTTGGCCCGGCGCAGGCGCGCGATTTGCGCATCAACATCAACGCCGATCCGGAAATGATCGACCCGATCACGATGTCGGCATTGATCGCCGGCGACGTGTTGCGCAACGTTTATCAGAGTTTCACGTGGGTCGACGAGAACGGCAAGGTCCTGCCCGCCCTCGCGCTCAAGTGGACGGCGCATCCGGACAACCTCGGCTGGCGCTTCGAGTTGCGTCCCGGCGTCAAGTTTCACACCGGTCGGCCCTTTGGCGCCAAGGACGTCAAGGCCAGCTTCGAGGCGCTGCTCGCCCCGGGAAGCAAGGCGGGCCTGCAATTGCAGTATCTGCAGCGCATTGTCGGCGCCAAGGACGTGCAGGACGGCAAGACAAAGGATCTCGCGGGGGTCAAGGTCGTAAGCGATCTCGTGGTCGAAGTGCGCTTCAGCGCCACCGACGTGCTGTTCCCGATCTATCCGTTCCTGTTCTTCGACACGCAGGTCATCGTCGACAAGGGGCCGAACTGGTTCATGGAAGTCTCGGCCGGAACCGGCCCGTACAAGTTCGCGGCCTGGCGACGCGGCGAGAACGTCTATCTCCAGGCCTTCAAGGATTACTACGGTGGAGCGCCGAAGATCGACGGCTTGCGCTTCATCGTCGTGCCGTCGGAGGAAACGGCCGTGACCATGTACGAAGCCGGGGAGCTCGACGTGCTGATGGTGGCGAGCACCGACCTTGCGCGGCGCGTCATGCGCGACGCCAAGCTGCGCGCCGAGGCGAAGACCGTGTCGGCCGCGCAAATCACCTATCTGGGCATGAACCAGAATCTGTACGCGCCCTTCAAGGACAAACGCGTGCGCGAGGCCTTCTGCATCTCGATCGACCGCGACGCGATGACGCGCGGCCTGTTCGGGGGGCTGGCGCAGCCGCTCTACGGCCAGATCACGCCCGGAATCCCCGGCTACAACCCGGCGGTGAAGAAGATCGCCTACGATCCGGAACGAGCGAAGCGGCTGCTGGCCGACGCGGGTTACCCCGGCGGGCGCGGCATGCCGCCGCTCAGGATCGCCAACCTCGCTCCGTTCCGCAACGAGGTCGCCTACTACGCCGACCAGTGGAAGCAGGTCCTGGGCGTGACGGTCGATCTCGACATCATGGAGCGCGCGACATTTCTGCGTTCGCTCAACGCAGGCGAGACGCCGTTCTTCTCCTGGGGATGGACGGCGGACTATCCGGACGCGCTCTACTACCTGTCGCAGGTCTGGCATTCGAAGAGCTCGTTCAACCGCGCGCGCTATTCGAACCCGGCCTTCGACGCGCTGATCGACCGCGCGCAGGTCACGGCCGACGACCCGACGCGTTACAAGCTCTACCACGAGGCCGAAGCCTTGCTGCTCGACGATTGGGGCACGTGCGGCATCTTCGTGCGCACGAACGTCGCGGTCGTCAAGCCGAACGTGACGGGCGTGACGCTCGCCCCGATGCGGATGCTTCCCTACGAGAAGGTGACGATCAACTGACAGGGTGCCGCATCGGTCGATGACAGCCTATGTGCTTCGCCGCCTCCTCGGGCTCCTGCCGGTGCTCGTGGCGGCGGTGGTGCTCACTTTCGTCGCCAACCGGTTCGTCCCCGGCGACCCGATCACGATCATGCTGGGCGACCAGGGCGGCAACGCGGTGCTCGAGCGCAAGCTGCGCAGCGAATACGGGCTGGATCGGCCGGTGACGGTGCAGTTCGTCGACTACGTCGCGAAGCTGGCGCATGGGGATTTCGGATTGTCGTTTCGTTATCCCGGCGTGCCGGTGACGCAGGTGATCAGGAACGCGCTGTGGATCAGCCCGTCGATCGCGGCGGCGGCACTCGCACTGGCGATCCCGATCGGCATCGCGCTGGGCGTTGTCGCGGCGTTGCGCCGCAATACGCTGGCCGACACGGGCATCGTCCTGGTCCTCGTCGCCGGCCTGTCGATCCCGAACTTCGCGCTCGCCGCCTTCCTGGTCTGGGGCTTCGCGCTGAAGCTTGGCTGGGTTCCGGTCGCGGGCTGGACGAGCTGGCGCCACGCGATCCTGCCGGTCGTGCTGCTGGCGATCCCGGCCGCGGCCTATCTCGCACGGCTGGCCCGCACGTTCATGCTGGAGGTGCTGCAGCAGGATTACGTGCGCACGGCGCGCGCCAAGGGCCTGTCGGAGCGGCTCGTCGTCTGGCGCCACGCGCTGCGCAACGTGCTGGTCCCGATCCTGACCGTATGCGGCGTCATTTTCGGCGGCCTCATCACCGGCACGGTCGTCATCGAGACCGTATTCAACATCCCGGGCCTCGGGCGCATCGCGATCGAATCGATCTTCGCGCGCGACTATCCGGTGACGATGGCGATCGTGATGTTGTTCACGTTCTTCTACGCGACGATCAATTTCGCGGTCGATGTTCTTTATGGCCTCGTCGATCCGCGCATCCGGCTCGAGGCGCGGCGATGAGTGCCGCAGGGCCGCCCCAAGGCGCTCATTGCCCCCTCTCGGAGGGAAGGCGCGCAGCGCCAAGGGTGCCCCAATGAGCGCGGCAGCCGAAGTTCTCGTCGAGCCGACCGGTTTCGCGGATTTCCGGCGCCGCTTTGTGGGAACGCCCAGTGCGGTGCTGGGCTTCGCGATCGTCGCCTTCGCCGTCGGCGTGGCGCTCTTGTCGCCGTGGATCGCGCCGGCCGACTTTTCGCGCACCAACATGGCTTTCATCTGGGAACCGCCAGGCAACGACTTCGCGCTGGGCACTGACGCGCTAGGTCGCGATGTGCTGTCCCGGCTCATGGTCGGAGCCGCCGTTTCGCTGACCGTGGCGCTCTCGGTGCTGGCGATCGCACTCGTTGTCGGCACGGCGGCAGGCATGACGGCGGCGTGGCGCGGCGGGTGGTTCGACGCGTTCGTCATGCGCACGGCCGACATCACCTTCGCCTTTCCCGACCTGATCGTGGCGATCCTGGTTGCGGCGATGCTGGGGCCCGGCATACCGACGGTGATCCTGTCGCTGGCCCTCGTTAGTTGGCCCGGGATCGCGCGCCTGACGCGATCGCTCGTGCTGTCGCTGCGCAACGAGTTGTTCGTCGACGCGGCGATCGTCTGCGGCACGAAACCCGCGACGATCCTCTTGCGCCATTGCCTGCCCAACATCGTGCCGGCGCTGATCGTGCGCGCGTCGGTCGGCGTGGGCTTCGTCGTGATGGCCGAGGCGACCTTGTCGTTCCTCGGCCTCGGCGTGCAGGAGCCGTTGCCCAGCTGGGGCGGCATGATCCGCGACGGCCTGCCGGCGCTGCGCAGCGACCCGCACCTGACGCTCGCTGCCGGGACCGCACTCGGCGTTACCATCATCGGCTTCAACCTGCTGGGCGATGGTTTGCGCGACCTGCTCGATCCGCGGATCCGCGAACGATGAGCGCCGCCGGGCCGTTCCCAAGGCGCTCGCTCCCCCTCGGGGGGACCGACGCGCAGCGTCGTAGGGGGCGCCAATGAGCGCCGCCGGGCTGTCCCAAGGCGCGAATGGCGCCCCCTTGGGGGCCGCGGCGCTCGCGATCGACGCACTGACCGTCTCGTTCCCCGGCACGAACGGGCGGCAGCGCGTCGTCGAAGACGTCAGCTTTTCGATAGCGCGCGGCCAGATCGTCGGCCTCGTCGGCGAAAGCGGCTCGGGCAAGTCGGTCACCGCGCTGGCGGCGATGCGCCTGCTGGCGCCGACGGCACGCGTCGACGCAGGAACGGTACGGCTGGGCGAGCGCGATCTCTCCACGCTGTCGAAGCCCGAGCTGTTGCGCGTGCGCGGGGCCGAGATCGCGATGATCTTCCAGGAGCCGATGACATGCCTCAATCCATTGTTTCGCGCGGGCTTCCAGATCGGCGAGACGCTGGAAGCGCATCTGGGCATGTCGCGCGCCGAGGCACGCGGCCGTGCGATCGAGCTGATGCGCGCCGTCGGCATTTCGGCCCCCGAGCGGCGCGTCGACGACTATCCGCACCAGCTTTCGGGCGGCATGCGCCAGCGCGTGATGATCGCGATGGCGATGGCGTGCCGACCCAGGGTGCTGATCGCGGACGAGCCGACGACCGCGCTCGACGTGACGATCCAGGCGCAGATCCTGGCACTGGTCCGCCGGTTGCGCGACGACACCGGCATGGGCGTGCTGCTGATCACGCACGACCTCGGCGTTGTCGCCGGCATGGCCGACCGCGTCGTCGTGATGTACGCCGGCCTCGTCATGGAGGAGGCAGCCGTGCGCACGCTGTTCGCCGCCCCGCTGCATCCCTACACGCGCCTGTTGCTCAAATCGATTCCGCGCATCGGAACCAAGGCCGCGCGCCTGCACCAGATCGCGGGCACGACGCCGCCACCCTCGCGCTTTCCGGCCGGCTGCCGCTTCCATCCGCGTTGCCCGGACGCATTGGACCGGTGTCGCACGGAGGTGCCGCCGCTCGAGACACTGGCCGATGGACGGCGCGTGCGCTGCTGGTGCGCGCACGAGACCGGCCTCGCTTCGATGGCGTCATGAGCCCTCCGCCCGGCCGCCCGAAGGAGGGCTCGCTCCCGCTTGGCGGGAAGGCGCGCAGCGCCAAGGGCGCACCATGAGCGCGCCGGGCCGTCCCAAGCGCGAATTGCTCCCCCTCGGGGGGAAGGCGCGCAGCGCCAAGGGGGTACATACCAATGCGCTGCTGGAAATCGAGGACCTCGCCGTACATTTTCCGGTCCGCGCCGAGGGTTTCGGCCGAACGGCGCAGATGCTGCGCGCGGTCGACGGCGTCAGCCTGCACGTGCAAGCGGGCGAGACGCTCGGGATCGTCGGCGAAAGCGGCTGCGGTAAGACGACACTGGGCCGCGCGATCCTGCGTCTGCTCGTGCCCACTTCCGGAACGATCCGCTTCGAAGGTCGGGACATCACCCGCGCCACGGGCGCCGAGCTGGCCCCGGTGCGCCGCAAGCTGCAGGCGATCTTCCAGGACCCGGTCGGCTCGCTCAATCCGCGACTGCGCGTGCGCGACATCGTCGGCGAACCGCTGGCCAACCTCGACTGGCCGCGCGCGCGCATCGACGCGCGCGTCGCCGAGGTGATGCGCATTGTCGGACTGTCGCCCGAATACGCGACGCGATATCCGCACGCCTTTTCGGGCGGCCAGCGCCAGCGCATCGGGATCGCGCGGGCGATGGCCCCGTCGCCGCGCCTCGTCGTGTGCGACGAGGCTGTCTCCGCCCTCGACGTTTCGATCCAGTCGCAGATCCTGAACCTGCTGAAAGACGTGCAGGCGGAGTTCGGCGTGGCTTACCTGTTCGTCTCGCACAACCTGGCCGTCGTGCGCCACCTGTCGCATCGCGTGGCGGTGATGTATCTTGGCCGCATCGTCGAGCTGTCGGACGACGCGAGCCTGTTCGCTGCCCCGTTGCATCCTTACACCGCAGCGTTGATTGCCGCGGTACCCGAGCCCGACCCGACGCGACCGCCGGGACCGCCGGCACTCGAAGGCGATCTGCCGAGCGCGGTGTCGCCGCCCTCGGGCTGCGTCTTCCGCACGCGGTGCCCGATCGCGGCCGAGCGCTGCCGGGACGAGCCGCCCCAGCTCGCCGAGCATGCACCGGGGCGCTTCGTGCGCTGCCATTTTCCCGGCACCTACCGTCCTGTCAATCGAACATGAACCCCTACCCTCGCATTCGATCGCTGCCCTCCCGAGGGGACGCATGCCTCCTTTGCGGAGGCTCGGCAGGAGGCACATGATCATCGAACGCACGCACTACTATTGCAAACCGGGAAAACGCGACGCAGTCCTCGCCGTTCGCCGCAAGGCCTGCGACGTGCGCGTGGCACTCGGCCTTCCCGCCGGCACGATCCGCGTCAAGGCCGATGCCACCGCCGACGGGCCCGACGTCGCCTGGGAATGCGCTTTTTCGAGCAAGGAGGCGCACCGCGCCGATCTCGACGCGCGCGCGAAGAGTGCCGATTTCGAGGCGGCGCGCGCCGAGATGCGCGCCGCGATCGACCGGTTCGAGCGCCTCATCGAGGAGCGCGCCGCCGGGGCCGGCGGGTGGGCCGGCGACGTCGATATCGCAGCGCTCAGCTATGTGCCGGTCGAGCACGAATTCGTGAGCGGGCCGTACCACCTCAAGGGCTTTCTGTTCGTCCCGCCCGGCGACGGGCCGTTTCCGTGCATGATCTACAACCACGGCAGCGGCGTCACGGAAGGCCACGAGGACAATGCCGCTCCTGGCGTTCCGATCCTGCTCAATTCCTGGGGCATCGCGTGCTTCTTCCCGTATCGGCGCGGCTACGGCTACTCGTCCGGCCCGAGCTGGCGTTCGGAATGTACCGCACCCGAGTTCAGCCCGGAATACAACGTCCAGCTCGTCAAGCGACTGTCGAGCGAATGCGACGACGTGCTCGCCGCGTTCGCTCTTGTCAAGACACTGCCGACGATCGACCCGGCGCGGATCGGCGTGATGGGTTCGTCCTTTGGCGGCGTCAACACGCTGCTGGCGGCTTCGCGCGAAAGCCGCTTTCGCTGCGCGATCGAGTTCGCCGGGGCGGCGATGAACTGGGACCGCAATCCGACCATCGCCGCCTATATGATCGAGGCGGCGAAGAAGGTGCGGATGCCGATCTTCTTCGCGCAGGCCGCGAACGATTTCTCGATCCGCCCGACCCATGAGATCGCCGCAGCCCTCGCCGGCACAGGTGTGCCGTTCGAAACGAAGATCTATCCGCACTTCGGGTGGACGCCCTACGAAGGGCATTTTCTCGCGGGTCGCGGATCTCTAGTATGGGGTCCGGACATGCGGCGCTTTCTGGAGAAGCATCTATGAGTGCCGCAGGGCCGCCCCCAGGCACTCGCCCCCTGGGGGGAACGGCGCGAAGCGACGCTCGGGGGGATCATGCAAGCAAAGGCGTCTGGCTCGAAAACCTCAGCTGGCCCGAGGCCAAGGCAAAGATCGACGCGGGATGGCCCGTGATCGTGCCGATCGGCGCGATCGCCAAGGAACACGGCGCTCACCTGCCCCTCAACACCGACTTTCTGTTGGCGCACGACCTCGCGAGCCGGATCGCGGCCGAGTTGCCCGTGATCGTCGCCCCGGTCATAAGCCTCGGCTACTACCCGGCATTCGTGCGCTATCCGGGTTCGCAGCATCTTCGGCCCGAAACGTTCCAGGCCGTGCTGACCGACGTGTTCGACAAGCTGGTGCAAGACGGCGTTCGGTGCATCGCGGTCGTCAACACCGGTGTTTCGACCGAAGCGCCGCTGCGCATCGTCGTGCGCGAGTTCTATCGGCGCACCGGCGTGCGCGTGCTCTGCGCCGACATCGCGTCGCTCGGCAAGGGCACGCACGCTCTGATGAAGCAGCAGGTCGGCGGCCATGGCGACGAGGCGGAAACGTCGATGATCCTCGCCATCGCGCCGCAGGCCGTGCGCATGGACAAGGCGGTCGTCGACTATGGCAACATGCTCGATGCGCCGAAAACCGTCTTCTATGTGCCGACGATCTTCGACGGCGATCCGGCGACCGGACCCGACTATTCGGTCTCGGGCGTGCGCGGCGATCCTACGCTCGCCACCGCGGAGAAGGGCCGCGCGATCCTCGCCGACATGGCGGCCGAGCTGATCGACGGCTTGCGTCTTTCCTTTCCGGCGATCCTGAAATGACGCGCTGGGACGAGACCGTCGACGTCGTCGTCGTGGGCTGTGGTTTTGCCGGCGGCATCGCCGCGATCGCCGCGCACGACGAAGACGTGACGGTGCTGGTCCTCGAGAAGATGCCCGATCCGGGCGGCATTTCGGTCTGCTCGTTCGGCGGTGTGCGCGCAGCGCGAAGCGCCGCCGCCGCCTACGCCTATCTGAAGCGCACCAATCTCGACACCGCGCCCGACGCGCTGCTACGCACGCTGGCGCGCGGCATGACCGGCCTGCCAAAGCGCATCGCCGCACTCGCGCGCGCGGGAGGTGCGACGACGGTGCTGCGCCCGTCACCGGCCAACTATCCGTTTCCCGGCAGCGATACTTTCGCCTTCGTCGATATCGAGACCGTCGACGGGTTCGACCCCGCGATGGCCTATCCGCAGGTACGCGGCGCACCGGGCGGGGCGCTGCTGTTCGAGGTGATCGCGCGCAACCTCGCCAGGCGCGGCATCGACGTGCGCACGCGCAGCGCGGTCGAACGGCTGGTCTGCAACAGGGAAGGCCTGCTGCAAGGGGTCGCCGTGCGATCGGGGCGTGCGGTGAAAACCATTCGCGCGCGGCGCGGCGTCGTGCTCGCGTGCGGCGGCTTCGAGGGCGACGCTGCCATGCAGCAAGCGTTCTGGCCCGAAGGAGCCGTCATGTCGGCGGCGTTTGCCGGCAACACGGGTGACGGCATTCGCATGGCGCAAGCGCTCGGCGCCGATCTCTGGCACATGTGGCACTACCACGGCTCGTACGGGTTCCGGCATCCCGATCCGGCTTATCCGTTCGGTATCCGCACCAAGCGCCTGCCCGACTGGACGCCGGGCACACCCGTGCGCAGCGACGTGCGCATGCCCTGGATCGTGCTCGACCGGCGCGGCCGGCGATTCATGAACGAATACGATCCCTACGTCCAGGATACGGGCGCACGCCCGTTCGCACGCTACGATGCGACCGTGCAGGACTATGCCGCGATCCCGGCGTGGCTCGTGGCCGAAGATCAAAATACGTCGATATATCCGTTCGGACGGCCAGCGTCGCATGCGCGCGGCATCGCCTACGACTGGAGCAAAGACAACGCGAAGGAACTCGAACTCGGCATCCTGAACCGCGCGGACGACCTCGGCGCACTCGCTCGCGCGACCGGCGCCGACGAAAGCACGCTCGCTGCGTCACTTTCGCGCTGGAACTCGGCCTGCGCGGCCGGGAGCGATGACGATTGGAGTCGACCGCCGACCAGCATGATGCCCGTCGCCAAGGCACCCTTTGTCTACGCGCCGGTCTGGCCGATCGTGTCCAACACGCAGGGCGGGCCGGTGCACGACGCGGCGCAGCGAATTGTCAGGCCCGACGGCACACCGATCCCACGCCTCTACGCCGCAGGTGAAATGGGCTCGGTGTTCGGACATCTTTACATGTCGGGCGGCAACATCGCCGAGTGCTTCGTCGGCGGCCGCATCGCGGGAATTGGCGCCGCGCGCGAGCCCCCGCACTGAACGCCGCCCCGCGATGCCCTCGACTGGCGCGGGCGCCCCGCCATCACAGCCGATTCGGTTGCAGCGTTCAACGAATTAGACATCTCACCGTGATTCATCGAACACCACCGGGGTCCCGTCAACAATTCACCTGCCGAGACTGCGTCTGGCCCGGGTTTGCTGCAACGCAACCGTGACTGAGTGAGATGGATTTTGAGATGGGCAAGCGCCGCAAGTATTTGATTAACAAAACCCTACGTTGGTGTGATGTTTCGTAATGCGAAGGTCGAGGGTTCGACTCCTTCCACTGGCACCATTTTCCATGCGGTTCCACGAGTTAGCGGTCCGGGCCGTGTGCTGGCGCAGCCATTTGTATTGCGATCGCCCGAAAGGCCGCAATCGTCTCCAGTTCCCTATCAGGTCCGTCCACGTTGTACGCTGGATACGCCGAACTCTTCGCGATCACGATGCCTTTCTTGGGGTAGACGTAAATGAACTGATTGTAGACGCCGATTGCGAGGTAATCGCCGTCCGGCTGCTGCGGAATCCACAGTTGATAGCCGTATCCCAGTACCCAACTCGAATTCGGGTTTCCGGGCTGTAAGTGCGGCGCGTCCGGTGTGACAGATGCCCGAATCCATTCGGTCGGAACCACCTGCTTGCCCGCGCACTTGCCTTCATTCAGATAGAGCTGGCCGAACCGTGCGTAATCGCGAAGCACTGCATTCAGGCCGCCGAACGCTAATTCCGTGCCGTTGCGGTCGATCAGCCAGTATGCATCGGACTCCATGCCAATCTTTTGCCAGATCCTGCTCTCGAGATAGGACGCGAGCGTTTCCCCCGTCGCCGCCC